>CADCPM010000106.1 GCA_902803315.1 uncultured Coriobacteriaceae bacterium
CGGGCGTGGTGGAACTGGCAGACACGCTGGATTTAGGTTCCAGTGGGGGAGACCCCGTGAAGGTTCGAGTCCTTTCGCCCGCACCATTGCACATTCTGGGCAATTGCCCATAGCACAAGAGCACGAGACACTGGAGGAACGTTGAACATCACCGTCAACACTCAGAAGCCCGAGAGCGGCCTTCTGGTTGCTACGCTTACCATCGGCAAGAAGGACGTGGACGCCGCGATTGTTGCGACTTACAAGGACATCGCGCGCAAGTACGCTTTCCAGGGATTCCGTCGTGGCCGTGCTCCCCGCCCCGTTATCGACGGCATTGTGGGACGTCAGGCCGTGTTGGCACAGGCCACCAACGATCTGCTCACTGAGGCCGAGCCGATTATGATCGAGCAGCTCGACATCGTGCCCCTTGGCCAGATTGACTACGGCGAGGAGCCGGATCTCGTAAGCGAGAAGAGCGACTATACCATCGAGGCGAAGATTAACGTGCGCCCCGACGTGGAGCTGGACTCCTACGATGCGCCGAGCATCAACATGCCGCCCGAAGAGGCCACTGACGCCGAGATCGAGCAGCAGATCAAGATGCTTCTCTCATATCGCACCACCTTCGAGGACGTTGAGGAGGATCGTGGCGCCGAGGGCAACGACATGGTGCTCGCTGACGTGGAGAACATCAGCAACCTGCGTGAGTACGAGGGCGAGAACCGCATGTTCAGCCTGGACAATCCGCGTTTCCACGAGGAGTTCTTGGATGGTCTGCGTGGCATGAAGGTCGGCGACGAGAAGGAGATCTCCTGGACTCGTTCGGCTGAGCGCGATGGCGAGGAGCACGAGGCAACCTTTGCCGCAAAGGTTAAGGTCACGGCGCTCCGTAGGCCCGTTACGCCCGAGCTCACCGAGGAGAACGTGAAGAGCGACTTCGGGTTCGACACGATCGACGAACTGCGTGAGGCCGTAAAGGAGGAGATCGAGGCAGACAAGAAGTCCAGCCTGCCCCAGCTCAAGGAAGACCGCGTGGTTGAGGCCATTGGCGAGCACCTCACCCTTGAGGAGGTTCCTGAGGCCTACACCGAGCAGATCTTCAACGAGATTGCCAACCAGTTCCTTACGTCGTTGCAGAGCCAGGGTATGTCGCTCGACATGTACCTGCAGTCTCGTGGCGCGAGTCCCGACGACTTCATCAAGGACCTGCACGAGCAGGCCGACGAGCGTGCGCGTCAGTCGCTTGCGTTGGATGCGCTCGCGGAGCACCTTGCCGTCGAGGTTACCTTGGACGACATCAAGACTGAGTTCGAGAATGCGAACGTGCCGGACGTAGACGCTTCCATGAAGCAGTTCGAGGACGAGGGCCGCATGCCTGCCGTGCGCGAGGGAATACGGCGCACAAAGGCCGTCCAGTGGCTTGTGGAGAACGCCGAGGTCACCATCGTGGACGAAGTGGCCGAAAACAAGGACGAGGCCGAGGCGGACGAGGCTGCCGAAGAGTAGGCAAGCCACGGAGTCCTAGTGCTTAGTACGCAAAGCCCGCCTCCTGTCACACGAGATTTTCTCGCAATGGCAGGAGGCGGGCTTCTCGTTACTACTTACCCCTCGCGCCCACGATGCGGTCCGCATGTGGCGACTCACGAAGTGAGCGAGCGAAGCGAGCGCGAAGCCGTATGCGGACCGCATCGTGGGCGCGAGGGGGCGAGCGGCGGCTAACAAAGCGAGTGCGGAGTAACATGCGGGCCAGGTGCGGGTGCGGGGATGCGATCGGCAATGCGGCAATGCGATCTGTCCCTTTTTGCGTCCCAAGTCGCATGGTGTGTGGAATGACTCGGTTTTGCGTGATAGACTGTCTTAGATTCAACGGTGGTGGGAATACTTACCTCCGTGTGCATGATTCTTAGGAAGAAGGAGATGATATGGTTAACCCCACCAACATACCGCTCATACCCTACGTAGTCGAACAGACCCCGCGCGGTGAGCGCAGCTACGACATCTACTCTCGCCTCCTCAACGACCGCATTGTGTTCATAGGGGAGCCCATAACGCGTGAGAGCGCGAACCTGGTTATTGCGCAGCTGCTCCACTTGGAGAGCCAGGACCCCGACAAGGACATCTCGCTCTACATCGATTCCCCTGGCGGAGAGGTGTATGCAGGCCTTGGCATACTGGACACCATGAACTTCATCAAGCCCCAGGTATCCACCATCTGTGTGGGAATGGCTGCCTCCATGGCCGCGGTGCTGCTTGCATCTGGCGCCAAGGGAAAGCGCATGTGCTTGCCCAATTCCATGGTGCTCATCCATCAGCCGAGCTCTGGCGTTCAGGGCCAGCAGACCGACATCCAAATCGTTGCGGACGAGACGAAGTACATTCGCGAGCATCTTAACCAGATTCTCTCGGATGCAACCGGGCAGCCCATCGAGAAGATTCAGGTGGACACCGAACGCGATAACTATTTGCGTGCACAGGAAGCGCTTGCATACGGACTGGTGGATAGAGTAATCACCTCTCGCGACGAACAGGCTAACGAGGAGTAAGTCAATGCCCACGAACGACGAAATGCGCTGCTCATTTTGTGGAAAGCCGCGCAACCAAGTAAACAAACTCATCCAAGGATCTGGTGGCATATACATTTGCGATGAGTGCGTGAATGCTTGCACGGATATTCTTGCAGAGGCGGAGGATGCGGAATACGAAGCTGCGTCCTTCGAAGCGCAAGACCTTCCCATAAAGCGTCTGCCTTCTCCACACGAGATCTACGACGAGCTGTCTCAGTACGTGATGGGTCAGGAGCAGGCGAAGCGCGCCATGAGCGTGGCGGTATACAACCACTATAGGCGCATTTTGTCGGGCGATGACGAGATTGCAGAGGGCGAAGAGGGCGTTGAGCTTGCAAAGAGCAACATATTGCTCCTTGGCCCCACGGGAACAGGCAAGACCCTGCTTGCCCAAACGCTTGCACGCTTCCTTGAGGTGCCCTTTGCCATTGCGGACGCCACCACGCTTACCGAGGCCGGTTATGTGGGCGAGGACGTAGAGAACATCTTGCTCAAGCTCATTACCGCAGCCGATGGCGACGTGGAACGCGCAGAGCTGGGCATCGTGTACGTCGACGAGATCGACAAGGTCGCACGCAAGGCCGAGAACCTCTCCATCACGCGCGACGTGAGTGGCGAGGGTGTGCAACAGGCGCTTCTTAAGATATTGGAAGGCACGGAGGCGAGCGTTCCGCCGCAAGGAGGTCGCAAGCATCCTCAGCAGGAGCTCATCCACATAGACACGAGGAACATCCTCTTCATCTGCGCGGGAGCGTTCGTGGGCCTCGACAAGATCGTCGCGGATCGCATTGGTAAGCGTGGCATCGGCTTTTCGGGCGAGCTGGGTCGCAACGTGGAAGACCGCGAGGACGAGCTCATGTCGGCCGTCATGCCGCAGGACTTGCACAAGTTTGGCATGATACCCGAGTTCGTCGGTCGTATTCCCGTTATAACCTCAACGAGGGAGCTTACCGAGGACGACCTGGTGGTAATCCTCACAAAGCCGCGCAATGCACTGGTAAAGCAATACAAGCGCATGTTCCAGATAGAGGGCGTGCAGCTCGATTTCACGGAAGACGCACTGCGTCAAATCGCTCATTTGGCTGTGGAGCGCCAAACTGGCGCGCGTGGACTCAGGGCCATCTGCGAAGAGGTGTTGCAGGACATCATGTTCGACCTCCCAACGGACCTCTCCATATCGCGCGTGGTCATAAACGAAGGCGTGGTAAACAAGACCGAGGAGCCTCACATAGAGCGCATGTCCTATGGGTTGCGCAGAAGTGCGGGTAGCATCTAATCTGTGCCCTTGAGGGAGATGACCGCAAAGAATCGCCAATCCCTCCTGGGGCGCTGGAAAGCAAGCCATGCGAGTTTCGCGCGAAGCGCGGCTGTTTGAGCATGGAGCCTTCCACGCCCCAGGAGGGATTGGCGATTCAATTGGGGGCAGGCGTTTCGCAGATCGCTATCTGTCAGAGCGAAATTGCGTGTTACGTTGCGTTCCGAAAAGGAACATTTTGGCTCCAAACGGCTGCAAAGTTGCTATGCTAGAGATTGCAGATTAGAGGACGCGGCAAAGGCGCTCGAAGTACGGTTTGGGGGATGCGATGGGCATGTTGTACGCAGACGCAAAGGCACTCGAAGAGAAGGCACGCGAGGCACTGCAACAGCAGACCAAGGCGTGCGAGGAGGCACGTTTAGAGTACGAAGGTGCCAGCACTGCCCTGCAAGACGCCGAGAGCAAGCGCATTGCCACCAAGACGGCCATAGAGGATTTGCAAATCAGGTTGCGGTTCACGCGCGATGCCATCATGCCCAACGAGGCTGCGAGCAAGCGAGCGCAACTGGAGCACGAGTCCACTCAGCAGGAGCTGGCGAAGGCTCACGACGAACGCATGGCTGCCGAAAAGTCGCTTGCCGAGTTGGAAAGGCGTCGTGACAACGCTGCCGCGCTCTTGGACGGCGCAGAGGAGAACCTAGAGAAATCGGATAAGAACGAATCGAGCTCGCGCATCACGCTTGACGAGCGTGTTCAGCGCGCAACCGACGCACAACGTGCCCTCGACGGCGTTCTACAGAGCATTGAGAAGGCTAGGCAGCGCGTTGACAAGGCGGAGGATGAACTGCAGAAGGCAATCGAGGCCGAGTCCTCTCTGCCGAGCGACGACAACCCCCTAGAGCAAAGGGTTTCTGCGAAGCAACAAGCGCTTGACGAGGCGGTCGCCGCATCCAAGCAGGCGTCAGAGCAGCTGGAGAAACTGCGTAAGGAACACAAGGACGCTGAGGCAGAGGCGCAGAAGGCAAAGAAGGCATACGAGACCGCCCAAGAGAATCTTCGTACGGCCATCGCTACTGCCGATAAGGCCGAGGCGCGTCTACGTGACATACAGCAGCGCGCTGAGATAGACGACGTAAGCGATGAGTTGCAGGCGCAGGCTATGGCAGACTATGCCTCTGCCCAGGATGTGCGGAGCGCCGCGATGACGGTCAACGCACAGGCGCTCACTCGGCTTGCGGATGCCGACGTAGAGGCCATTCGCATACGCATTGCCTGTGACGAAGCGTCGGCTAAGCTGGATCTTTCCAATGTCACGCAAACACGCGTGGAGCGTGAACTTCGTGAGGCCCGCGAGGCGGTGGAGAGCGCAAAGGAGGAGAGAAGCCATACCGAGAACGTGGTACAGGTATGCGAGCAGCGCCTCCAGGATGCCAAAGATGAGCTTGAGCGACTGGAGCGTGAGGGCGAAGAGGCGGAAAAGAAGAACGCCCAGGCGCAGCGTGGCCTACGTGCCATGCAGGAGATGGCCGTGCGTTACGGTCAAGAGAGCCGTGACGCTGCCGATACGCTAGATAGCAGGCGCCATGAGCTGAGTACGGTCGTCTCAGCCATCGAAGCCGCTCGCACGCAGCTCAATAATCTGCGTGCGACTGAGGAGCAGTGTGCCGCCCGGGTGGACTCCGCCTATTCCATACGCCAAAGCGCCCAGGCAGAACTCGAGGAGGCGCATGCCTTCATTGAGCACGCTGAGGTTGAGATCAAGCAGAAGCGTGCGGATTTGGAGCAGTGCGAGCGCCAGCTCGTGGAGCTCAGCGATCGTTTTCGCCGTGCAGACGAAGCCTACTCAAAGGCACAGCGCGAACTCGAAGTGGCGAACGCAGACCTCACCGACGCCGAGGTTTCGGTGATCATGGCAGAGATCGACGAACGCTTGTAACACTTTGTGATGGGCGGGGACGGGATGAGCTCCGCGAGCGCAGTTCGCGGAGCGTCAAAAGATGTGCGGATGAGGGGGATATCCCCCTCATCCGCACGGCCTAGAAGAAAACGAAGCGCTGTTTTCCTACTTCTTCATGCCGTTCACGTCCTTATCCAACTCGTCAATCTGCTTGTCGAGTTCGTCTACGTGCTTCTTCATGTTTTCCTTGTTTTCCTTGTCGACGAGATAGGATTTGTCAATCTCGCTGGAGAGGGAATCCGATTTCATTCTGAGGCCTTCTACGTTGAGTCGGAGCGTGTCTACCTGATTGTTGTACTCAGCGTTCGCGGTACTTTCGCTGTTCTGGCCAAGGTCGATACCCTCTGGTGGGCTTATGGCATAGAGCGAGAACAGAATGCCTCCTGCGACGGCCACTACAATGCAGACGATATTCATCGTTGCGGGGCGAATGCGGGCGATGGCCTTCTCGAGCATGGGGTAGACCCACCAAGCGATTATGGAAGCGGCGACGCCAAAGAGAAGCGAATTGGTAAGGCACACCTGGCCCATGAAGTTGAAGGGCATATCGCTGTAGTCCCAGTTCTGCAAGTTTGCGTTGAACAGAAGCCCGCCGACGAGCTCGATGAGGGTTACGGTAAGCACGTTGGCGCCATAGCTTGCCACGTAGGGTAGTATGCGCCCGGGAAGCCTTTTCTTAAAGATCTGGAGCAACGGATACAGTATGAGTGCCATAAGGATTACGGCGATACCGTGCATGGGATAGGGGTAGAACCAGTCTCGCCACAGCATGGTGTTCTCTGCATGGAACTCGCCAGGGGCGATGCCAAGGCGGATGAGCTGGCAATATGCGGCCTCCATCCAGTGGCCGAGCACCGAGAAGACCACGAAGTAGATGATGAGGTTGCGCCAGAAAGGCCAGCTTTTGTAGTCGATTACCAGCTCTTCGTCGTCGTGGGCGCCCTTGTCGGTTGAGAGATCATTGACGAGCGAGGCTTTTACGCGTCTGGAAAAGAGGAAATAAGCGATAAGGAAAATGTAGTAGATGCAGGAGAACAGCGCTCTTGGGAGGGAGAAGTCGCCACTTACGACCTCCGCCAGCACGTGTCCCAGTATGCCCACGATGGCCATGCCTATTACCACGGGCTTTGCGAGCTTGTACCGGTTGACCAGGAAATAGAACGCAATGGCCTCGAGAACGACCATTATCCAGTTCACGATGTTCGCAATGTCGTAGACGACGGTGTCGCGAGAGGTGAGAAGAAGCTGAAGGAGCGTGCCCACGATGTGAAGGAGGAAGAAAACCTGCACGACGCGCAGGAAGCCCAACGAGTTCGGGTCGCTGAATTTTACGGCCTCGTAAGCCGACCGAGCAGACCTCGTTGCTGCCTTGTGATTCTCCTTTGCCTTTAGGTGAGCCTCGCGATCTCGGTCGCGCGCGGCTTTGGCCTTTTTGCGGTCGCCCATGCTGCTCGCTATGATGGCAAGACGCGATGCCTCGTCGGCCTCTTCGTCCGACTCCATGGCAATGCCGACCATGGTAACCGCCTCGGCGGCATCGAGCTGTGCCCGTCTGGTTATTAAAGCTCGGTCTACCTTGCCCGTGCTAAACGCGCGGTCTACAGCGCGCTCTGCCCGCTTTACGCGCTTTGGCTCCGAGGCTTTGCTCTCCTTGTTTGACACGACCTCACCTCACTGACGCTTTAACATATGCGTATGCATGAATGAACCTGCTGCGCTACTTATATTAGCGTACGGGTATTATAGAACAGGTCGCAAAATACGCCTGCATGGCGTTTGCGAAGCGTCCTCAGTTGCGGCACGGCCGTTTGGCGCGGTGACCGTGCAAGTTCGATGCGTCCGCTTCCTAGGACTCAGCCGCAGAGAACCTTCTGCTGGTCTTTCGGCTCTTCTTCATTTGGTAAAGGCGTTCGTCGGCCACTACGAGCGATTTGTTGATGTTGGTGAAGGTGTCTTTGTCGATGGGGAGATACACGCCGCCGTAGGAAATGGCAAGGTCGTATGGGCTTGAGTGCGTTGCATTATAGGTGGTCATACCCGCCTTTACCGAACGACCAAGCGTTTTGATGTCGCGTTCGCTCGAAACGAGCGCAAACGCAACGAACTCGTCGCCGCCCAAACGCCCGAGGACGGTCCCGCGAGGCATGAACGCTTCCAGGACACGCGTGGTCTGGCGAATGGCCTCATCGCCACTGTCATGCCCATAGGTATCGTTTATGTATTTAAGTCCGTCAAGATCCATGTAGAACAAGGCGCCTGACTCACCCTCGTGCTGTTCGAGGACCTGACGCAACTTGCTCATAAAGCCTCGCCGATTGAGGACACCCGTCATCTCGTCGTAGTGAGACTGACGTTCCAACAACAGGTTGCTCTTGCTCAGAAGCTCATTGGACTCTCGTTCAGTCGCGATCATTTGCAGGTGCTTTAAGGCGACGCCAAGATTGAGGAAGGCTATGAGCTGCCCGTCGTAGTCAAGCGTGCCACTGTCTATCGCGGCTATGCCCATGAGCTCGTTGCCTGCCATTATGCCGCCTACGGTGTATGCCGACGTTTGGTTGTGGCCATCTATGAGCTTGTCCAATACGTCCTGCAGGGCTATGGGTGCGTTCCCCTCCGTCACCGTGACGGTGTTATTGGCGAGCGTTCCTATGGGAAGGAGCGTATCGGATAGCGCAAACGTGCGTGACCCGATGAATACCTCGGGCTCAGCAAGCAGGTAGAGGTCGGCCTTACGCACTCCCAGCTCTCCGAACTCCTTTAGGATGAGCTCGTAGGCAAGACGCGGGTTCATGGACTCGCGCAGGGCGTCGTCGGCCATATGGAAGGCGGTCCATTCGCGCTTGCTCATGGACACCCTTGTGTCATGCACGGCGACGTTAAGCATGCGCGACAGGCCTAGGTGCAGGTTGGCCAATTGCGCCACGAGCCAGTTGGACTCCTCTTTGGGTGCCATCTCCATGAGTGCTTGGAGCAGCAGGATGGCAATGGACTGGAATCCCTCGAGCGAGAGCCTATCGCCATAGCTCTTGCTAAACAGCACGCTCAGATCTTGCGTCGAGAAAAGCTGGTCCAAGTCGTCGCCGCTCTTAATATGCGTGCGGTATGCCTGCTCAACCTTTGCAACGAGCTCTTCCAAGGCGATGCGGAAGTCATCCTCTATGCGCTTGTTGGTCATCAAGAGGGTCGAGTCGGCTATTGCGCTTGCCACTTCGGCAGTGGGGAACGGATCTTGTGAGAGCAGCTTCTTTAGCTCCTCGATGCGACCGTGTTCGTTCTCGCCGCAGGAGCCACGCGCAATAAAGCTGCTGCTGAGCGTATGCTCCTGTTGCGGCTTCCTCTCGCACAGCCGTATGGCCTCGCGTGCGGCCATGCAGCCGAGGTCGTATCCGGTCATGTGGACGGTTGAGAGCGGGGGATTGAGGTGGGCCGACATCGCGTGGTCGTCAAACCCGGTTACGGCAATGTCCTTTCCTACCGTAAGGCGCCGTTTGCGCAGAGTGCGATACACCGAGTAGGCCTCAAGATCGCAACAGCATGCTATGGCCTCGAGCCCGGGATTGTTGTCGATAAGCTTGTCTACGGAGTCGCCGCACTCACCAGAGTACTCGCCATGCTCGATGAGGCTTGGTGTGACTTCGAGCCCGTGGGCGCACATCTCCTCGCGATAGATAGATTCGCGCTGTGCCGCACTTGTGCTTGAGGCTGGCCCGCCTAAGAAGGCGATGCGCTTAAACCCGCAACTCTCTATGAGGTGTTTCATGCATTCGTGCATGCCTGGGTTGTTGTCTTTGTCAATGCAACGATAGCCTTCGATGTCGCGTTCGATTACGAGGGTTTTGGTTGGGTCGAGTATTCCTAGGAGCTCGCCGAACATGTTGTGTTCGGAAGAAAGGTAACTTGCGATGACGCCAGCGGGCACAATGGTTGCGTCAAGGTCAAGGCGACTGGTCACCTCGAAGGCGACCCTAAAGTATTCCTTGGCGTTTATGCGTGCGTGAAAGGGAATGAGATCCGAAATCGCCACGAGGACATGACCTGCGTCCTCTATGGTATTTTGCACGCCCATGCGAATGGCCTGAATGTAATCTATTGACTTATTGCCGACTAACAGGCCAATGCGATAACGTTCCATGGAAGACTCCCGCGCCAAAATAGAGTGGGTACGAATCGGTTACCATAACTTACGCAATCTTACGATTCTTTGTGCTGGTAATGTGGGTACAGCACGAACATTATTCGGTCGATGCATCGATTATTACGCGAATGGACCCACGATTACTCGCAAATGCCCCACGCCCAGGACAGCCCGCATGTGGCGACTCACGAAGTGAGCGAGCGAAGCGAGCGCGCAGCCACACTCGTGCAACGTCCTGGGCGTGGGGCATTTGCGAGTGAAGCTCTCCATGTGCGTCCAGGTTCGTATTTCGCAGTCGCCGCACGTTCGCCGCAAAAGTGCTACCCTTATGCAATTGTTCGCAAGGACCTAGTGAAAGTGAAAAGCCGTGGAAGAGATGCCAAAGACATACGACCCGCAAACGAGCGAGCCCGAGCTCGTGGAGGCGTGGATGGAAGCAGGCTGCTACCAGCGCAGCGAGGGTTCAGACGACTGCACCGTGGTAATTCCGCCGCCAAACGTCACCGGCGTGCTCCATATGGGCCATGCTATGGACGACACCATCCAGGACACCTATGTTCGCTACAGCCGCATGCGGGGCCGTTCCACCCGCTGGATTCTTGGCACGGACCATGCGGGTATCGCAACGCAGACGAAGGTGGACAAGAAGCTCAAGGAGGAAGGCATTTCGCGCCTGGAGATAGGGCGCGAGAAGTTCCTTGACGCCTGCCAGGACTGGCGACGTGAGTACGGCGGCACCATCGTCCGGCAGATCAAGCGCATGGGCTGCTCCATCGACTTCGACGACGAGCGCTTTACGATGGACGAGGAATACGTCAAGGCCGTGCGTAAGGTGTTCGTGGACTGGTATCACGACAACATGATCTATCGCGGCAAGCGCATCGTAAACTGGTGCCCGTCCTGCCGTACCGCGATCTCGGACGACGAGGCGGAGTATCACGACGAGCATGGCCACCTGTGGCACCTTCGCTATCCTCTGACGGAGCCCGTGGACGGCGTTGAATACATAACCGTGGCCACCACGCGACCCGAGACCATGCTGGGCGACACTGGCGTTGCGGTGAGTCCCGACGATCCCGACAAGGCCAAGTTCGTGGGCAAGACCGTCATGCTTCCCATCGTGGACCGCGAGATTCCCATTTTCAGCGATTGGCATGTCGATGCCGGGTTTGGCACGGGATTCGTAAAGGTCACGCCTGCGCACGATCCCAACGACTTTGCCATGGGTGAGGCCCATGACCTCCAGAAGATCAACATCTTCGACGAGACGGCACACGTCGTGGAAGGCTACGGTGAGTTCAGCGGCATGGACCGCGACGAGGCGCGTGAGGCCGTGGTCGCTTGGTTCGACGAGCATGGTCTCCTGGACCATGTGGAGGACCACGACCACTCCGTCATGCACTGCTATCGCTGCGACTCGACGCTCGAGCCATGGCTCTCGGAGCAGTGGTTCGTGGCGGTTGACAAGCTCAAGGGGCCGGCGCTCGACGTCGTGAATAACGGAGAGGTGACGTTCCATCCTGCGCGCTGGACGCAGACCTACCTCACCTGGATGGAGAACCTCAAGGACTGGTGCATCTCGCGTCAGCTTTGGTGGGGACATCGCATTCCCGTGTTCTATTGCGACGACTGTGGCTGGAGCGACGCGCTCATGGAGGATGTGGACGAGTGTCCGCACTGCCATAGCCACAACGTTCGCCAGGACGAGGACGTGCTCGACACCTGGTTCAGCAGCCAGCTGTGGACCTTCGCGACGCAGGGCTGGCCCGACCACCCGGAGCGCATGGAGGGGCATCATCCCACCAAGGTGCTGGTTACGGCGCGTGACATCATCGCGCTGTGGGTGGCTCGCATGATAATGAGCTCGCTGTACTTCGTGCACGAGATTCCGTTCCACGACGTGTTCATATACGCCACCATCCTCGCAAAGGACGGCAGTCGTATGAGCAAGTCCAAGGGCAATGGCGTAGATCCCATGGACCTCATGGACAAGTACGGCGCAGATGCCATGCGCTTTGGCCTGCTCACACTCGTGACCGGCAATCAGGACGTAAAGTTCGACGCCAACATAGACAAGAAGACGCACGAGCTCATCGACTCGCCGCGCACTGAGCAGGCTCGTGCGTTCGTTACCAAGATCTGGAACGCGAGCCGCTTCGTGCAGATGAATCTGGATGGATACGAGCCGGGTGAGCCCGTGGCCCAGACGCCAGAGGATGCCTGGATGCTCTCGCGCCTGGCGCGCGTATGCGATGCATCCACCAAGCAGCTTGAGGCCTACGATTTCGGAGACTACGCGCGTGGCATTCAATCCTTCTTCTGGAACGAGGTGTGCGACTGGTACATCGAGCTCTGCAAGGGACGCCTCATGGGCGGAAATGCCGAAGAGCGAATGCAGGTGCAGCGAAACCTTGTGTACGTGCTGGACGTGTCGATGCGCCTGTTGCATCCGGTCATGCCATTCGTCACCGAGAAGGTCTGGGACGCGCTTCCGGCAAGCGGTTTGGATGCGCACGACGCCAACTTCCTCATGGTCTCTCGCTGGCCGGAGCCCAGCGAGCTCGCTCAGTTCGTCAACGACGAGGCCGAGCACGACTTTGAGCTTGCGCGCCGTGTGATCTCTGCCGTTCGTTCCACGCGTGCCCGCTATCGCTTGTCTCCAAAGACGCCGCTTGCCGTGAGCGTGCGCGTGAGTGCGGAAGATCAGCAGGCATTGGAAAGCCAGCAAGACTTCGTGCGCAACGTGGGTCGCGTCGAGCAGTTGCTCATTGACCCCCAAGTCGCAAAGCCCGAGTCATCCATATCCGTCGTGGATGGCGGTCTGGAGATCTTTGTGGTGCTTGGCGGGCTCGTGGACCTCGCTGGCGAGGCCAACCGTCTTCAGAAGGAGATGGACAAGGCGGCTAAGCAGCTCGCGGGCATCGCTCGTACGCTTGCGAATCCGGGCTTCTTGGCCAAGGCGTCCGAGGAGGTCATCGCGAAGAAGCGTGAGCAGCATGAGGACCTTCAGCGCGCCATCGATCAGCTGACGGAGCAGATCAAGGACTTCCGCTAGGGGATTAAAACGATACCTTGGCGATGTTGTGTGACCCTCACGCACGCGGGAGACCCCGCAGGCGGCGACTCACGAAGTGAGCGAGCGCAGCGAGCGCGGAGCCGCCTGCGGGGTCTCCCGCGTGCGTGAGAGTGCGAGTCGCAAATGGGAGTATGCGCGCCTTGGGGCATCGTGCTCTCCTCATGGGTATCCCTTAGATAGTAAATATAAACGCCACCATGTATAATCGATATAACAAACGCGAGAGGGGGCTACGTGGGTAGCAAGAGATTCAGCTTTACCACACGATTCGTCCTCCTGTTTGGCGCCCTTCTCCTCGCGGCAAACATAGCCATGGGCTATATGGTCTTTACGCAGTCGTGGACCGCCATGCGTGAACTCATAAACAAAAGCATGCTTGACGTGGTTAAGTCCGCTGCCGGCTCTATTGATGGCGACAAGCTGGGAGCACTTACGGAAGACGATGTGGACGGTCCAGTATTTCGTGATATAGCGAAACAGCTTCTGGTGTTTCAAACAAGCACAGATATACACTTCATCTATGCGGTAAAGCAGGTAGACGATAATACATTCGTGTTTACGGTAGATCCCGACCCTGTCGACCCTGGTGAGTTCGGCGAGGAGGTGCTTATGACTCCCGCCCTTGTCTCTGCGGCAACAGGCGTACCGACCGTGGATAAGGAGCACGCCGCAGACGAGTGGGGCGACTTCTACAGTGCCTACTCTCCCGTCTTTGACTCAAGCGGCAAGATCGCCGGCATCGTTGGCGTTGACTTCGATGCGGCATGGTATGAGCAGCAGCTGAACAAATACACCATCTCGATCGCGGCCTTAACAATTGGCTCGGTGCTCATCGGCAGTACCACCGTTGTATTCATAACCAATAGGGTTCGCAAGAGGTTCAAGGAGCTTGACGAAGGACTTTCGGACTTGTCGCATGACGTCGATGTGCTGATGAGCGAGGTGAGGGGCTGCGACGGTTCTGAGGTCGTAAACGATAAGGACACAGAGGGGCACAGCGAGCCTGAAACCGACGAACTCGAAGTGCTCGACAGGAAGATTCGCGCAATGCAAACAGAGATGGGAGCGTATCTAAAGTACCTTCGCCAGCAGGCCTACATCGACTCCTTGACTGGTGTGGAAAGCTCCACGGCCTACCATGAACTCACCTCATCGCTCGAAACGAAGATAGGGGAGGGCGCTGCAGACTTTTGGGTGGCGGTCTTTGACCTCAACAGCCTCAAGCAAATCAACGACACATACGGGCATGAGATTGGTGACAAGTACATCCAGGCTTCGGCACGATCCATATCGACTGGGTTTGCGGACGCGCGTACCTTCCGCATCGGTGGAGACGAATTTGTCGTCGTGGCAGAGGGATACGACCAGGAGCTCATGAACGAGGGGCTCGCGCGTATGGAAGAGTCGGTGTCTGACTTTAACGAAGGGGAACGCCCCTGCGCGCAAATGCTTGCTCTCTCGAGTGGTGCCACGGGCTTTGAGGCGGATAAGGACAAATCCTACAAGGAGGTCTTTGCCCGAGCCGACCAAATCATGTATGCGAACAAGCAGGAATACTACAGGACTGTCGGCGACCGCAGAAGGCATGGGTAGCGCCTTGCAGGCATGCTAGCTCGAAAGCTCAATCCAGTTTTGCTCGATCTGCTTGGCGATCGCTTCCGAGCGGATCTCCTCCAACCGCGCCAGGGCTCTCTCCAATGAGCGTTCCACTTTGTCGAGCGTAAAGGGAACGCCCTCGCCTGGGGGGAGGTCCGTCTCGAGCAGTAGCCTTTCCGCAGGAATGAGCTTGAGTTGCTCCTTGGCACGGCGCGTTCCCGCCTGCATCTCGTTGACGGAGAACCAACATCCGGCGCGTATGGTGCGCCAAAGGTCCTCGGTCGAACCGCTGAACCAGTGAAAGACGCAGCGGCACGTCTGCGTGCAACCCGTTTCCTCCAATGTGCTCAGCACCTCGTCCGCGGCGCGTACCGAGTGAATGCTCAAGACCTTGTCGCCAGATGCGCCGCATCGCCTTGCTATGTGGCGGAACGCCTCTATCTGTCTTTCGTGGTGGGGTCGCTTGGGCGAGAGGTCAAGGCCGACTTCGCCGACCCAGCGCGTGGTTGGGAGAAGCTCGTCGAAGAGTTCCAGGTTGGCTTCGTCCACCCACCAAGGGTGCTGGCCCAGCCCCACGTGCACGTTTTCCAGGTCGCCCGCGGCCTCCCTCGTGCGCAAGAAGCCCGCTGGCGTGACGGTGTTGGCAAACATGCCCAGGCCTTCGTCGCGCGCTGCCAGCGCCACCTCGCGTGCGTTGTCCATGAAGTCGAGGTGGATGTGTGCGTCATGAAGTGCCATCGTGGTTCCAATGCTCGTGTGCCGTGCCCCCATTTTACGCGAGATGGCACACTTATACCTAGTTTGGATCTTCGCTCCCCGTGCCCGCCATCCCGCAGGTGGCGACTCACGAAGTGAGCGAGCGCAGCGAGCGCGGAGCCGCATGCGGGGTTACGCGGGCACGGGGAGCGAAGAGCGAGCGAAGCGAGCGCGGAACCGCATGCGGGGTGGCGCGGGTGCGGGGGCACGAAAGGCGATCAACCCACCCTCGTGATTGTCGCATGCGTTAACAAATTGCAACCATCGGCCAAAAAGCGCTACGATGGCTCGCGTCGTTAGGAGAGGTATGCATAAAGAGTTTTTGATGGGAAACGAGGCCATCGCGCTTGGAGCCTTGGCCGCGGGCGTGCGCGTGGTTGCGGGATATCCCGGCACGCCTTCCACGGAAGTGCTGGAAACGGTGGCAAAGAACAGGACCGACGACGTCTACGTAGAGTGGTCCATAAACGAGAAGGCCGCCATGGAGGTGGCAGCCGGTGCCGCCTACGCGGGTGCGCGCACCATGGTAACGTGCAAGCAGGTGGGCCTCAACGTTGCCTCCGACCCGCTCATGAGCCTGGCCTACATCGGCGTAAAGGGCGGCATGGTCGTGGTGGTGGCCGACGATCCCGGTCCCATATCGTCGCAGACCGAGCAGGACACACGCACCTTTGCGCAGTTTTGCAAGGTTCCCGTGTTCGACCCGTCGGGCGTCGGCGAGGCCTACGCCATGGTGCAGGACGCCTTCGAGTTGTCCGAGCGCCTGGGGACTCCCGTAATACTCAGGCCAACCACGCGCGTGGACCATGGCTACGAGGCAATCGAGGTCGCAGACAAGGACGCGTGGAAGAGCGTTGCGCCCGAAGGCTTTGTTAAGGACTCGTCGCGTTGGGTCATATTCCCTCGTCTGTCGGTAATAAACCATGCAAAGATCGAGCGGCGCAACGAGGAACTAGGCAGCGAGTTGAGTGACTCTGGGTACAACCGCGTGGAGGCCGAGGTCGGCTCGGCAAAGCGTATGGGAATCGCCTCGCATGGAATCAGCTATACCTACGTGTGCGACAACCTGGACGAGCGCGACCGTCCGCGCCTGTTCAAGGTAGGAACGCCCTTTCCCTTTCCCGAGCAAAGGGCGCTCGCGTTTCTCGACGGGCTCGACGAGGTGCTGTGCGTGGAGGAGCTCGACCCCGTGATTGAGCGGGCGCTCATTCAGGTGTGCGGCAAGTATGGCCTTAGCACCAAGATTCGCGGAAAGCTCACCGGCGACATCGCACCATCTGGAGAGAATACCGTGGAGTCGGTGGGGGAGGCTATCAGGGGGTTCTTGCATCCAGCGCAGTTGGCACGTAAAAACAAGGATGCCGAGCCCACCGAGGAGTCCACGGCTCCCCAGCTTCCCGTACGGCCTCCCGTGTTGTGCGCCGGCTGCCCGCATCGCGCGAGCTTCTATGCGGTAAAGCGCGCTATGGGCAGAAGCAAGACCGTCTACTGCGGCGACATCGGCTGCTACACCCTGGGCAATGCCCGGCCCCTGGACATGGTCGACACCTGCCTGTGCATGGGAGCGGGCATAACCATTGCGCAGGGCATCTATCATGTGGAGCCAGACACCGCCTGCTTCGCCTTCGTGGGGGACTCGACGTTTTTCGCCAGC
Source organism: uncultured Coriobacteriaceae bacterium (assembly GCA_902803315.1). Lineage (GTDB taxonomy): Bacteria > Actinomycetota > Coriobacteriia > Coriobacteriales > Atopobiaceae > RUG440. The sequence goes on from CADCPM010000106.1 coordinate 16,976, forward strand.
GGTATTACGGGGGTGGTCAACGCCTACTACAACCAGGCGAACCTCACGGTGTGCGTGCTGGACAACTCTACCACGGCGATGACGGGCCACCAGCCGCATCCAGGCACCGGTCGCACTATGATGGGGCAGGTCGTGGATGCCGTGAGCATTGAGGCCGTGCTGCGTGCCATTGGGTTGAAGACGGTGGAGACGGTGAACCCGCTCGACCTCGATCGCGCGGTAGCCACCGTCCAGCGCGTGGCGGACGAGCCAGGCGTGAAGGCCATCATCTTCAAGTCACCCTGCGTGGTGCTGGCGCGTCCCCAAGCGAAGAGCACCATCGACCAAGGCGCTTGCATTGGGTGCTTGCGTTGCGTGCGAGAGCTCGGGTGTCCCGCCATCTTTGTGCGTGACGGCAAGGCGGCCATCGACGCAAACCAATGCACGGGATGCACCCTTTGCGAGCAGGTGTGTCCGGTGGGCGCCATTTCGGGAGGCGAGCGCATATGAGAGACGACATCATCCTTTGTGGTGTGGGCGGACAGGGAACCGTCCTCGCCTCCAAGCTTTTGGCAGCGGCTGCGATGGAGCGCGGGCTGCCCGTAAAGACGGCGGAAACCATAGGCATGGCGCAACGTGGTGGCAGCGTGTTCAGCCATGTGCGGCTGGGCGAGGGATCGTCATCTCCGCTCATCGGCAGGGGACGGGCAGATCTTATCATCGCGTTCGAGCCGGCGGAGGCTGTGCGACAGCTGGGCTATTTGCGTGAGGGTGGCACCGTCGTGGTGAGCGAGGGGGCCATCGTGCCTGTGAGCGCCACTGTCGGTGGCCCCGCCTACGACTTGGACGCCATCATGGGGTATCTGCGCGAGCGCGTGAAAAATCTCGTGGTGGTGGACGCCGCCGCGGCGGCATTGGAGCTTGGCTCCGCCAAGTGCCTCAACGTCGTGCTCCTGGGTGCGGCATCTAGGAGCGGTGCGCTTGCACTGGGGGAGGGCGACATCGAGGCTGCCATACGACGCCTCGTACCCGAGCGTTTCTTGGAGCTCAACCTGCGAGCGCTCGAATATGCATAGGCGGAAAACGGATTGTCCACAACACGTTAGGGGATAGAGCATGCAAATCAACGACAAGCAGCTAGAGCAGGTAAACACGCAGATCCAACGCCTGCTTGCGGCAGACAGCTTTTACGGAAGGCGCCTGAGGGAGGCGGGCGTTACGGGCGTCTCCTCGGTTGAGGACTTCCAGAAGCTTCCCTTTTCGGAAAAGCAGGACCTGCGCGAGGCGTATCCCTTGGGACTCTCGGCCGTGCCACAGGAGCAGATCGTGCGCATCCATTCCTCAAGCGGCACGACGGGCACGCCCGTGATCATCCCCTACACGAAGAAGGACGTCGAGGACTGGGCCATCCAATTCGAGCGATGCTATGAATACGCGGGCATCACGCCTGAGGACCGCATCCAGATAACCCCGGGATACGGCCTTTGGACCGCGGGCATCGGATTCCAGGCGGGCGCCGAGCGTCTGGGTGCCATGGCCATTCCCATGGGACCGGGCAACACCCAGAAGCAGCTGCAGTTCATGATCGACATGGAGTCAACGGTGCTCACGGCAACCGCGAGTTACGCGCTTCTGCTTGCCGAGGAGATCGAGAAGCGCGGCATCAAGGACAAGATCAAGCTCAAGAAGCTCATCACAGGCTCAGAGCGGTCCGGCGAGAAGATTCGCAAGCGCATCATAGACGCTCTGGGCGTGGAGTACTACGACATATACGGCCTCACCGAGGTGTACGGCCCAGGCATCGGAATCAACTGCGCGCACACCCATGGCATGCACGTGTGGAGCGACTACGTGTTCCTGGAGATCATCGACCCCAAGTCCGGCGAGGTGCTGCCCGACGGCGAGTGGGGCGAGATCGTGCTCACGACACTGGTGAAGGAGGGTGCGCCGCTCATCCGCTTCCGCACGCACGACCTCTCGCGCATCATTCCCGGCGACTGCGCCTGCGGCCATAACGAGCACCCTCGCATCGACACCATAACGGGCAGGTCCGACGACATGATGAAGATCCACGGCGTCAACGTGTTCCCCGCGCAGATAGAGGAGATCCTGGCCAGCTTCCCAGAGCTCTCTAGCGAGTATCAGATACGCCTCTCGCATCTGGACGGCCGCGACACCATGCGCATATACGTGGAGACGAACGGTTCGGTGGACTGGGAGGATCTGCGCAAGCGCGTGGCGAGCCGCGTGCGACATCGCATAGGCTTCACGCCCCTGGTGAAGATCGTGGAGTTGGGAGTGCTTCCGCGCAGCGAGAAGAAGACGCGTCGCGTGTTCGATGAGCGCTACGACGACTAGGGGGATTGTTGCACCCTGCGCTCGCGGCACGGCCCGCAGGCGGCGACTCACGAAGTGAGCGAGCGTGGCGAGCGCGGAGCCGCATGCGGGCCGTGCCGCGGGCGGGACGGCGCGGGGTTATGGCCGTTTGTTCGGATGTCAGGCTCCGTCGGTCCAGTCGCGCGGGCAGAATCGGCAAACTATCGTATGATGGTAAGGATAGGAACCGAAGAACGGAGAGCCGCTCCATGCCTGTGTTCAAACGCAGCCAGCAAGACAGCCTAACAGGGCTGCCCACAAGAGACGTGTTCGTTTCAAAGGCGAACAAGCTCCTCATGCGCTCTAACCCAAACGACTACGCCGCGGTCTATATGCGGCTGGTGAATCTTGGCATGTACATCGTTCGTCATGGACGCAACGCCGGTGAAGAAGTCGTTTTGCTTATCGCTTCAAAATTGAGCGAAAGCCCTGCCATCGAGGCCGTTGGTCGCTTGAGTTCGGGAAGCTTTGCCGCGCTCGCACCAATCGATAGGGTGGAAGAGGTCCTAAGCGCAATCAATCACTTGCTGCCAACGTTTGGCGAGACGGACGGCTTGATGCTCAAGGGCGGCTACTGTGCGATGAGCGGCAACCTCACGCTCGACGAGGCAATGGCGCGCGCGCACTATGCGTACGAGGATGTTCGCATAGGGAGTCCCGCCTATTCGCGCCTGTTCGACCAAGGATTGGAAACGGTCTATAACCGCAGGACCTACGTGGTCGAGCACCTTAACGACGCGATTGCGCGCGGTGAGATCAGGGCTTACGCGCAGCCTATCATCCGTGTGCTCACTGGCCAGATATGCGAGGTAGAAATACTGGCGCGTTGGAGGTCCGATGAGTTCGGCTTCTTTCGTCCCGACGAGTTCATCCCCGAGCTCGAGCGCCATCGGCTCATCCATCAGCTTGATGGCGAGGTCGTGCGCCTTGCCTGCAAGCAATGGAAGGAAGCGTCGGATCTTGGCATAAACGTTCCCTTTGGCATAAACCTCAGCAGGCTCGACTTCGAGCTGTGCGACATCTTTGCCGTGGTAAACGAGCATATGCGTGCCTACGACGTTCCCGTTGAGCAGGTGCACATTGAGGTTACCGAAAGCGCGCTCGCCCAAAGCAACTCGCTGCTCTTGTCGGGAATCGACAAGTTCAGGCGCGCTGGCTTCGAGCTGTACCTGGATGACTTTGGTAGCGGGTATTCCACCCTGCAGGTGCTGGAGGGTAAGAGCTTCGACGTGGTCAAGCTCGACATGTCGCTGCTGCGCGAGGTGGAGAGCAACGAGCGGGCGCGCGTCATTGTTGCGGATGCGGTTAGCATGATAAAGCGTCTTAACCTTCAGACGCTGTGCGAGGGAGTGGAGACCGAAGACCAGTTCCTCTTCCTCAAGGCGGTGGGATGCGAGAAGGCTCAGGGGTACTACTTCTCTCGTCCCGTGAGCCACGAGGAGATAATGGAGCACTTGGAGGATACGATAGACCTCCACGAGACGCCGGAGGACAAGCGATACTACGATTCGCTGGGTAAGATAAACCTCATCGACGGGACGCGTAGTAGCGTGCATGGCGTGGAGGCCGCGCACTTTTTGGGGACGCAGCCTTTCGCGATAGTGGAGGTTCGCGGTCAAAGCGTGTCGTTCCTGTCTTCCAACACGGCGTTCAATCGATTCGTGGAGGACTCGCTCGCCAGATCGCTCGATGACTTGGTGCATCGGTTGAGCGATGACCTCTCGACCCTTCGCAACAAGATGCTCTTCTCTGCGTCCAAGGCACGCGTTACGGGCGAGGCGCAACGCTTTGACTTCGTGCTTGAGGGCAACTTCCTTACCATGGGCATAAGCTACGTTGAGGGGTCGGAGGGACGAGAGGCCTACCTCATGGAGATCCTCAGCGTTACCAAGTACTCCCAATTCAACGACTTCAAACTCCTCGAGGAGTCGCTGCGCTTCCTGTACACGATTTTCAAGCGTATCGATCTGCTGGACGTCACCGACAATACCTGGCGCAACATATACCTCAACGTACCGCGCTACAACGCCTTGCGAACTGGTGCCACGCCGCAGGACGAGATCGACGCCTTTTGTGAGACCTTCATACACCCAGACGATCGTAGGCGCTTTATAGAGTTTTATGACTTGGATACGGTGGACAAGCGCATTTCGCACCAAGGCTCGGTGCATCTGGCAGACGTGTTCTTCGCCCTTTCGGACAGCGACCGTTACGAAGACCAACTCTTCATGCTCATCCCTGTCTCTATGGGAGGACATAAACAGTACCTTTCCTGCATGCGCGACTTGGACATTTCGGGACTTACGCGCCAATACACCGGCTCGTCAGAGCGCATATCCGACGAGGTCCTGCTTTCGGGGATACTCTCCGTCACGGAGCGATACGTCTTTTGGAAGGACGATAAGCGCAGGTTCTTGGGAGCTAACGAGCGATTCCTCAGCTACTACGGATTCTCTTCCGTGGAGAGCATCCTGGGCAAGACCGACGAGGACCTTGGCTGGACGCGTAACTCCCATTTTCCCGAGGACGAGAAGAAGGTTCTTGAGGGAAAGCAGATGCTGGACGTGGACGGCTACACCTGCAGGCGGGGTGAGCTGCGCGATATAAAGGTGTCCAAGATGCCCTTGTGGAACGAGGGAAAGGTCATCGGTCTGGTGGGCTTTCTCGTGGACGTGGGGCCACACGGATCGAAAAGCGAGAAAAAGGAATCAAACGGCGAGTAGGCATCCTTCCGTGCCGCGCAATATAACCTATAAGGTTTTTAAGGGTTTCTAAAGCTGAGTGAAGCGGAGGTGGACGACGCGTCCTTTTAGGATAGCTTAAGCTGTGCGTGTTACGCTTGGCATGCCATCAAAGAGAGAGGGGCATGTAATGAGCGGACTCAATCTTACACGCAGAAGCCTTTTGGGAATGTCCACTGCGCTCGCGAGCATTTTGGCGGGATGCGCAGCGGGAGGCAATGCCTCCAGTTCCTCCAGCGCGCCTGAGGGATCCTCGAGTTCCTCGGCAAGCGTGCAGCGTCAGACGATATCTGACTCCAGCAACGGCGGCCACGCCATAGCGGTAAGTGGCGAGAAGGCGTCCTACGTTGCCGTAGACGTAAAGAAGACGGGCGACGACGATGGCGACGAGGCTGACTTCTATGGCACGAACGCCGCCGTGTATGCCGAGCAGGGTGCCACGCTCGACCTCGACGACATTACGGTTAACTGCAACGGCACGCACGCGAATGCCGTGTTCAGCTATGGCGAAGGCACTACCGTCAACATAAAGAACTCTGTCATCGACACCACCAGCAATACCTCGGGTGGAATCATGGTCACGGGCGGGGGCGTGCTTAATGCCACCGACCTCACGGTCCACACCGCGGGCAATTCCTCCGCTCCCATCCGATCCGACCGCGGTGGCGGCACCCAGGAAGTCACGGGAGGCGAGTTCACCAGCGACGGCAAGGGCTCGCCGGTAATCTATTCCACGGCCGACGTCAGGGTGACGGGTGCCAAGCTCACCTCCAACTCATCTCAGGGCGTCGTGGTGGAGGGAAAGAACTCGGTTTCGCTTAAGGACTGTACGCTGGTCGCCAGCAACACGTCGAAGAACAGCGACAAGTCCGATTGGTTCCAGGCCGTCATGATATACCAGTCAATGAGTGGTGATGCGGCAGAGGGGCAGGCGAGCTTTAGCGCGGAGGGCGGATCGATTGCCAACCAAAACGGCGACGTGTTCTTCGTCAACAACACCGTGTGTCAGATTTCGTTGCGAAAGGTGAGCATCAAGAACGAGGATACAGCAGGAAACTTCCTGCGTGCCGCGGCTGCGGGGTGGGGTAAAGAAGGCAGCAATGGCGGTCAGGTGCTCCTCAATGCCGCTGACCAGCAGCTCTCTGGCAACGTGCTTGTGGACGACGTCTCGAAGCTCAACCTCCACCTTGCCGAGGGCTCGGCCTTTACGGGCGCGATCAATCCAGATGGCGCCTCCGGGCAAGTGTTCGTTGAGGTGGCAGACGGATGCACCTGGGAGCTAACTGCGGACTCGCACGTTACGAGCCTTACGTGCAAGTCGACGGGCGTCTTGCTCAAAGGCCACACGCTTACGGTGGGCGATAAGGCGTATGCGGAGGGCACTGAATCGACGGGCAGTGAGGTTGAGTTCACGGCACAGGAATCCGCAGGCGGACCCGGTGAGGGTGGCGAACCCCCCGAGAAACCCGGCGGGAGCGCCGATGGCGGCGAGCCGCCCGCAAAACCGGGTGGGAGCACCGACGGCGGCGAGCCGCCGGCTAAGCCTGGCGAAGGCGGTGGCAACGCGCAGTCTACCTCGTCCGCCACGTCGTAGGATTGCTCTGATTGCGTCGGTAGAAACGCGGAGGCGTCCCTCGGGGCGCCTCCGCGCTTTGGTGCCTATTGCGTCATCCGTTTGTGTACAGAATAATTCGTATATACGATAAAGCACCTCTCCTGGATATATTTCTACGCACAGCTGAGCCAAGGTGGCGCCGCGAGCACGCTGGCCCGCCCTCGGACGCGTTGGACGCACGTGGCGGGCTTTCGCATGCTAGGGTCCTTGTCGCGACGCGCGCTCAGCGCCTTTGCCTGAGCCTTCCCGATATCGTATGATGTTTTAAACAAGGTCTTATTGGGAGGAAAGTAATGACGGCATCGCTTTATTTGTTGCGTCATGGGGAGACGCTCTTCAATGTTCAGAACAAGACGCAGGGCTGGTGTGACTCACCGCTCACGGAGCGTGGCGTCGAGCAATGCAGGATCGCAGGCAAGGAGCTCGCTGGGCGGGGCATCGTGTTTGACCGCCTGTACTCTTCCACCTCAGAGAGGTGCTGCGACACGCTGGAGCTTGCGCTTGAGGCCGGTTGGGGCGAGGTGCCTCACTATGAGCGACTCAAGGGTCTGAAGGAACATAACTTCGGTGCCTTTGAGGCGAAGGACCAGTTTTTGGAGAGGTTCCCACACGGCGACTTCTACAAGGCCTACGGCGGTGAGACGGACGAGGAGTGTCTTGAGCGATTTAGGGCGACGCTGCTGGACATAATGGCGAATGCCAAAGACGGGGAGCAGGTGCTTGCGGTTACGCACGGGGGCACCTGCATCATGCTGTTCCACGACCTGGTGCCGCGTCCCGAGCCCGGCACCGTGCCGTTTGGCAACTGCGTGTGCTATCACTACGAGTATGATAATGGCACGCTTCGCTGGGTCGAGTCCATTGTCGCCGACTTCTCGACGCTCGATGGCCCGGGCCTGCCTCCACAGGTGCGCTACAGGTAGCGGCTCGCGTCGTGTGCGGATGCCCAGCTGGGCGTTTTGCCTAACCTTGAGGGAGAAACCATGGAAGTGACCTACCGTGTGGCGGGAATGGGCGATATGGACGAGCTTGTGCGTCTGCGCTTGGAATACCTGACGGCAGACTTCGGTGAACTGGATTCTGTCCAAGCGGATGGAATACGCTCCGTTCTGCCCGACTACCTGCAGAGACACCTGTGTGACGACCTGCATGCGGAAGTTGCCTGCTGTGACGGAAAGCTGGTGGGCACGTGCTGGCTCCTGGTTGCGGAGAAGCCCGCGAGCGTCGCGTTCCCGCATGGCCGTACGGCGGCAGTCTTCAACGTGTACGTGGACCCTGACTATCGCAGAAGGGGAATCGCCCGCGAGCTTATGACGCGGCTCATCGCAAAGGCCGAGCAACTTCGGCTTGACCGCCTCGAGCTCCGCGCGACCGCAATGGGTTACGAACTCTACCGCTCCATAGGGTTTGTGGATGACGAGTCCTCTCATACGGCCATGAACTATGTGGTGGGGCAATGAGCTCAAAGAAGGCAGAGCTACGCAAGAAGATGCGGGCGTTGCGTGAGCGCGACGCCTATGACGGAGCCATTGCGGATGCGGTATGCGAGCTCTCGGAATTCAAACGTGCGGGTTTGATTCTTACATACGCGAGCTTTGGGTCCGAGGTGCCGACGGATGACATCATGCGCCGTGCCTGGTTGGCGGGAAAACGGGTCGCGCTGCCGCGTTGCGGCAGTGAGCCTCATGCCATGACCTGGCATGTTGTCGAGTCCTTGGAAGGTCTTGTCCGCAGCTCCTTTGGCATGAGGGAGCCGCCGTTCGACCGATCGACGCAGGTGAGCCTGCAAGACGCTAGCCGCGAAAAAACGCTCGCGCTTGTGCCGGGAATCTGCTTTGACGAGCGGGGCTATAGGCTTGGCTACGGCGGTGGCTATTACGATGCGTTTCTAGGGGGTTTTGGCGGCACGAGCGTTGGGCTCTGTCGCGAGGCGGAGCTGCTCGCGAGCCTTGCCGAGCTTGGCGTCCTGGAGGCGCACGACATTCCCGTGGATATGGTCGTAACGCAAAGGCGTTGCTTCTATTGTTCGCGCCCCCGCGCCTGTGCAGACTGCGAGCGGTGGCTCACGGAGTGAGCGAGCAAAGACCGCGAACATAGGGAGGATGAAGTCCTCTATAATGTCTGCCGTCAAGTCGAACGTGGAAGGAAGGCACCATGCCCGAAATGAAGAGTGACATTCAGATTGCCCACGAGGCCACCATGCTTCCCATATCTGAGGTGGCTGCAAAGGCCGGCATAGGCGAGGAGCAGCTGGAGTATTACGGGCGCTACAAGGCGAAGGTGAACGTCAGGGACATATCCGATCTTCCTTGCAAGGGCAAGTTGGTGCTGGTAACGGCCATTAACCCCACACCAGCCGGTGAGGGCAAGACCACCACCTCCGTGGGCCTTGCCGATGCCATGAACATGCTGGGCCACAACACCATGCTTTGCCTGCGCGAACCCTCGCTTGGCCCCGTGTTTGGGATCAAGGGAGGGGCAGCCGGTGGCGGCTATGCGCAGGTGGTTCCCATGGAGGACATCAACCTTCACTTTACGGGCGACTTCCACGCCATAGGCGCCGCCAACAACCTTTGTGCGGCCATGCTGGACAACCACATTAAGCAGGGCAACGCGCTGGGCATCGACCCCAGGCGCATTACCTGGAAGCGTTGCGTAGACATGAACGACCGCCAGCTGCGAAACATCGTGGACGGCATGGGCGGGATCAACGACGGCGTGACGCGCCAGGATGGCTTTGACATTACCGTTGCCTCCGAGGTCATGGCCGTGTTTTGTATGGCGACCAGCATCGCGGACCTCAAGCAGCGACTTAGCCGCATGGTGGTGGGATACACCTACGACAACGAGCCCGTAACGGTGGCCGACCTCAATGCCCAGGGGGCCATGACGGCCCTTCTTAAGGATGCGATCAACCCCAACCTCGTACAGACGCTGGAGAATAACCCTGCGTTCGTGCACGGAGGGCCCTTTGCCAACATCGCGCATGGATGCAACTCCGTTATGGCCACCACCACGGCCATGAAGATGGCCGACTACGTCGTCACCGAGGCAGGCTTTGGCGCCGACCTCGGTGCCGAGAAGTTCTTGGACATAAAGTGTCGCGCCACTGGCCTCAAGCCGTCGGCCGTGGTCATCGTGGCCACCGTGCGCGCCCTCAAGTACAACGGAGGTATGTCGCGGTCCGACCTCGCCAACGAGAATCTGGAGGCACTCAGTGCCGGCATGCCAAACCTCTTGCAGCACGTCTCCAACATCAAGGACGTCTATGGCCTGCCTTGCGTGGTGGCCATCAACGCCTTCCCGACGGACACCAAGGCCGAACTTGACCTCGTGGAGGCAAAGTGCCGTGAGCTGGGCGTCAACGTTGCCAAATCCGAGGTATGGGCCAAAGGTGGTGAGGGAGGAAAATCGCTGGCCGAAGAGGTGGTGCGTCTGTGTGACGAGGCATCCGACTTCCGTTTTTGCTATGAGCTCGATCAGGACATCTACGGCAAGCTGCACGACATCGGCCACAAGATCTACCACGCCGAGCACGTGATGATGCTCCCGGCTGCCGCCCGGAAGGCCAAGGAGCTCGAGGCCTTGGGTTTTGGCAACCTCCCCATCTGCGTGGCAAAGACTCAATACAGCTTCTCCGACGACCCCAAGCTGCTGGGTGCGCCACGCGACTTTACGCTCAACGTGCGCGACCTAACGGTGTCGGCGGGTGCGGGATTCGTGGTGGCGCTCACCGGCAACATCATGACCATGCCAGGCTTGCCAAAGGTGCCCGCTGCCGAGAAGATCGATGTGACGGATGACGGCCTCATTGTTGGGCTGTTCTAGGATGGGAATGAATATGCAAGGAAAGCTCATACAAAGTACCTGCACGGATTTTTGCGATGCGCTGGCCGCCAGGGAGCCCACGCCCGGTGGGGGAGGCGCCGCCTCGTACGTAGGAGCGCTTGCTGCCGCACTGTGCTCCATGGTGGGAAACTATACGATTGGCAAGAAGGCGTATGTGGGGGTTGAGGATGAAATACTCAAGATACTCGAGGAGGTCGAGGCGTCTCGCGTGCGTCTTATGGAGTTGGTGGACGAGGATGCCGAGGCGTTCCTGCCCTTGAGTCGCGCCTATGCCATTCCGAAGGAGAATCCCGAGCGTGCGAAGACGATGGAAGAGGCAACCAAATCGGCAGTCGTCGCGCCGCTTCAGATGATGCGGGAGATTTGCGTGGTAGTGGCATTGCTCGAGCAGATGGGCAAAAAGGGCTCGCGCATGCTTCGCTCGGACGTGGCCTGCGGTGCGCTGCTTGCACGCGCGGCCCTGGAGGCCGCAGCCATAAACGTGTTCGTAAACACGGGCGCCGTCACCGACCGCGCCTTCGCAAAAGCGACAGAGGAAGAGGTTGACGACATGCTGGCCGTTTACGTGCCGCGAGCGCAGGCGTGTGCGGACGCTATAGTTACCTCGTTGCGAAACCGATAGGCATCGTGTGGGGTATGGGACTCGGCGATCGGACGCCCTTGTCTTCTGCCCTTTGCATTGAAAGGACATCGTATGGCAAAGCTGCTTAAAGGATTGCCCGTGGCCAAAGAGCTCGTGAGTCGGCTCGTTCCGCGCGTAGAGGCGCTCAAGGCAAAATCCATCGTGCCCACGCTTGCTATCGTTCGCGTGGGTGCTCGGGAGGACGACCTCGCCTACGAGCGCGGCGCTAACAAGCGTTGCGCTGCGGCAGGCATTGAGGTTCGCACGTTCTCGTTGCCCGAGGACTGCACGCAGGAAGAGCTCATAGCCACGATCGATGAGATAAATGGCGATGACGGCATTCACGGCTGCCTGCTGTTCCGCCCGTTGCCGGCCGAGCTCGACGAGCAGGCTGCCTGCGCGGCGCTCGATCCCGCGAAGGACGTGGACTGTGCATGCGATCTGTCGCTGCTTGGGGTCCTGTGCAATCGCGATTTGGGATTCGCGCCCTGCACGGCCGAGGCATGCGTGGAGCTCCTGGACCACTATGGATACGACCTCTGCGGTGCCAACGTTACCGTGGTGGGCCGTTCCCTGGTTATAGGAAAGCCTGTGTCGCTTATGATGCAGACGCGCAACGCCACCGTTACCATGTGCCACACGCGCACGCGCGACCTCGCCGCCGCATGCCGCAACGCAGACGTGCTCGTCGTTGCCGCTGGCCACGCCAACACGGTGGGCAAAAGCTGCGTTCGCGAGGGACAAGTGGTGGTGGACGTTGGCATAAACTGGGACGAGGACGCGCAGGCGCTTTGCGGCGACGTGGCCTTTGGCGAGGTGGAACCTAAGGTCGCCGCCATAACGCCCGTGCCTGGTGGCGTGGGTTCCGTAACTACGGCGATACTTGCCAAGCATGTGGTTGAGGCTGCGGAGAGGTTGGTGTAGCCATGGATCGGGATAGGAAAATAAACGACGAGGGATACGCTGCCGTGGACCAGCCTCGCATTGAAGCTGCCGTACGCGAGTTTTTGTCTGCCATCGGAGAGGACCCAGAGCGAGAGGGCCTCGTGGATACGCCCAACCGGGTTGCTCGCGCCTGTGCCGAGATATTCGGTGGCATGCAGGAGGACCCAAGCAAGCACCTCCATCGCCAGTTCCTGGAGCCTGGCAACGAGGAGATGGTAATCGTGAAGGACATTCCCTTCTCCTCGATGTGCGAGCACCACCTCCTTCCCTTTACGGGCCATGCGCATGTGTGCTATCTGCCGAGTGGGGGAAGGATTTGCGGTCTTTCCAAGCTCGCGCGCTGCGTGGAGGGCTACGCTCGCCGTCCGCAGCTGCAGGAACGGCTTACCCAGCAGATCGCCGATGCCATTGAGGAGCGCCTGCGCGCCCGTGGCGTGCTGGTGGTGCTGGAGGCGACGCATACCTGCATGACCATGCGTGGGGTGCGCAGCGCAGGCTCGCTTACGGTGACCAGCGCGGTTCGCGGTTGGTTTAAGGAAGACCTCAAAACACGCGAAGAGGCGCTGCGCCTCATAGGAAAATAGGGTTTGGCATGACGGGCTGGCTCGTGGTAAACGCCTTCACCTCCTCGGATAAGTTTCTCGAGCTCTATGCGCAGCTTCAGAAGGCCGCGGCCGATCAGGGGGTGGACTTGCGCCGGGTGGGCGCCATCGAGGCGTCCGCATGGGTTGCTCATGGGCCACACCCTCCGGCGGTGCCCGACTTCGTGCTGTTCTGGGACAAGGACGTCCGTCTGTGCAGGGCTCTTGAGCTTGCGGGATGCCGTTGCATAAACTCCGCTCGCGCCATCGAGCTTTGCGACGACAAGGCCGCCACCTATCTGAGGCTCCTCGAGGCAGGCTTGCCGCAGCCAAGGACGATGCTCGTGCCCAAGGCATTCCATGCCCCCGACTGGTCTACCACGAACTTTGCCTCCATGGTGGACAACGGGCTGGGATTTCCGGTGGTGGCCAAGGAATGCCATGGGTCCTTTGGCGCCCAGGTGCATCTGGCCTGCGACGAGGCGGAGCTCAACCAGGTGCTTAACGCCATGCAGGGACGACCTGCGCTCTGCCAGGAATTCGTGCGGGAGAGCAAGGGTCACGACGTACGCCTTCAGGTGGTCGGCGATCGGGTGGTTGCCGCGATGGAGCGTTTGTCGACCACGGACGACTTTAGGGCAAACGTGACGAACGGGGCCGTGGCGAGGCCGTGGGAGCCCACCGAGTCGCAAGTCGACCTCGCCCTGGCGGCTTGCCGTGCCCTTGGGCTGGACTTCGCCGGTGTGGATATCCTGTTTGGGCAGGGGGGCAAGCCGATGGTGTGCGAGGTAAACTCCAACGCGCATTTTGTGAACCTTGGCCGCGCGAGCGGCGTGGATGTGGCGAATCACATCGTGCGCCATGCCATTGCGGTGGGCGAGGGAGCTTAGACGCATGCGCGGATGGCTGGTGTATAGCGAGGAGCGTCTACAACGCAATCAAGAATACGTTCGCATGCACGAACAATGGTGCGCGTCGCAGGGCATAGGCCTCACACTGGTTCTCGCGGAACAGGTGACGTATGGCATGGGGCCGGCGGGCGTGAGGTTTTGCGTTGCAAACAAGCCCGTTGCCATCCCGAACTTTTGCGTGTTCAGGTGCGAGGAGGCCGATTTGCGCCGTGCGCTCGAGCTCTGTGGCGTGGTGGTTTCTAATGGATCATACGTTGGTCGCGTGGCAAACGACAAACTGCGCACCTACGAGCTTGTCCATGCGTTGGGCGTGCCGTATCCCGAAGTGCTTAGCGTTGGAATGCCCGCATGGCGAGAGCTGGAGTATCCAGTGGTCGCCAAGCCCCGATACGGCCATGGCGGTGAGGGCGTGCGCCTGATTCTGAATCCAGACGAGCTCGAGGAGTATGCGAGGAGAGGCTCGGAAGGCGCGCGCAGTGCCTCTTTGCCAAGATGTGCGGACGATGGAATGGCGCAGTCCGATCGCAGCTGGATCGTGCAGCGCGTGGCGCCCGTGGTGGGCAAGGACGTGCGAGTATACATGCTGGGCAAAGAGGTGCTGGCCGCCATGCTGCGCACGGCGCCGGAGGGTGCGTTTCTTAGCAACTTCTGCCGTGGGGGATCGGCGGCCGTCTATGAGCTGAGTGCCCAAGAGCGCGATGTCGCGCTACGCATAGCACAGGCACTTGGCGATGGGTACTATGGCATCGACTTTCTGTTCGACGGCGATGGCGGCCTTTTGCTCAACGAGGTGGAGGACGTTGTTGGCTCACGCATGCTCTACGAGCACACTGCCCTCGACGTTGTGGGAAGGCATCTATCGTATGTGACCGAACGGTGCAGGATGCGTGGCGACGTTCGCTCGCATGGACATGTGGACGGGGGAGGTGACTGCCATGCTCGCGAGCATGGATGAGGCGCGAACCCTTCTTATGGGCGCGAAGGCGAAGGGCATAGACCCGTCGCTCGAGCCGGTTGACGCCTTGCTCGACGAGTTGGGAAGGCCTGACGAGGACTTTGAGTCGATTCAGATCGTCGGCACGAACGGAAAGACGTCAACGGCCCGCTACCTTGCGGCCATACTCAACGGGCATGGCTTGCGGACGGGCCTGTTCGTGAGCCCTTGTCTTGTAGACTACACCGACCAGATCGAGGCGGACGGGCGGTGCGTGGATGAGGACTCGTTTGCGCAGGCGGTGCTGGACGTCGTGGCGGCGGGTGCGCGTGTGAATGAGGCGCGCGCAAAACGATGCGAGGGGGAGCTTCCGTTTACCGAGTTCGACCTCCTTACCGTTGCCACGCTGCTGCTGTTCTCTCGCTTGGGCGTCCAAGCGGCCGTGCTTGAGGCCGGAATGGGAGGCGCTTGGGATGCCACGAGTGCCGCGAGGTCGGTTTGCGTCGTTGGTGCCACCGGTGTGGGCTTGGACCACACACGTATACTGGGCTCTACCATCGAGCAGATTTCCGAGCAGAAGGCTGCGGTCATTGGGCGCGGAAGGCGTTGCGTGCTGGGGCCTGGCATCATGGCTGACGAGTCTGCAAAGCGGGTGTTCTTTACCCGCTGCGCCGAACAGGGCGTGCGTCCCGTATGCGTGGCGCCGGATGAGGGAATGAGCGCGTTGTGCGAAGCGGACGCAGCTGTCTATCGAGTCCTCGAGCGGCAGACGCGTCTGGATGAGCCGTTGCGGCTCAGCGTGCATACGCAGCTCGGGGACTACGACGGTCTACGTGCGCTCAAGCCTTGCTATCAGGCGCCAAACATTGCCTGTGCGGTGGTTCTTGCCGAGCAATTCCTTGGGCGACGCTTGGATGAGGGAGCTCTGTTTGAAGCGGTGATGGGTTGCCCGACGCCGGGACGGTTTGAGGTTGTACGGGCCAAGCCGCTTGTGCTGCTGGATGCCTGTCACAACCCGCAGTCGGTAAGGGCGTTTTTGGGTGCGCTTGACGACATCGAACCACAGGTGAGTCAGCGTCCCACGTTGCTTTGTGCGATCTTTGCCGACAAGGACGTGGAGAAAATGGTGGGGATGCTCGCAAGGGCGTTTCCTCGCGTGGTGGTAACGCGTACGGAGTCAGAGCGGGCCATGGAACCACAGGCGCTCGGTGCGATGTTTGCCGCGCATGGCCTCGAGCCGGCGCAGGTGTGCGACAGCGTGAACGAAGCGCTTGACGCCCTTTTTGGCGAGCCAATGGTGGCGTGTGGTTCCATAACGACGGCCGGCGAGGTATTTGCACTTGCGAAAGCGCCTGATGGGAGAGGCAATTATGTACGGGCTTAAGACGGAAGCATGCTTTGACAGCGCGCATTTTCTTACCGACTACTACGGTAAGTGCGAGAATCTGCATGGGCATCGATGGCGCATGGTGGTGTATCTGCGCGCGGAGAGGCTTCAGGCCGAGGGAACCATGCGCGACATGGTGATCGACTTCGGCGTGTTCAAGCGTGATGTGCGCGCACTTGCCAAAGAGCTCGACCATACGTTTTTGGTTGAGGAGGGCTCGCTTTCGGCGACCACGATCCAAGCGCTTGAGGCGGAGGGCTTCTCGCTGACCTTGCTGCCGTTTCGCACGACCGCCGAGAATCTCGCTCGCTATGTTTGCGAACGGCTCCGTGACCAAGGCTTGCCCGTTTGTCGTGTGGACATGTATGAGACGCCCAACAATTGCGCCCAGTATTTTTTTGAGTAGCGAGGACATGCAACTGGCCAATTTGCGGACTTTACATTGTGGTAGCGGTTACAGTTCACATCCCCCGCGCCTTTGTCAGGAACGCAGGCGGCGACTCACGAAGTGAGCGAGCGAAGCGAGCACGGAGCCGCATGCGGTACCGGCGAAGGCGCGGGGGATGTGAACTGTATACGGTAGCGTGGTGTACGCGGTGTACAAATGGGCATGTCGTTAAAACTTGCCATTGAGTTGGTAAGACCTGCTATAATCGCTTTGCAAAACGTAGTTGAATCGTTCCCCTAAGGAGTGCTCGCAGATGAGCGAATTCTTCAAGCAACTCATAACGCCCGAAGTCGCCATGGTGCTCATACTCATGGTCGTGTGCGTGGTTTCCATCTATCTGCTGTCTATTGTCTACGTCATTCGCGACGCGGCCCGTCGCGGCGCCGAACCGCGTTGGCTCTGGGCCATCATCGCGGTTGTGCCCGTGGTTGGCATCTTGGCATACGTTATACTGCGACCGAGCTCCTACCTCATCGACCGCGAGGAGCAGGATCTGGACATTGCCCTGCGTGAGCACCAGCTTTCGCACTATGGTATCTGCCCCAAGTGCGGCGCTCCCATCGACCGCGACTTCGTGGTGTGCCCGATGTGCAACACCCAGGTGCGAAACGTATGTCCCACGTGCCATAGGCCACTGAACGCGGATTGGAAAGTTTGCCCGTATTGCCGGACTCGCATTCAGTAAGAAGCCGATAACACAAGCCAAGGGCTCTCTTTTGTCTTGCGCGGGACGGAAGGGAGCCTTTTCTTATAGGCACTTCCACGGCTGCCTGGTGGGGGGTCCAAACATCCGATTTTATCGGCGTCGCCCGAGGTGCTGACAATTTCGGAAGTTCACTGTGGGCAATGCGTTCAGTCCGTATGCCGATATCCCTAGGGCTGCCGATATCCCGTGACGTAATATGAAACTAAGTATGTCTATGGGGATGGAAGGAGAAGACATGCATTGTCCTAATTGTGGTAGTAAGGTTCCTGACGGAGCGTCATTCTGCACGAATTGCGGATCAGCCATTGAGCATCCTGCTGCTCGGCAGCCCGCGCCAGAAGTTGCGCCCGAGTCGACGCCCGAACCCGAGCCTGCGCCAGCGCCCGAACCCGAGCCCGAGCCAACGCCCGAACCCGAGCCTGCGCCAGCGCCCGAGCCCACTCCTGTGCCCGAGCCGACGCCCGCGCCCGAGCCGACGCCCGCGTCCGAGCCAACGCAAGCAACCGCGCCACCGCCTCCGCCGATGCCTGAGGCTGCGTCTGCGTCGTCCTCGGAGCCTGCGCCCGCATCGACGTCCGAGCCCAAGAAGAACAACAACAGCTCAAAGATAAT
Source organism: uncultured Coriobacteriaceae bacterium (assembly GCA_902803315.1). Classification (GTDB taxonomy): domain Bacteria; phylum Actinomycetota; class Coriobacteriia; order Coriobacteriales; family Atopobiaceae; genus RUG440. Next base: position 34,682 of record CADCPM010000106.1, read on the forward strand.
AATCATCGTCCTTCTAGTGGTCGGTGTCGTAGCGTTGGTCTTTGGCATCATGCGGATCACTCGTGCCGTGGGAACCATGATGGGCAATCAGTCCGATCGCCAAAACTCTTCGCAGGTGTCCAGCTCGAGTTCCTCATCCTCCAGCTCGGTAACAAAGGTTTCCGCCGAGGACTACACCGACTCAAAGGGTCACATAACGCTCAATGCCTTGTGTGAGCTCGACGGCAAGCAACTGCATGAGGTCATGTCGGAAGTTGACTACGACCAAATAACCGATGGCGGCGAGACTATGTTCACCAACGACCAGGGTAGGTATGCACTCCTGATTCATGCTGGCGCGGATGATAGGTACATAGGATTCGACGACATAGACAACGTCGGGGTGGGTGGCGCTGGCAACCCAATCTATTACGAGATGGGTTGTGCCGGCTACAAGGACATCGAGGACTTTCTTGACGAGATGGGTCCGGAAACGCCCATGGATAAACTCAAGAGCAGTTCTGACAAGACCGTCTACTACGGCATTGCGGAGAACTCTCGTGGCGACAAGTTCCTTCTGTTTGCGCTCTACAACCAAAACAAGGCGGTTATCGCAAAGCTCTACGGCGAGGATGCCATCAAGGCAGGCGTGCTTTCGGACTACGGTTCGACGGTGGACGCCGTTTACAAGAAACTGGACAAAGAGCTCGGTGGCAGTGGTTCGAGCAGCTCTAACTCCACCACGAAGGACCTCGGTGGTGCCAACGAGATCGACCTCAAGTAACTGCCACGCGTGATTTGGCCAAGCAATCGGCTCTTCGCGCTATACAAACAGCTCCGCGCGCATGTGGGCTGCCATCTGATCGAAGGTGGCCTGCGTGCGCGCGTTGCTGAACCGACGGTTTAGCATCTGGTCTAGGTATCCCTGTTCCTGCATGATCGATACGCTCTTTGGATATACCAGCTCCCAGGCAAAGCAGAGGTGGCCAACCAGCACGTCAGCGGGATGGACACGCACCCCTCGTTCCACGGTACGATGCTCGTAAAAGGCGCCCACGACCGCGGGCGAGAGCTCCGAGGCGGCCATCTGGTCCTCCGTCACGCCGTAGATGTCCTCCAGTGGGCATATGCAATTGACCTTGAGGATGTCGATCTTGTCTGCGTCGCGCAGCACGTTGCAATGCATACGTGTCCGCTCGTCAAGTTCGGCGGGAAGGCGCCAATTGCTGTGCGTCGCAATGGCGGTTCGAATGACCTCGTCGTTAGCGTCGTCCTCCACGAAGGAGCGAATCTGTGGACCATTGGGGTCGGCGTTGCCAAACAGCACGTCCACACTAAGCGCCGCATGCGATATAGATGCGGCGTCATTAAAGGTGTCAAAGCGCCGTACCTGCTCAAAGCGACCGATGTCGTGAAGCAACCCGCAGAGCCACGCAAGGTCTGTCTCCGAAGGCGCGATGCGCTCGCTAAGGTCGGCTACGCGGTAGGTGTGCGCAATCTTGAGTGCAATGCGTGGGTTGGTGGGGTCGTAGTTAGCCACGTAGGCGGCAAACCGATCGAGTGCGCGCTGTCTGTCCATATGTGCTCCTCACGTCTTTTGAGCGAAGTATACAATAGGGGCAAGCAAACAGAAGGAGGAGCACATGCCCTTGGACGTAGACAAGATCAGCCAACAGGCGGCAAAGATCGCCGGAGATGCAGCGAAGGCGGCAAACGAGATCGCGGAGAACGCAAAGCCCTTGGTGGAAAGGGCGTCTGCGGAGGTGGGCACGTTTGCAGAGAGGAACCGTCCCTACGTTGAGCATATGTCCGCGGAGGTAGACGCACTCGCAGAGAAGGGCCGCCCCTACGTCGAGCGCGTCGAGAAGGAACTAAAGGACATGGTGGACAATGTCCGTGGTGCAAAGCCGAACAAGGACGAGTAGAGGGGCGACGGAAGTCACCACGCGCAGTTCGCGATGACTTGGCGTGGGGGCGACGGAAGTCACCGCGCGCAGTTCGCGATGACTTGGCGAGGGGGAGATGGAGGTCCCCGCGCGCAGTTCGCGAAGCGCTGCCTGAGCACGGGGACCTCCGTCTCCCCCACGCCAAGGCGAAGCGCTGCCTGAGTACGACGACCTCCGTCTTCCGCTCGGCGTGGCGGCGTCGTCCGAGCGCGGTAGCTCATTGGTTCGATTCAATTCCTGCCCATAAGATTGCGTTGTGTCATAATGGGCAGGTTGTTCATGTACAAAAGGAGTTCTTCATGAAGGTTTTGTTCAACGACGGGCATGTGGACGCCATTGACGAGTCCGAGGAGCTGCACGTTATTCGTCATAGCGCCTCGCACATCCTTGCCCAAGCGATCAAGCGCCTGTATCCCGATGCGGACTTTGGCTATGGCCCCGCAACCGAGAACGGCTTCTATTACGACATCGACTTGCCAGACGACGTCAAGATCAGCGAGGACGACTTCCCCGCAATCGAGGCAGAGATGCGCAAGATCTGCAAGGAGAACCTCAAGTTCGAGACCTATGAGCTCCCGCGCGAGGAGGCCATAGCCCATATGGCCGATCGTGGCGAGAAG
>CADCPM010000107.1 GCA_902803315.1 uncultured Coriobacteriaceae bacterium
ACCAAGCTTAAGGAAACGGTTGTCCATGGCTAAGCTTTACTACGACATAGGATACAAGAGCGAGAACCACGCCAACGAGGAGCTGTGCGGCGACCACGTTGAGGTTGCGCACAGGGCAGACGAGACGTCCATCGTGGTGTTGGCCGACGGACTGGGCAGCGGGGTTAAGGCGAGCATCCTTTCCACGCTCACCGCAACCATCCTGTCCACCATGCTCAACGCAAACCTGAGCATGGAGGACTGCGTGGACACGGTTGCCGCAACGCTTCCCGTTACCTCCGAGCACGGCGTCGCCTACTCCACGTTTACCATAATGTTGCTGGACCCGCAGGGCGCTGCAGAGGTCATCCAGTTCGAAAACCCTCCCATGCTCCTTTTGCGGGACGGCAAGTCAATCGAGTACCCCCACACCGAGATAAACATCGGCGGCAAGCAGATCTGGCAGTCCCGCCTGCACCTTCGCAAGGGAGACGCCCTCGTGGCAATGAGCGACGGATGTCCGTATGCGGGGCCAGACAACATGTACAACTACGACTGGAAGCTCGAAGACATAGCCGCCTTCCTCGAAGGTCTTGTCCCCCGCGAGCTCAGCTCACGCAACCTCGCCTCGCACCTCGTGGAGGAGTGCGTGCGGCTGTATGCGTACGAGCCTAAGGACGACACGACGTCCTGCATCGTGCAGGCACGCCCGCACTGTGCCGTCAACGTGCTGTTTGGCCCCCCGGCCGATCGCAACGACACCAACCGCATGCTCAACCTCTTCTTTGCCAAGCGGGGAAAGCATGCCGTGTGCGGCGGCACCACGGCATCGTTGGCAGCTGAATTCCTAGGCACGGAGGTGGAGGCCATCGGCCAGAAGATAACGGACGGCATTCCGCCCATCTCCAGAATCGAGGGCGTGGAGCTCACCTGCGAGGGCATGATCACCATGCAGCGCGTGGTTGAGTATGCACAGGACTACCTGGGCCAGAACTTGCGTCACGACGAGTGGACGCGCGGGACGGACGGCGCCTCGCTGCTCACGCACCTACTCTTCGAGGAGGCGACAGACGTCAATCTGTTTGTGGGTCGTGCGGAGAACCCCGCCTATAGGGAGCTGGGCCTCGCGTTTGGCTACGGGGCCAAGGTCGGCCTTGCAAAGGAGCTGGCAAAGCTGCTGGAACAGGCGGACAAGCACGTAAAGGTGAGCTACTTCTAGGACGCGCCGCAAAAAGCTGACAAGTGACCTGTCCCCTTGTCAGCCAAAAAAGCTGACAAGGGGACAGGTCACTTGTCAGCTTTTAGGCTAGTATAACCCGAGCAGAGCGTGAGCGGCGCTTTTGCGTCTGGCATAAGCGTGCCGGACTGATATCCTTGTTTTATTATCGTTTGTAGGCCCAAACCGCAAGGAGACACCAACATGGACATTCTCGAAGCCATGACGCAACGCCGTTCGGTGCGCACGTACACCGACCGCCCCATCGAAGGCGAGGTGCTCTTATCGCTCACGGCCGAAATCGATGCCTGCAACGCGGAGGGTGGACTGCACATTCAGCTCGTCCTCAACGAGCCCGAGGCCTTTGGGACGGGCATCTTTAAGTATGGGCAGTTCAAGGGCGTACGAAACTATCTGTGCTTCGTGGGTCCCGACGACGCCTCGCTGGACGATAAGGTCGGCTACTACGGCGAGCGCATCATTCTTCGCGCACAGCAACTGGGTCTCAGCTCGTGCTGGGTGGCGCTCACGTTCAACAAGAGGCGCACGCGCTACGAGCTCGCACCCGGCGAGAAGCTAGCCCTTGTTGCCTCCATTGGCTACGGCGAAGCGCCAAGCAAGCCGCGCAGGTCGAAGTCGATCGCGGACGTGAGCGACGCCCCCGCCGATGCGCCAGGCTGGTTTGCGCAGGGCGTGGCAGCCGCGCTCCTCGCCCCCACTGCCATAAACCAGCAGAAGTTCTGGTTTGAGTACGTGGCGTCGGAAGGTGATGGCAAACCACACGTGCGCGCGACGACCAAGCGTGGCACCCAGACGCACGTGGACCTGGGGATTGCCAAGTATCACTTTGAGATTGCCGCGGGCAGGGAGAACTTCGACTGGGCCGAATAGGCTCGATGGCGAAACCCCAACTTGGGGACTGTCCCTTAGTTAGGGTCCCGCTCTGCCCTATGATGGTTGTGCTTGTCCGTTCGCGTCTGGAGGAGACCCCATGAACACCGTCACCCTTGGCTCTACCGGAATCGTCACGCCGCAGAACGCCTTTGGCGCCCTGCCCATACAGCGCACGGAAACGGACGAGGCCGTTCGGATTCTGCGTCGCGCCTACGAAGGCGGCATGCGCTACTTCGACACGGCGCGCGCCTATTCGAACAGCGAAGAGAAGCTCGGCCTCGCCTTTGGCGATGGTTTTGTGAACCGCAGCAAAATCTACCTGGCCACGAAGACGACCTCAACCGATCCCAAGAAGTTCCGCAAGGACCTGGAGACCTCCCTCGCCATGCTGAAGACCGACTACGTGGACATCTACCAGTTCCACATGGCGGCGCAGGTATGGCGCCCGAACGATGGAACCGGAATGTATGAGGCCATGCTCGAGGCCAAGGCGGAGGGCAAGATTCGCCACATCGGCATTACGGCGCACAAGATCGGCGTGGCAGAGGAGGCGGTGGCATCGGGGCTTTACGAGACGCTGCAGTTCCCGTTCTCGTATCTTGCGGGCCAGCGCGAGATTGACCTGGTTAAGAGCTGCGAGAAGCACAACGTTGGCTTCGTATGCATGAAGGGCCTGGCAGGCGGTCTTATTACCAACTCACGCGCGGCGATGGCCTTTATGGCCCAGCATCGATGGGCGCTGCCGATTTGGGGCATTCAGCGCATGGAGGAGCTGGAGGAGTGGCTCGCCTTCATGGATCAGACGCCCGCTTACGACGACGAGGTCAAGGCCTTTGTCGAGGGCGAGCGCAACGAGCTGATGGGCGAGTTCTGCCGCGGCTGCGGATACTGCATGCCGTGCCCCATGGGCATCCAGATTAACAACTGTGCGCGCATGTCGCTCATGCTACGACGCGCGCCTTCCGCCAACTGGCTCAACGACCACTGGCAGGCTGAGATGGCCAAGATTCCCAGCTGCCTGCATTGCGGCCAATGCGCAAGGCAGTGTCCCTATGAGCTCGACACGCCCGCGCTGCTGCAGAAGAACTACGCCGATTACCAGCGCGTGCTCACCGGCGAGGTAACGGTGGGCTAGCGGGACCGTCCCCTACTCAGGGTCCCGCTAGTCCCCTTTTGCATGGTTTACGCGAGCATCTCGCGCAGCTGTGCGATGAGCATACGCTCGTTCTTCTCGGCAACCCCATCGCTCAGCGACACGATCCGGCACGCCTCCAGAAGAAGCTTCCTATAGGTCTCCGCCAAATCGGAGTCTATGCCCTTCAACAGCGTGAGCGCGTCATCGGAGTCCTCGCTGAGATATGCCTTCAGAGCTGGGCTAAGCGAGCGCTGCATGTTGCTCAGCTGGCGCGGCGAGTACTGCGTGTCGAACATGGCGTTGACCACCTCTGCCTCCGGGAGCTCAAACACCCCGTCGGCCGACATCACCTGCATGGTCGCGGCAAATACATCGGCCTCGAAGTACGCCGCGGCGGGACCAAGCTCGTCCACGTCCCAACGTCCCGATTCCTCGAGCTCGTTGCAAGACAAAAGAAATGCCTCGTAATCCTTCTTAAAGTCAGCCAATGCGATTTCTGCTTGTGTGTTCATGCCTGCTCCTCTCCGAAAGCTGCTCCAAGGCGTGCAAAAGGGGCTGTTTACCCCAATATTAGCGGTCTTTCCACCTTCGGCCATTGAAAGCGCAATTGCTCACCATTTTTTGCGCAATTCGTCATTGGTTCGTCCCACGTTATTGGCTTATTCCAAAGTCTGCTGTATGCTTTTTGACCACACTTTGGTTCAGACACGATGGGAGGGGCCATGGGAATAACGCTCTCGAATCTATCGGCACTCGACACCTTGAGAAAGCTCAGGTTTGATGGGTCGAACGTGCAGAAAATGGACACCATCCCCCTCTTGCCACCTTCTCCTACGTCTGGCAAGCGATGGACGACGGGAGACTTCTTGCCGTCGGTTTGGGCATGGGACCCGCCGTCGAAGAGCAATCCTTTGCACATAATCGTCCCCGCGCAAGGCGGGCGCAGGAACGTACGCATGAGCAACGTCGTCGTCCACGAGCAGTTTTGCAATATGCCCGCACAATCCATCATCTGGCTGAATGAGCGCTCGTCGATGGTTTGTCCGGAGCTGCTCTTTTTACAAATGGCGTGCTCCTTTACGTTGCCCAGGCTCGTTATGTTGGGTTACGAGCTGTGCGGACACTTTTCCCGCTCGCCAAGCGCACCCCTTGAGGGCCCCGTAATTACGGACGTACCTGCGGCCACCACCACAGAAAGGCTAGCGGACTACCTTGGGATGCTTCGCCATGTGCCTGGCATCGGAAAAGCAAGAAAGGCCCTGAACTACATTGCCGACCATGCGCTTAGCGCACCTGAGGCTGTACTCGGAACCATATACTCGCTTCCCCCGCTAGAGGGTGGCTATGGCATGGGTCCGGTAACGCTCAATGAGCGCGTGCCCACATCGGACGAGACCCAGGAAGAGCCAAAAGCCAACGACGTGCAGGCGCGCTACCCCGACCTCTCGTTTCCGTTCGCTCCCGTTGGCATTAACTACGACGGAGACGAACATCTGGACCTTGATGCGGTGGTACATGCCGCACAGAAAGTCCTACTGGTAACCGAGGACTTGCGCGAATCCGCACAGAACGAACTCTTAGAAATCTTGCAGGACGTTCGCGCAAAGGTGGTAGACGACAACGTGCGAAATCGCCAGCTGGCCTCACGGGGCAGGGTCGTATTTCCCGTTACCAAGGAAGACCTCTACAACACGACCGCCCTTGACCGGCTAACTCGGCAAATCCTCAATTGCGCGCATGCGGTATTTGGCACAGACGTAAGCGCCTATGAAAGAGCGTTGGACAACACGAAAGCCGTGCGCGAACGCGACGACATATTGGCCTCGTTGACCCCTGGCGGCGCATGGGGCGCAAGTCACGGCTCGGCGTAAGCAAGATATTCAGTTACCTGTAAATCTAATGGGAAATGAATCGTTCATTCTCGTAGCAATCCTGCTGTTTTCCGTTTTTGAACTGATTCATTTCCCGTTAGCTAAAATACGCAGTGGGAAATGAACACGCGACTTTTTTGCAAATCCAGGGCTTTTGCATTTTTGAACCGATTCATTTCCCATTAATTTATAACGAATATGCATGAAGGAGGAGAGGCTTGCCTCTCCTCCTTCATGCGCGACGCATTTCGCGCCCTTAGTTGCTTATCCGAATGGAATCCTAATTATGCGTACATTATTTTCTTCATGCGATGCCTGTCCGACACTAAGAAACGCCTACCCAAAGAGGCCAAATCGCTTGCGCTGATAGGGTTCGGACGCAATTGACGTCAATTCGTAACCCGTATTCGCCACGACGTCCGCAATACGGTCCCGATCGAGCTCCTGTTCCGAAACGATTACGCATTGGCGCTTCTTGCGATTGCTCTTAACGCTCGCAACATCGAAGCCCTTTCTTATGGCTTCGTTCACGTGAGCCTCGCACATCTGGCACGCCATGCCCTCGATTCCCAATACGGTTCGAATCGCCATCACAGCTCACCGGCCTTCTTGGACAGCTCGCGAAGCTCTCGCCGCTGCGCGGCGCTCAGGCGCAGACGCGGGACGCCACAGCCGCCGGCACACCCAGCGCACGAACCGCCGCAGCTAGCCGAATCGCAGGTGCGGATCCTTCCTTTTAGCATGCCACGCACAATGAGCGTAACAATCCCCACGATCAAGGCAATTACGAGCACGTCCGCCATGGCATCCTCCTTTCAAAGGCAATGCGCCCGCCATGCCGCGGTCGGCATGGCGGGACACGCATCACGCAAGGGAACTCTCAACAGTAAGCTGCTCTGGCTGCTGGTACTTCTTCACGAAGAGCATGTAGCCCACAAAGCCCAGTACAACCACCGCGGCGGCCAGACCCAACGGGTTCGCAGCGCCAGCAACGGCCAAGCCGATCTGATACACCACGAGCCCGGCGCCGTAGGCAAAGACGCACATGTAGCCAATGGCGAAGGCGGTCCACTTGCCGTTGTTCATCTCGCGCTTGATGGCGCCCATGGCCGCAAAGCACGGTGCGCACAGAAGGTTAAAGATCATGAACGCAAAGGCCGCAAGCTGCCCATGGCCAGCAGAGAAGGACTCGAAGTCGGCAGCAACGTTGGCCCACACAGGCGAACCCTCGTCGTCCCATTCCTCGGACTCGGTGTCGTAGTTGTACAGAATGCCAAAGGTTGAGACGACTTCCTCCTTGGCCACCAGTCCGGTAACCGTGGTGACGGCAGGCTTCCAAGAGCCAAAGCCAAGCGGCGCAAACACGGGGGCAACGACGTTGCCAACGGAAGCGAGCAGCGAATCGTCCATGGGGTTGACCTCTTCAACGGCTATGCCATTGCGAGCGGCGACCTTTTGGATGTACTCCTCGGTCACGACGTTTTCGTTTTCGTACAGCTCGCCAACCATGCCAAATGTGCCGTTAACAAAGCCAAAGTTCGTAAGACCCCAAATGACGATGGACGAGAGCAGGATGACCGTACCAGCCTTCTTGATGAACGACCAGCCGCGCTCCCACGTGCTGCGCAACACGTTTACGGCAGCGGGCAGATGGTAGGCGGGAAGCTCCATAACGAAGGGCGCCGGGTCGCCCGCAAACATCTTCGTCTTCTTGAGCATGATGCCCGAAATGATGATGGCCGCAACCCCAATAAAGTAGGCCGAAGTAGCCACCCACGGCGAGCCGCCAAACAGCGCACCGGCAATAAGGCCGATGATGGGCATCTTTGCGCCGCAGGGAATAAAGGTCGTGGTCATAATGGTCATGCGGCGGTCGCGCTCGTTTTCGATTGTGCGCGATGCCATAATGCCAGGCACGCCGCAGCCAGTGCCAACAAGCATGGGGATGAACGACTTGCCCGAAAGCCCAAAGCGGCGGAAGATGCGGTCCATAATAAAGGCGATGCGCGCCATGTAGCCACAGTCCTCCAGAATCGCCAGCAGGAAAAAGAGGACTAGCATCTGGGGCACGAATCCCAGTACCGCACCCACGCCGGCAAAGATGCCGTCGGAAAGAAGGCTCACGAGCCAGCCAGAGAGGCCAATGCTCTCGAAGAACGCGCGAGAGCCCTCAACCAACCACTCGCCGCCAAGCACGTCGTTCGTCCAGTCGGTTAGGAACGTGCCAAACGGTCCCATGGCCAGCCAGTAAACGCCATACATGATCACGGCAAATATCGGCAGCGCCGCGATGCGGTTGGTCACGACGCGGTCGATCTTGTCGGATACGGTAAGCTCGCCACGGTTCGCACGTCGCAAGCAGCTGTCTATAATCGAGGTTATGTAGTCGTAGCGCTGCGAGGTAATGATCGACTCGGCATCGTCGTCGAGCTCGGTCTCGCACGCCTTGATGTCGCCTTCAATATGTGCGATGGTCTCCTCCGAGAGGTCGAGCTTCTTCTGGACCTTATCGTCGCGCTCGAAGAGCTTGATGGCGAACCATCGCTGCTGCTCCTCGGGCAGGTCGTGAACCGTGACCTCCTCAATGTGCGCGATGGCGTGCTCTACGCTACCCGTGAAGCGGTGCTGCGGAATGGGCTTCTTGCCGCTCGTTGCTAGGGCCACCACGGCGTCAGTGGCCTCCTGCACGCCCGTGCCCTTGAGCGCCGAGATAGGCAAGACCTCGCAGTCCAAGGCCTTTGCAAGCGCGCCAAGATCCAGCACGTCGCCGTTCTTCTGCACTACGTCCATCATGTTTATGGCAACGAGCGTGGGTATGCCCAGCTCAACGAGCTGCGTGGTGAGGTAGAGATTGCGCTCCAGGTTGGTGCCATCCACGATGTTGAGAATAGCGTCGGGGCGATGGTCGGTAAGATAGTCGCGTGCCACGACCTCTTCCAAGGTATACGGCGAAAGCGAATAGATACCGGGGAGGTCTGCGATGGTAACCTCGGGATGCCCCTTGAGCTTGCCGTGCTTCTCTTCCACCGTGACGCCAGGCCAGTTGCCCACGTACTGGTTGGAGCCCGTGAGGGCGTTGAAGAGCGTGGTCTTTCCACAGTTGGGATTGCCCGCAAGGGCAATGGTTATATCTGCCATATTGTGCTATGCCTCCACTTTCTGCACGTCGATCATCTGACAGTCAGCCTTGCGAACCGAAAGCTCGTAGTTGCGCACGGTAACCTCAATGGGATCTCCCAGCGGCGCGACCTTGCGCACATAGATGACCTGTCCCTTGGTAATGCCCATGTCCATGATTCGGCGCTTGACGGGGCCCGTTCCGTTGAGCTTCACGACCTTTACGGTGTCGCCCACACGCGCGTCCTTGAGTGTCATATTGCAATCCTTCCCTTGCGTTTGCCGAAGAACCTATACGTAGATCTTCCTTGCCATTTGCTCGCTAATGGCAACACGCGTGTCCTTTATGGAACAGATAATGTTGCCACCAGCGCTAGAAACCACGGTTATGGGCGCACCCACCACAAAGCCCAGTCCCTCTAAGAACTTGCGTGTTTGGGGATTTCCTCCTATGCGCGTAATGACGCTGCTGTCCCCCGGTTTGAGCAGTGTGAGTGGCATGCTATGTCCCCCTCCGTCTGGTTCGGCCTCTAAAGTTAGCCATAGCATACTATAAAGTCAACCGATTCTAACAAACTAGTTTTAATTAGTTAACTTCTGAAGTGCTGGCGCAGGCAAAGGGGGTACTCCCTATTGTCTGATGTTATTGGGCAATAACATCAGACAATAGGGAGTATCCCCTTTGCCTGCCCTCAGTGCGTGGCTCCGCGCGGCTTGGAGGCAATGACGGCGTTCCGGTAGGTCGGGTCGCCTGTGATCTCGCGAATGATACGCAGCTCTGGCGGAAAGACAACGGGCGTGTCTTCGCTGGTAAGTTCGATCTCCACGATGGCCTGATCGTCCCAGCAAGGGAAAAGGTCAATCTCGAAGTACTGCCCCTCGTAGGTCAGACAGTAGCGCGTCTTGCTTATTTGGCGCAGGTTGGGATCGGCCTGCATCTTGAGCATATGGTATTCGCCCGCAGTCAGGCGGCGCTGCGTGCGCATGAGCTTGCGATTGCCCACGTAGCGCTTCTCGGTAAAGTAGTACATGCTCTGCTCGCCCGTACCGCGCTGACGAATGCGAATCTCGTCGTTGGATTCCGAGCGCAAGTAGATTTGCGTTATTTCCACACGGCTGCAGTTGGGTAGCGAATCGAGCCAAGCGACGTTGGGATACGACACCAGGAACTTACGCTCGATCTCGTACGGCGAGGCCTCGCCCAAAAAATATGCGATCTCCTGCATGAGGTAGCGCATCTTATCCTCAAAGTCGGAGCGGTTGTCTATGACCCTAAAGTAAGGATGGCCCGTCCAAGCAGCGATGAACTTGTCGTCCAGCGCTGCGGCTTCTTCCAACGACTCGTAGCGCGCGCCGTTGTTCTCGAGCGTATAGAATTCCTCGGCCCCCTTGGCGGCCGTGACCATATGGAACACGGCGTCGTAGCTCTCGCGCAGCTCGATCTCGCTCATGCCCAGATAGTCGAGCACGTGCTCGAACTCCTCGTCGTTCATATAGGCCTTGTTGTCTAGCTCTCCACGGTCGCACACGATTACGATCTTGGGGTCGCTCATGGTGGACGCCGCTTGCTCAAAGGCACGTTCCTTGTCTAGCTGCAGGCGCATCTGGCACTTTTGGTACTCCTCATTCGAGCCGCACGTCCACGGTGCCACGCCGCCCGCAATAAGGGCGGTTGCAGTTTCGGGCACGATGAGAACGGTGTATCCCAGATGCGACAGGTCGCGCTGGATGCGGCTGAGCGCCGTGGTCTTTCCGCCACACGGCCCTCCGGTTACCACGATCTTTGCAATAGACAAGGGCGGCCTCCTTTCGCCTCTTCCATTGTACGCAAAAGCTGACAAGTGACCTGTCCCCTTGTCAGCTCTGCCCGCCTAGTCCCTTGCTTGGGCACCCATTTCCTTGAGCTTGGCCTTTCTGGAATACATTCGTTGGTCCGCACGATGGAACGCAACATAGAGCTGCTTGTCTTCCGGCTCGAGCTCCGACATTCCCGCCGCAACCACGACCTCTCCGAGCTCGACGTTCTTCTCCACGCGCTGATTGAGGTTGTCGAGCAACTCCTCGCGATGCTCAAAATCGTCGTCCCGCACCAGAACGGCGAATTCGTCCCCTCCGACCCTAAATACCGGGCTGTTGGCGTACACCTCGCAAATGAGTTTGTAAGCCGCTCGTATGTACTCGTCGCCCTCCGCATGTCCGCGCGTATCGTTTACGTACTTGAGCCCGTTGACGTCGCACACAACCACGGCGAGGTTGAGGGTTCCGCCTCGCACGATTGCCTCGTCTATAACGGCCTCTTCCTCGGTGTAGGCATACTTGCTCTTCGCTCCCGTGAGCGCATCCTTATAGGCAATCTGCTTGACCTCGCCAAGCTCCCGCTCGCTCTTTTGAGCACGTTCGCCCGCATTCTTTGTGTTCTGTCGCTCGACCGCAAGCATGGCCGCAGACGTCTTGCGCGTTCGCACGATGATGGCCCCAAAGTATAGGAGCAGCGCGGCGGCAGTCACTAGGATCTGAATGGCACTGCGCACGATCATCTCATCGCCAATGCTGCGCACCTGGCCTTGGATGAGGTCGTCAGCGACGAGCACCGTAAGCACCCAGTTCGTATCGGGAATAGACGAGTAGTAGAGCGTCTGGCGAACGCCGTTATAGCTAAATTCGATTCCGCCTTGCCCCCCGTCGTAAAAGTCCTTGCAGAGCGCCTCCCACGCGCTGGAGTCGAGGCTGCCGCGCATCGCCTCCAGGAGGTTCTCGTCTGCCGCAAAGGGACCAAAATCCAGTTCGGAGAGATTCTCACCATTGCCGTAGTAAAGCCCGAAGAACGTCGTGTTCTGATCCGAGTCGAGCGCAAGGCCATACACGATGCTTTCTATGTCCACCTGCACGAAGCACGCCTTAAGGTTCTTCCCCATAAACGACAGTCCCGACACGGGTATTGCCAAGCACACCTGCTTGTTGGCGCCATACAGCTCGGTTGTGCTAACGACCTCGCCGCGCTGCAACATGCCGCCCGAAAGAAAGTCATACCTGCTTCTGCCGCTGTAGGTGGTATACCTCGTATAGACCACGTCGTCCTCGTCGACAATTGCAAACTTGCTGGTGCCATACGCTGTTTCGACCTTTGCAAGAAAGTTGCGCAAGGCCTCCTGCGAGGTGAGGTCGCGCGGCTCGACAATCTGGAGCGCCCGATGCATGCGGTCGAACTCCTCGTCTATGGCCGCAGACACCATTTGCGATCGGCGTCCTGCAAACTCTTTCAAATAGAACTCGGTGACCTTGTTTGCCGCGTCGTTTGCAGCCGAACGCGCGCCACTGGTAAGCCAAATCGTGGTAGTGCCGACTATTGCTATAACGAGCAACGCTCCAATAATCACCTGAGTGGAAAACGATGGCATTCTTCGCATGGCTGCCTCGCCCTACCTTAGCTCGCCATACAACATGCCAAGCATGTCGGACGCATCGTCTTGGTAAACAATGGTTGTTTTTTCGTCTGCCGCCTCGGGATACAACTTTCCCGGCTTCTCGCCATCGGCAATCTTTACGGCCGTTTGGATGGTGTCGAAGCCAATCGAGTAGCAGTCCTGCACGCCCAGGCAGTATATGACGCCGTCGCGCAAATAGCGCAAGGCCTCGCGGTCGTGGTCCATCCCGACGATGGCAACCTTTCGATGCGCACTCACAACCGCGTGCGCCGCGCCGACGGGGTTGCTCATGTTGCAGCAGACAATACCTGCCAGATCCTTGTGTTTGCTCAAGAAGCCATCGGTAAGTTCGCGTGCGCGGTTTACGGAGTCGTGGTCGTACGCCACGTCTACGACCTCCATGTTTTCGTACTTGGCGATGGTGTCTTGCACGCCTCGCGCGCGGTCCTCATGGCAGGGCGCGCCCTCAGTGCCCACCAGAATTGCGACCTTGCCCTTATAGCCCAGCTTTTTGCAGAGGGCCTCGGCAATCAAGGCGCCATCCTCGTAGTTATGGGTGTTCCCCACATAGGCGATCCGCTTGCAGCCCTTGGCGGCATCGGAGCTCGAAAAGGTCATGACTCGCTCTCCCCCGTCCACGAGCTCGTCTATGACGGGAGTGATAGCCGCCTCGTCCGCCACGTCCACACCGATGGCGTCATACGGCCCTTTGGCAGCCTGCAAGAGCCGTTGCTTTTGGTCTTCGGCAGACGGCTCTTCGGGCGCAAGGTATTCATAGGTGATCGTTACGCCCTTTTCCAGGTATTGACGTTGGGCGTCTTCCATGCCCAGTGCCACCGCGTCCCACCAGGGATGCACGATCTTGTAGGTAAGGTAGAAGTTATAGTGGTTCTTCTTTGGGGTATAGTCGTCGATTTCGTGCTCAAGGTCCACCGCAGAGCTTGCAGTCTGCTTGGCAGACGTGTCCTGCGGAGTGCCTTCGGTGCCCGCGACCGCAGGCGAAACTCCATTGCGTTGGATAACGGCGAGCAGGGCAACAACGACTGCAAGGGCAACGAGGACGCGCGCCACGACGTCACCCCGCAACATGTTTTTATCCTTTTCCCCACCGTACATGAAGATCTCCCGCTCTTATCGTGTGTCCGATAATTCACAGATTATCACTTTGACACAACGTCTGCATGGTAACGCATCCTAACCTAGTTTAAGCGCTCAGAGGTCGACGGACAAAACGTCGTAGGCGAAGCCAGTGCAGACCTCGCGGGTATGCAGGTCATCCTCCAGATTGCCGCCGAGGACAAAG
>CADCPM010000108.1 GCA_902803315.1 uncultured Coriobacteriaceae bacterium
AAGTGCAAAGTCATTCGTCGCCACGGCAAGGTCTACGTCATCTGCGAGAACCCGCGCCACAAGCAGCGCCAGGGCTAAGAGAGGAGCTTCAAATTGGCCCGTATTAACGGCGTCGACCTGCCGCGCGACAAGCGCGTCGAGGTCGGACTCACTTACATTTTTGGTATTGGTGCCACGCGCGCCAAGAAAATCTGCGAGGCTGCCGACGTTAACCCGGACACTCGCGTAAAGGATCTTACCGAGGATGAGGTCACCCGTATGCGTGACTTTATCGACCAGAACTACACCACCGAAGGCGATTTGCGTCGCGAGGTTCGTCAGAACACCTCGCGCCTCATGGAGATCGGCTGCTACCGCGGCCTTCGCCACCGCAAGGGCCTCCCTGTTCACGGCCAGCGCACCCACACCAACGCGCGCACCCGCAAGGGCAAGCGTCGTCAGATCGGTGCCAGGAAGAAGGGCTAGGGAGTAAATCATGCCTAAGAGGAAGCAACAGCAGGTACAGCGCGTCCGTCGCGCCGACCGCAAGAACATCGCCGTGGGTCAGGCCCACATCAAGAGCACGTTCAACAACACGATTATCACCATCACCGACCCCCAGGGCAACGTTATTGCCTGGCAGTCCGGTGGCACCGTTGGCTTTAAGGGCTCCCGTAAGTCCACGCCGTTCGCCGCTCAGATCGCGGCCGAGGCGTGCGCCAAGGCAGCCATGGAGCACGGCGTGCGCAAGGTGGCAGTCTTCCTAAAGGGTCCCGGCTCCGGCCGCGAGACCGCGCTTCGTTCCCTGCAGGCCGCTGGCCTTGAGGTGTCGGGCGTTCAGGACAAGACCCCCATTCCGCACAATGGTTGCCGTCCGGTTAAGCGTCGTCGCGTGTAGGTTAGGAAGGACAGAATAAGATGGCTGTTGATAGGACCCCTGTCCTCAAGCGGTGCCGTCAGCTCGGCATCGACCCCGTTGTGATGGGGATTAACAAGGAATCCAAGCGCGAGGTTCGCCGCCGTCGTCGCCAGGAGAGCGAGTACGGCATGCAGCTTCGCGAGAAGCAGAAGGCCAAGTTCATCTACGGCGTGCTGGAGAAGCAGTTCCGTGGCTACTACGACAAGGCGCTCAAGATCGAGGGCATCACGGGCGATAACCTCATGATGATCCTTGAGTCGCGTCTGGACAACGTCGTGTTCCGTCTTGGCTTTGCTCGCACCCGCAAGGAGGCTCGTCAGACCGTTCGCCATGGCCACATTCAGGTCAACGGCAAGCGCGTGGACATTCCTTCCTACCGCGTGAAGGCTGGCGACAAGATCTCGGTTGCGCCCAAGTACAAGGACTTGCTCCCCATTAAGGAAGCCCTTATCCGCTCCGAGTCCACTACCGTCCCTGGCTGGCTTGAGGTCGACATCGACAAGCTGCAGGGCACAGTGCTCCAGCTTCCCACGCGCGATCAAATCGATCTGGAAATCGACGCACAGCTGATCGTCGAGCTCTACTCCAAGTAATAGCCTGCATCCGGTTGGAGGTATACATGTCCGAATTCATCCGGCCTCAGGTGTCGGTGGAAGAGATAAGCGAGACACTGGCCCGTGTTACCGCAGAGCCGCTTGAGCGGGGCTATGGCGACACGCTTGGCAACTCGCTCCGTCGCGTGCTGCTCTCGTCACTCGAGGGCGCTGCAGTGCAGGCGATTCAGATTGATGGCGTGCAACACGAGTTCACAACCGTTCCCGGCGTGTACGAGGACGTGACGGACATCGTTCTCAACGTCAAAGGTCTTGTGTTCAAGTCCAATGGCACGGGCGACACCGCTACGGCGAGCATCAACGTAGATGGCCCTGCTCGCGTTACGGGTGGAGACTTCTCCATTCCCGCCGAGTTTGAGCTCGTTAACGCTGATCACCTTATCTGCACGCTCGACGAGGGTGCGCACCTCACCATGACCATGCGCATTGGCGTTGGCCGTGGGTACGTGTCGGGAGACGACAACAAGGCAGACAACGATCCCATTGGTCTTATCCACGTGGATTCGCTCTACTCACCGGTGCGCCGTTGCGCGAAGTCCGTTGAGCCCTGCCGTGTTGGTCAGCACACCGACTACGACCGTCTGGTCTTGGAAGTCGAGACCAACGGTTCGGTTGCTGTGCGCGATGCCGTTGTGGACGCTGCCAACATCGTGAGCCAGCACATGTCCGCCTTTATGGGTCTTGCCGACGAGGAAGAGCTCCTGGAGCCCGAGCCCATATTTGCCGACGGCACTGAGGAAGACAATACCGAGCTTGACAAGCAGATTGAGGACCTGGACCTTTCGGTTCGCTCCTACAACTGCCTCAAGCGTGCCGGCATCCATTCCGTTCGCCAGCTCGTTGAGTTCTCGGAGAACGACCTTCTTAATATTCGCAACTTTGGCGTCAAGTCCATCGAGGAAGTCAAGGACAAGCTCGAGACCATGGGTCTCGGCCTCAAGGCTTAAGACGTCGCCTGAGTATCGCATAGGAGCAAGAACATGAGGCACAATAAGAAGAGGGGAATGAAGCTCGGCACCGACGCGAGCCACACCAAGGCAATGAAGAAGAGCCTTGTCGGCGCCCTGTTCATGAACGACCGCATTAAGACCCTCGAGTCGCGCGCCAAGGCCATTCGTCCTGACGTGGACCGCGTTATTACGTGGGCCAAGAAGGGCGACCTTGCGAGCCGTCGTTTGGCCATCGCCAAGCTCGGCGACAAGGAGATCGTGCGCGAGGTCTTTGAGAAGGCCGCGCAGGGTATGTGGGCCGACCGCAACGGCGGATACACCCGCATTATGAAGCTCGGCCGTCGCAAGGGCGACAACGCCGAGGTCGTAATCATCGAGCTCGTGAACGAGCCTGTTGCGGCCAAGGACTCCACGGTCACCAAGGTCGAGGAGTAACGCACTGCGTAGTGTCGTCGTGCACAACCCTTAAATGATAAGGTCGTCCCGTCGCGGGGCGGCCTTTTTTCGCGCGAGATTACCCTGACCCTAAATAGGGGACAGTCCCCAAGTTAGGGTCCCAACTTCGTGCGCTCGAATGATAAGCTAGGCGATGCGATAAGACATCGCGATGCGAACCCAGATTCGGAGGAAGCCCATGGATGGCAACAACAGGACCTTCGTGCTCAAGGTGGGGTATAGGGGCGCTGGATTCTCGGGCTATGCCGAGCAACAGGGGGAGCGCACCGTGGCAGGAGAGCTCAGGCATGCGCTGGAGACGCTTCTGCGACGTCCGTGCGACCTCACGTGCGCGGGGCGTACCGACGCCGGGGTGTCGGCAATCGGGCAGTACGTCAGCCTGCCCGTAACCGAGGAGGAGCTGCAGCGCGAGCCGCGACGCATGTGGCGCTCGCTCATGGCGATCACGCCCGAGGACATATCCATTCGGGGGCTGTATGTGGCGCCGCAGGGCTTCTCGGCACGCTTTGACGCGTGTGGACGAAAGTACCGGTATCGCATTGCCTGTGGCAACGCGCAGCCCGTGCTGGCGTGGGACCACGCGTGGTGGCTTCGCTCGGAACTCGACGTCGAGCCCATGCACGAAGCAGCGCAGGCGCTGGTAGGCGAGCACGACTTTAGGAGCTTTTGCAAGGTAAGCTCTGCGCAAAAGCTCATTGACGACGGCCGTTCCACGAGCCGTCTCATTCGGCGCGTCGCGGTGCACAGCATATGCGAGGCCGGAGAGGACCTCGTGGCCATTGATGTGGAGGGCAACGCCTTTCTCCATAACATGGTGCGCATTATGGTCGGGACCCTTGTGGAGGTGGGCAGGCATCACCGTCCGGTGTCGTGGGTAAAGGATGTTCTGGAGGCCTGCGACAGGCGTCAGGCGGGTCCCACGGCCCCCGCGGTGGGACTCGTGTTTGAGGATGCGCAGTATCCCGAAGGCGCATTTGAGCCATGGCTATGATACAAGAGGGGTACTCCCCTTTGTATCAGGGGATACAAAGGGGAGTACCCCTCTTGTATCAGGCTCGGTTCGTACTTGCCTAAACGGCCAAGAGTCGCTAGTATGAGCTACGCGATTTAACAAAACCGCAGGTAGAAACATATGAACAGGCTTTCATACGCTCATGGGAAGGCTGGCAAGTACACATGGATCTGTTCCTCGACGTACTGGTGGACGGTGCTAAGGACACCCTGACGCTCGTTCCTTTTTTGTTTGTGACCTACTTGGTCATGGAGGCAATCGAGCACTCTTCGGAGGGGAAGGCCGAACGACTCATTCGCCAGGCCGGCGTTGCCGGACCTGCCGTGGGCGGTCTCTTGGGTGCCTTGCCCCAATGCGGGTTTTCGGCGATGGCAGGCACGCTCTACGCGGGCAGGCTCATTACCGCGGGAACGTTGGTTGCGGTGATCTTGTCTACGTCCGACGAGCTCATTCCCGTGTTTCTTGCCCACGGCGAGCCCGTGGGGAGGCTCTTGACCATCCTGGCCATTAAGGTCGCGATCGGCGTGGTGGTGGGATTTGCCGCTGACGCCGTGCTGCGGGCGTTGCATCGCTCAGGCGATGGACATCCGCATATCAAAGAGCTGTGCGAGCGCGCGCACTGTCACTGCGGCGACTTAGATGAGGCGCACGACCACAATCACGAGGATACCCATGCCGCGGGTGAGCACAGCGCACAAACCAATCGCGAGCATGTGCACGAGCACGCGCATGGCAAATCGCACGTCTGGCACATCGTTAAGTGCGCCTTGTGGCATACCGTTCAGGTATCGGCGTTCATCTTCGTCATTACGGTGGCGTTCGGCCTTGTGATCGAGGGCATGGGCGAGGACATCCTCGCCTCGTTTTTGGGATCGCAGCCCGTGCTCGCGACGTTTTTGGCCGCGCTCGTAGGCCTCATTCCAAACTGCGCCGCGAGTGTGGCCATCGCAGAGCTCTATTTGGAAGGCACCCTGGCAACGGGACCGATGCTTGCGGGCCTTCTGGTATCCGGCGGCATGGGTCTGCTAGTGCTCTTCCGCACGAACGCCGACATGAGGCAAAACGTCATTATCGCCGCGTTCATTTATGGCGTGGGAGTGGTGAGTGGCCTCGTGGCAACCATGCTCGGACTCGTAATCTAGGCCGCGCCACGTCAGGGCTTGTTGCCAACAATGTGATTATGCTGAATTCCGCCAACCTTCACGTTCTCTCAACAAGCCAATCAAGAATGCCTGTTATCTTAATCTGTGTTCTGTAGAATCGGCTAGAACGGACCACGGTGGCATGCCAATAGGAACCAAGAGCTATCCTATGGTTTCGGTAATTATCCCTGCATATAACGTGGAGGGGTATGTTGCGCGTGCTATCGAAAGTATGCAGCGACAGACGTTCACCGACTACGAGATGCTGGTGGTGGACGATGGCTCCACCGACCGCACTGGAGACATAATCCGCCAGCACACGCGGCACGACTTAAGGATCGTTGACTTCCACACCAAAAATGGGGGAGCTCCCGCCGCGCGCAACTTGGCGTTGGATCACGCGCGCGGCAAGTACGTCTACTTCATGGATGCCGATGACTGGGCGGAGCCGTCCATGCTTGCCGATATGGTGGCAATAGCGGAGCGCGACCATCTGGAGCTCGTGGTTGCGGGATTCTACATCGATACGTACTACGGCAACGGGTCGGAGCACACTACCGAGCTCAAGAGCAGGCCCACCGCCACCTATCCTACGCAGCACGAGTTCCGTGTTGCGGCGGCGCAGCTGTTCGATCAGAACCTCCTTTATCCGCCATGGAACAAGTTGTTTCTGCGCGAGCGCATCGAGCGCCTGGGCCTGCGGTTTAGAGACACGTTCTGGGACGACTTCCCCTTCGTTTTGGACTTCATTCGCGACGTGGAGCGCGTTGGCGTTACCGAGCACGCCTACTACCACTTCATTCGTCAGCGCGAGGAGTCGGAGACCGCACGTTGGCGTCCGGACATGTACCAAAAGCGCGAGGAGGAGCACACGTGGATGCTCGACCTCTATCGCCATTGGGGACTCGACGGCGACCCGGCAAGCATGGAGGTCGTGCAGCGGCGCTACATCGAGCGTCTGATCGGCTGCATCGAAAACGTCTGCAACCCCTCGTGTGAGCTCACGCAAAGCCAGAAGATCAGCGCCATAGAAGAGATGATCCTGAGCGAGCGCGCGCAGATTGCCGTGGTTATTGCCCAGCCGCGCTCGCGCATGATGAAGACGATGCTGGTGCCCATCAAGAAGCAAAACGCCAAGCTCGCCTATCGCGAGGGTTGCCTGATCTCGTTTGTTAAGACGCGCAACACGCGCATTTTCGCGACGCTCAAGGCTCGTCGGTAGCTTGCGCGCGCAAACCCTAACTTAGGGACAGTCCCCAATTTAGGGTCTATGCCCCACGAGAGAAGTGCTCGCGAAGGTCGGCGGCCGCATGCGCCGGCGCCACTGCGTTTACGATGGCGCGGCCAACCAGGATGACCTCTGGCCCTGCCGCGACGACCTCGTCGATGTTGTCTTCACATATGCGCCCAACGATGGCGGGCAACGCCGCTCCGGTGGTGTTGGACCGGATGAGGTTGAGCTCGCGCAAGGGGTTGTCGTAGCCAAATACCGAGGCAAGCGCCCGTGCGATGCCGGGACGGGCGTCGGCAAGCGGGTTGCTGGCCAGCTGGCGATCCTCATAGCTGGTGTGGGCGCAAAGATAGGCCACGCCGAGCTCCTCGAGTTCACGTGCGCGCGTTGCGATGTCGGCGACGCCGGTGAGGTCTGCCATGATTTTGCCGCCAGCGAGCTCTGCGGCTGCCACGGCGCCTTCCACGGTTTGGTCGGCGGCAACGCCCATGACGGTAACGATGCTCGCGCCGTGCTCGAAGCAGCGCGTGGCAATGTAGTGGCCAGAGTTCACGATCTTGGCGTCGGCGCTAATGCTAATCTGCGGGAACGCCTCGCGCAGGTCGCTCACAAGCTTAAGGCCCGACTCGATGATAAGCGGGTTGCCCACCTCAACAATGTCAACGTATTCGTGGATTTGCTCTACCAGTTCTGCGCACTGCTCGATGCGTGGGGTGTCGAGAGTAACCTGAAGCTGCATGGAGGGCCTTCCTGTGGGAGTCTGGCATCGGGTGCCTTTATCCTAACACAGGGAAAGGGCTCTCCCTTGTTAGTTCGGCGTCGCGTAGAGCAGCGGCTTAGAGCAACGATTCCACCACGTCGGCGGCGTGCTGGCAGGTAACCTGGAACTCCTCGGCAAAGTTTCCCTTGAGCTTGCGCAGGGCCCAGTCGGCCACGCTCATCTTTCCGGGCGGACGGCCTATGCCCACGCGGACGCGCGCAAAGTCGGCAGTGCCGAGCTTGGCCTTTATGGACCGCAGACCGTTGTGCGCGTTTAGGCCACCACCAAACTTGGTTCGTACCTCACCGGCGGGAAGGTCCACCTCGTCATGAACGACGAGTATCTCCTCGGGACGCACGCGCAGCTCGCGCGCCAGCTTTGACAAGGGCCCGCCCGAGGTGTTCATGTAGCCCTGCGGTTTGGCAAGCACAATCTCGGAGTCGCCCAGGCGAACGGTGGTGGTAAGGCACCCCGCCTGGCTCTTCCAATAGCGCGCGCCATGGCGCTCGGCCAGCGCATCCACCGTAACGAAGCCGGCGTTGTGGCGCGTGAGCGCGTACTCTTCGCCTGGGTTTCCCAGCCCGCACACAATGCGAATGGGCTTTTGCGTTGGCATGGCGCCTCCTTAACGATGGGCGGAACAAGCAAAATGCCTATAAGGAAGGGGAGACCATCCCTATTGTTTGGCATAGGCCATAACAAACGGAAAAAACCACACCCCTTTTTTCGAATTATGCCACTTGTTCGGGTTTGGATTTTTCAAAACCCGAACAAGTGGCGATTTCGAAAAACTATGCGTCCGAATTTCCGTTTGTTCGGTTTTTCGGGGGTAGTGGAGACCCAGCAATGGAGGAAAAAACCGAATAAACGGACGTTTCCCAGCTTTCGAGCGCAAAAAATTCCACTTGTTCGGGTTTTGCATTTCCAAATCCCGAACAAGTGGCGTTTTCGAAAAACTATGCGTCCGAATTTCCCGTTTGTTCGGTTTTTCGGAGTGCTGTAGGCGCTGATTGGGCGGTACGAGCTACAGGTTGAGGTCGCCACCAAAGATCTCGGTGGTCGGCTCGTTGCAGTACACGTGGTGGATAGCCTCGGCCATCTCGCGCGCGACCGAGACCATCTTGATCTTCGAGCCCTCTTCGTTGGCCACGGCACACGGGACGGAGTCGGTGATCACGCACTCCACAATGGGGGCGTTCTCAAGGCGCTCGATGGCGGGGCCGGTAAACAGGCCGTGCGTGGCGCATACGTAGATGTCGCCCGCGCCCATCTCCTTGAGCTTCTCGAGCGAGCCGCAAAGGGTGCCGGCGGTGTCGATCATGTCGTCGTTAATGATGCAGGTCTTGCCCTTAATGTCGCCAATGATGCCCATGACCTCGGCCGTGTTGTGCTGCGGACGGCTCTTGTGGGCAATGGCTACCGAGCAGCCCAGGTGGTCGGCGAGCTTCTTTGCCGCCTTGGCTCGGCCCATGTCGGGAGAGACGACCACGGTGTTCTCCCAGTCGAAGTTCTTCGCCATAAAGTAGTCGCCCAGCAAATAGAGCGCGGTGAGGTGCGTTACGGGCACGTCGAAGAAGCCCTGGATCTGACCTTGGTGCAAGTCGAGGGTAATCACGCGGTCGTAGCCAGCGCACTCGAGCAGGTTGGCGACCAGGCGGGCGGTAATGGGCTCACGCGAATCGGACTTACGGTCCTGACGGGCGTAGGCGTAGTGGGGGATAACGGCGGTAAGCGTGCCAACCGATGCGCGCTTGGCTGCGTCGCCCGCCACCAGCAGCTCCATGAGCAGGTCGTTGATGTTGTGACCGGCTATGGACTGAATGATAAACACCTCGTCGCCACGAATGGACTCGTCGAACTTGGCGTACGTCTCGCCGTTGGCGAACTTCTCGAGCGTGAGGCCGCTCAGCTCGAGGTGCAGGATCTGCGCGATGCGGCGCGCCAGCTCGGGGTTACCCGTGCCGCTATAGAGCTTGATTTCCTTTTCGACGTTGAGCGGCTTGCTAAGATACTCGTACATATAGGCTTCCTTTCGTATCGTCTAGCGAGAACCCTTGGGATTTGAGTCGGCTGTTTCTGTGCGCGACTCGTCGGCAAGCGAGGTGCCATTTGCCACGGTGACGTTGGTAAGGCGCACGTTGGGGCCAATCACGCAGTCTTCGCCGATGGCGGTCGTGCCCCAAAGCATGGTTTGCGGGAGCAGCTCGCTGTCGCGCCCAACCGTGACCTCCGGCCCCACCCACACCTGGTTGGGGTCGAGCATGGTAACGCCCTCGCTCATGAGGCCTTCGTTAATGCGCAGCTGCATGATCTTGGTGGCGGTGGCAAGCTGGACTCGCGAGTTGACTCCCAGCATCTCGCTGAAGTCGTCGGAGCAAAGCGCGCTTACGGGCTCGCCCATGCCCACGTAGATGTCTACCATGTCGGTGAGGTAGTACTCGCCCTGGGCGTTGTTCGTGCCGATCTTGTCTATGTTTGCGGTAAGGCGCTTGCCGCAGAAGCAGTACATGCCCGAGTTGCATTCCGTAAGCGTGGCCTGCTCTTCCGGCGTGCAGTCCTTGTGCTCGATGATTGCCTGCACGGCGCCCGACGCGTCACGCTTGATGCGGCCGTATCCCTCGGGGCTGGGCGGGCGCATGGTAAGCACGGTGCAGGCGTTGTGGTTGGCCTGCGTTTGGTCTACCAGAGCGCGGATGGTTTGAGGTCGCACGAGCGGTGTGTCGCCGTATAGCACCAGCGTGGGGCCAACGAACTCGCCAATGGCGTCGCGCACGCAACGCACGGCGTGGCCGGTTCCCAGTCGCTCCGTTTGCTCTACGCACTCAACGTCCTCGTCGTTTGCAAAGATCGCGCGAACTTCGTCGGCTCCGTTGCCCACCACGACGATGATCCTGTTGGCGCCAGCCTTGCGTGCTGCGTCAACAGTCCACCATACGAGGGGCTTGTCAAGAAGCTTATGTGCGACTTTGGGATGACGGGACTTCATGCGCGTTCCCTCGCCAGCGGCGAGTACAATCGCGTTGATGGACATATGACCTCCAAGTAAGGAATTCGTCCCTTTGATAATCCTATTCTACCTCACAGAATACCGTTCGGGTATGAAAAACGACCGAATACGGAAATAAGCGAATGTTTATCGCCGCATCGCTCGGAAACCCTAACTTTGGACAGTCCCCAAGCTAGGGTCATGGCGCGCCGGATGACCCAACTTGAGACATTTCGTTTGAAAGTGTGTTATAGTCACTCTTCGCGCCGTGGCGGCGCAGTTCATATTAGCCAGGTGTTGACTTGATAACCACCTCTAAAAAACAAGGAGAAGACCCATGAAAAAGGCCTTTTCTGCCCTCGGGCGTCTGATGGACGAAGTTCCACCCATTATCCTAACGCTGCTGGTCCTGTCGGTTGTTGCCATGAATCTTTTGGCAAACAAGAGCATCAACACGGGCACGGAATGGCTCGCGCTCGATTGCGGCATCTTGCTTTCGTGGCTCACCTTCCTGTGCATGGACGTGCTCACTCACTGCTACGGGCCGCGCGCGGCCACGGCCATGTCACTGGTGGCGCTGGTGGTTAATCTGTTTATGGCGCTAATCTTCTTTGTGGCGAGTCGCATCCCAGGCGTGTGGGGCGAAAGCTTTGTGGAAGGCAGCGAGCTGGTGATCAACCAGGCGCTCGACAATACCATTGGCGGCACGTGGTTCATTATCCTGGGCAGCTCGATCGCGTTTGTTGTGTCGGCGGTGCTCAATAACTTTATGAACTATGGCATTGGCACGCGACTGAAGGACAACTCCGGGTTTGGTGCGTTCGCCCTGCGCAGCTACGTGTCCACCTTCCTTGCGCAGTTTACCGACAACCTCGTGTTTGCCCTGATCGTGAGTCGCACGTTCTTCGGCTGGACAATGCTTCAGTGCTTTACCTGCGCACTTACGGGAGCGGTGCTCGAGCTGGTGTTTGAGGTGTTCTTCTCGCCGGTGGGCTATCGCATTGCGCGCAGGTTGCGTCACGGCAAGCTGGATACTGCCGTCGTCCGCGAGGTGTAGGTGTGCCATGAACGTGGTCGTGAGTGGTACGAGCAGCGGCATTGGAAGGGCCATCGCGCGGAAGTTCCTGGCGGAGGGGCATGACGTATGCGGATACGACGTGCGTCCCGCGACCATAGTCCACGCGCGCTACAAGCACCTGGTGTGCGACATACGCAGCGAGCATCTGCCGCAGCCGCCAGCCGAGCCGCACGTGGTGGTGCTGAGCGCCGGCACCTTGGAGGAAGCCGACACCATAGACGTCAACCTCGTTGCGACCATACGGTTTGCGCAGGCGTTTGCCGCGAGTCCCAAACTGCGATCGATGCTGTTCATTGCGTCGGCGTCGGCGCGCAACGGCGCGGAGTTTCCCTACTACGTTGCCAGCAAGGCGGGCGTGGTGGGGTATATGAAGAACCTCGCGCTCAGCCTCGCGTCGCGTGGGATTACCTGCAACAGCATATCGCCGGGTGGGGTCATTACCCCTGCCAACGACCACATCCTGCGTAGCGAGAAGCTCTATGCGCAGGTAAAGGCCGAGACGCTCTTGGGCAAGTGGGCCGAGGCGTCCGAGGTGGCCGACCTTGCGTACTTCCTTACGGTGACGAACCGGTCCATAACGGGGGAGGACATCCTCATGGACAATGGCGAGATGCTCAAGTCGAACTTCATTTGGTAGGTTCGGGAGCTGTTCAGATTCCCGCGCCTGCGAGACGACCCGCAAGCGGCGACTCACGGAGTGAACGAGCGAAGCGAGCGCGGAGCCGCCTGCAGGCCGTCTCGCAGGCGCGGGGATGTGACGGTAACGGCGTCGCTCGTGCGGGGTGTGTATATCGTAAAGGGGACTACCCCTTGGGTGGGGTTTTTGCTACACTTAGCGTGCTCTTTGGCTGGAATCCAGCGCAGAGATTGCACTGGGGCATCGTCCAGGGGTTAGGACTGCGGTTTTTGGTGCCGCCAACCTAGGTTCGAATCCTAGTGCCCCAGCCAGAGT
>CADCPM010000109.1 GCA_902803315.1 uncultured Coriobacteriaceae bacterium
GTGGCTGGGAAGGGAGTCGAACCCCTGACACAGGGATTTTCAGTCCCCTGCTCTACCAACTGAGCTACCCAGCCGCTCGATTAGCTTAATCACTATACCAAACATCCCTGGCATGTCAAGCGAGAATTTGAGTTTTAGAACCGAACGCGAAAATACGCCTCACCTGGCACTGCTGGAATCTCCTCTTTCTCGTCGATTACATATTGCGGCTGGAAATAACCCCAAGAGCGAGGCAGCTTTCCAAAGAAGATGGCAACCTGTTCTTCGTCGCCCTGTAGTTCCATGCTCACGCTTCCGTCCGGCTCATTACGAACCCAGCCCGTAAGATCAAGCTCGTTGGCAAGTTGCTTGGTCGTCCAGCGAAAACCCACCCCCTGGACCTCTCCTACAAAGCGCAATGATAGACGGCGTAGCTCGGACGCTTCGTTAGGGTTATTTGCCATGCTTCCTCCCTTAACCTGTGGACGGCTTTGTAACCGTTCGCGCCGCCTCGCCTGAGCCCGGCCGCGTGCGGCGACTCACGACGTGAGCGAGCGGAGCGAGCGCGGAGCCACACGCGGCCGGGCTCAGGCGAGGCGGCGCGAACGCGGAGCCGTATGCGAACCGGGGTGTGATCGATTACAACTATCCTCTCATATCCTTGCTTTTCGTGTTCTTGAAAGCCAAGAGGCTTTTGGCGCGTACAATATAAATGGTACAAACCAAACGCTGGCGTCGAGGAGAGGCCATGGATTGCACACGAAGGAACTTTGTTGGAGCCGCATCGGCGGCATTACTGGGTCTGGCGGCTTGTGCGCGCAGGGAGGAGCAGTCTTCTCAGGCAGAGCCTCCGCAGTCGAGCTCGGTAGAAGAGCCTAAAGTAGACCTTAAGGAGTTCGAGAAGCTCGAGCTCGATATGAAGGCATGGAAGCACGACGAGAAGAACGACGTGTATTATCAGCTGGGGGTGCCTTACTGCCTAAAACCCGCCTCGAATGCGTACGAAAGCCTGGCGATCTTTGTTCCTGGCGCCTACCTTAAGCCTATGGACGATAGCAAAAAGCCCTTGTATCAGATTAACGAGAGCGCCACGGTGGGCAAGTTCACTCCCAAAACGGCTCCGGTGATCATGCCCATAAACTCAGGCAACTTTGGCCCTCAGGCAAGCCCTGCTGCATACAGCTATACGGGCTTGGATGCTTATCTTAAGGCTGGCTGCGTATATGTGTATGCAGGAATGAGAGGCCGTAGCTCTGGATTCGAAAGTACTGGCAGTGAGGTGTATTCTGGCGGAGATCCATGGCCGGTGGTGGATCTTAAGGCAGCCGTTCGATTTGTGCGCTATAACGCGGAGACCCTTCCCGGTGACACAAACCGGATTTTCACTTTTGGCTTTAGTTTTGGCGGCGGCGTGAGTGCACTTATGGGCTGCACGGGCGACTCCAAGCTCTATACGCCCTATCTGGAGCAGATAGGCGCGGCCACACATGATGCAAAGGGAGAGTTTCTCTCGGATGCCGTGTTTGGATCGGCGTCTTGGTGCCCTATCACCTCGTTTGATACAGCCGACTCGTCATATGAGTGGATGATGGGCCAGTACTTTGGCGATGCAACACGGGCAGCGGACGTTTGGACCAAGCATCTCTCCAACGACCTTGCCCAAGCCTATGCCCACTATATTAACGAAATGGACCTGCGAGATTCGGAAGACCACGCACTTGTGCTCGACGAGACTGCCGGCGACTTCTATACCGACGGAAGCTATTATGCGTACGTGCTCGATTGCGTTCAGGAGTCTGCGAATACGTTCTTCTCGAACACTCAGTTCCCCTATACCTACACGCCGCAGCACTTGGTAAATGGCAATTTTCCCGGGGATCCCAATCTGCAGAGCATGGGTGCGGGTGCATCGGACGTGGAGGCGGTTACGGGAGATGCGTCTGCCCAGGCTGCCGGGGTAGCTGGCAAGGAAGAGAAGACCGATGGAAAAACAAACGTCCAATCGGTTGTGTACGACACCGAAGAGGACTACATAAACGATTTGAACGGCGATGCCCAGTGGCTTACCTATAATCAAACTCGTTCGACAGTGCGAATCTCGAGCGTGGCGGACTTTGTGCGTCATGTTAAGCCGGCGGCGAAGGACGTGTGCGCTTTTGACGCAGTAGATCGCTCTACGGTGGTAAACCAGCTCTTTGGCAACGATGAGATAAGCTCGCTGCACTTTAGCAAGATGGTGAGCGACCAAATCTCAGGCAACAGGGAGGCCTATGCCAAGGCAAAGGGGTGGAACAGTGCGTATGTAAAGGACTGGTCTGACGATTTGGCCCAGGTAGATGCCTTAAAAACAGATATATCCACAAGAATGAACATGTTCAATCCCCTCTATTTCCTCAGCGGTCACTACGAGGGCTACGGCTCTGCAAAGGTGGCTAGCCACTGGCGTATTAACTCGGGGCTTTTCCAAACCGATACGTCTCTTTGCACCGAAATGAACCTTGCCCTGGCGCTCGGTCATTACGACGGCATAGCTAGCGTGTCGTTTACTCCGGTTTGGGGACAAGGGCATACACTTGCGGAGGTATCGGGCACCGCCGAGGAGAATCTTTTGGCCTGGATAGCCGAATGCTGTAAGTAGCGGACTCCTGCGCATCCGATTGCATCTACAAAACGGGGCGCCCCGCCATGCACGCAATGTTTGTGCATGGCGGGGCGCCCCGTTTGCGAACGGCTTGGTCATGTCCAAACCTCATCAGAGAACCCATTCTTAGCAAATGAAACCGATAAATTTATTGCCTTGCGATTGTGCCTTCAAGGGCAAGTATGAAAAAATCACATAATTCTAGGCGTATGGTATAATAATCTCGGCTATTGGAGGGGGACTCATGTATAAGGCAGGAGAATATATCGTTCACCCGGGACAAGGTGTTTGTAGGGTCGAAGGAGTGGTATCGGAGCCAATGGAGGCGTATCGCCTTCTTCCCATTGGACTGCATCACCCAACATTCATTCGTTTTCCTCTTGCCAACTCGGACAAGCTTCGTCCCGTCCTTTCACACGACGAAGCGGTAGAGCTCATCGAGGAGTATCCCTCAATGCAGGTAGACAACTACACCGATCGAAGCAACGCTCTGGAAGAAGAGCATTTTAAACAGAAGATTCGTCAAGGTACCTGCCGCGATTCGGTTAGAATCGTTAAGACATTTAGGCATCGCATCGCAGAGACTCGTGCGCGTAACAAAAAGCCGCCGGTGGCATATGAGCGCATCCTAAAGCAGGCAAGCCAGCGGTCCCTCGAAGAGCTCTCCGTTGCTTTGGAGATGCCTGTGGACGATGTAAAAACCTTGTTCGAAAAAAAGTTCGACGAGAGTCAGAACTAACGCGTACTATATTCCTGTTATTTACGATAAACGGGGGAGCATCTCATGACGAGTCCCGACTTAGACGCGAGCGGTCGTGCAATAGTTACCGTGCTCGGAAGTGACCGCCCAGGTATTGTTGCGGCGGTTGCCAGCTCCTTGGCAGAGCACGACGCAAACATATTGGATATATCACAGACCATCCTGCAGGGCATTTTTACCATGACCATGCTGGTGGACTTACGCGATTCGTCCGTGGCCTTCTCGGCTCTTCAAGAACGGCTCTCTGCCCTGTCCAAAGAGTTGGGTGTTCAGATTACCATGCAGCGCGAAGAGGTTTTTAGGTACATGTACCGACTCTAGGCCATGCACGTAAAGGAGACCACATGAGCAACCATAGCTATGACGACGGGCCGACGCTCACAAGCACACAGACGTCGGCCTTGGAAGATTTGCGCGATATATACCCCATGCCAAGTGAGGCGCTCGGTCTTACGGATGTGTCGAGGCAACTCTATGAGGGATACAGCATTGTGGACAAAGTGCCCGACAGCCTGTATACAAAGCTCGATATAAAGCGGGGTTTGCGAAATGCCGATGGTTCCGGCGTACTCGTGGGTCTTAACACGATTTCCAATGTACATGGGTACGAGCGTACGGAGGATGGAGTTTCCCCGGACGATGGCAGCCTTGCTCTGCGTGGCTACGATATGGCAACCCTAGTTGCTGGTGCGCAGGAGGAAGGGCGCTTTGGCTATGAGGAGGTTGCTTACCTGCTGCTTTCGGGTGAGCTTCCCAACAAGGAGCAGCTTGAGGACTTTGAGGCTCGTCTGAACTCAAGACGTCAGCTTCCCGAAGGTTACCTCCACGTGTTTCCGCGTACCAATGCGACTCACTCCATCATGAACATCCTTCAGCGCTCCACGCTGCTTATGTATTCGTTTGACAAAACTCCAGACGATACGTCGCCCGTGCACGAAGTGGACGTTGCCTTAACGCTACTTGCCCGTTTGCCGCGCATAGCTGCCATTGCCCATGCTGCAATATCTGCGGCGGCAAACGATGAGCGCTTGGTAATACCGCCCGTCCGCGAGAAATGCTCCATGGCAGAGTCCGTGTTGGACGTGTTGCGTGGAAGCCAGGGCTTTACACACGACGAAGCGCTGTTGCTTGACGTTATGCTCATGCTACATGCTGAGCATGGTGGTGGGAATAACTCTACGTTTGCCTGTAGGGTGCTGTCTTCGTCAGGGACCGACGCATACTCTGCGTATGCGGCTGCCGTTGGCTCTCTTAAGGGGCCAAAGCACGGCGGCGCAAATTACAAAGTGGGCGAAATGTTTGCCGATATCGAACACAACGTTCGCGACTGGGAGGACGAAGAGGAGCTGTCTGCCTATTTGGGGCGCATCCTTCGCAAGGAAGTCTTTGATAAGGCCGGGCTCATATATGGCATGGGCCACGCCGTGTACACCAAGAGCGATCCAAGAGCCCAAATAGTAAAGCGTTATGCCAGGTCGCTTGCGCAAAAGCGCGGCATAGTCGATGAGCTCGACCTCATTGAGAGGGTTGAGCGTCTTGCGCCGCGCGTTATGCGCGATGTTCGTGGCATAAAAAAGACCGTATGCGCGAATATCGACATGTACACGGGCTTCGTATACTCAATGCTGGGGGTTCCGCAAGAGATGTATACGCCCATCTTTGCCATTGCGCGCATGGCAGGCTGGGCGGCCCACCGCATGGAAGAGCTGTATGGTGCAAATCGAATAATTCGCCCGGCATACCGAAGCGTCATTACCATGCAGGGGTATAAGCCTCTCGACGAACGCGAATAGCAGCATATGGGTGCCAGTAAGCCCATAAAGATGGTCTTCGCCGATATGGACGGCACCTTTGTAGCTACCGACAAGAGCGTCCCGCTCAAGAACCTTTGTGCGTTGGATGCCCTTGCGAATTTTGGAATTCCTTTTGTGCCCTGTACGGGCAGGCCTGTGAGTGCGGTCCCCC
This sequence comes from uncultured Coriobacteriaceae bacterium, assembly GCA_902803315.1. Taxonomy (GTDB): domain Bacteria; phylum Actinomycetota; class Coriobacteriia; order Coriobacteriales; family Atopobiaceae; genus RUG440. The sequence continues at coordinate 5,346 of CADCPM010000109.1, forward strand.
AAGAGATCTGGGGGCATCGTGCCACGCGATATGGCATTGGGGCAAACGGGGCTGTGATCCAAGACGCTGTTACAGGCGAACGCCTCCACGTTGAGAGCATTCAGAAGGATGCCGTTCTGGAACTCTACGAGCGTGTGCGCGGGCTTAACGCCACTTTCGATGTGTTTGCAGACGGCAGGGTGTATGCCGAGCGATGGCGCTATGACGCAATGGGAAGCTATGGCATTGATGCGCCAACCCTAGATGTGCTGCGAAAAGTGCGACAGCCCGTGGATTTGGACGTGCCTCACCTGGTGGAGCGGGCACAAGCCATAGAGAAGATTACCTGCTTTTGGAAGAGCGAAGACGATCGCGCGGGTTTGTTAAAGGCCATAGAGGGCATGTCTGGATTCAGTAGCTCCCATGGACATCCCAAGAACTTTGAATTGCAGGCAAGCGGTGTTTCCAAGGGTTACGCGCTTGCCTGGTTGTGTGGGCACACTGGCATTCCCACAAGCGATGTTGTGGCATTTGGCGATGAGTCAAACGATGTATCGCTCCTTGAGGCAGCGGGAACGGGTGTAGCCATGCAAAATGCCATTCCCGAAGTGCTATCTGTGGCAGACGCGACGACGACATCCAATGACGAGGCAGGGGTCGCATACTTTCTAGAGCGTGCACTTTCGTACTAATAGCCCAGAAATTGGGGACAGGCCCCGAGTCCGGACTTTCCAAGATCCGGACTCGGGGCCTGTCCCCAATTCAGGACAACAAACAGGGCGTTGTTATCCCTGCAACTTCTTCCAGTCGGTTGCAGACCCGTAGAAAATGTTGCAGTCGAAGTACTTGCACCCGCCATTTCGCGACAGGACGCCAGTTGAGGTGTATTGGTGGATGGTGGGATAGGAACCCCATGCACCCCATTGCCTGCTGGATTGCCATGGGTTGCTCTGGTAGCCGTATACATCGTCATAGTCTGGATACTCGGCTCCCCACAGTGGATAGCTGTTGGCTACGGAAGACCAGTTGTAGGCATTGGTATAGCTCTTGCTCGTATAGATAACGGGGGTACCGCCAAAGCGCAGCTTGAGCCTGTCGAGGAACTTTTTGCACCAAGCAACGTCTTTTCCTGTGTCGAACAGCTTGTTGCCTGCGCCTTCCCAGTCCAGGCATGCAATGGCACGGCCCTTGTAGTCCTTAATAGCGTTATAGAAGGAGTCCGCCTCTGCTATGGCGTCGCCACCATTGGCATAGTGATAGAAGCCTATAAGTCGTCCCGAGCTGAGCGCCTGCTCGGCCATGAGCTTGTAGCGCGTGTTGTAGATGGTTCCTTGTACGCCTTCGGTTGCCTTTATGATGAAGAAGTCACCCTCGACCTCGGAAAGGCGCAGGGTTCTGGCGCTCGATCCGTTGCCCCAGTCGTGCCCAGATACGTCAACGCCGAAGAGGTGATGCGCGTAGAAGTAGGGGACGCCGGTGGATCCGGGGGCACTTGCGTTCTTTGACGTGATTTTTACCTGATAGGCCTCAATAGGATACGACGCAGAATCCGCGCCGGCACTGCCACCGTTCTTCGTCCAGCCCAGCCAGCCTTTGTTGGAGCAGTGCGCACGATACCATACGTCATAGTAAGAGGCAGCGGAACCCGTGAGCTCAAAGCGGATGGCCGTGATCTTCTTGCCGCTTTGTCCGGCGTTCTTGCCGTCATACGTCCAGCTCTGCCACTTGCCACCATCGCTGGAAACCGCATAGCGAATGCCGGATCCAGGCACGCCAGAGAGTGCTGCGTTGATGAAGTCTATTCGACCCGACTTGCCGGTGGTGCCACCCGTGTCGCCGTTGCTCTTGTTGCCAAGCCAGCCGCCGGCAACTGCATGGGTGTTATAGGTAACCGTTAGGTTGCCCAAATATGGAAGACCATAGGACCCGGAGTTGGAAGGCGGTGTGGCGTTGCGAGGTACGAGCATAATCTGGAGCGCTTCCATGCGCCATCCACGTCCGCTTGAGCCGCACAGCTCACCGTCTTTTGCCCACGCCATCCAACCGACGTTCTGCACGTGGGTGCGATAGTAGATGCTGTATTGGTCTTTTGCCTTACCCGTGAGTTCGATCTGCATGGCCTCGACGCGCAGTCCTCTACCACTCGTACCCGCCATGGCGCCATTTGACACCCAATTCTGCCAGCCGATGTTTTGTACGTGCATACGATAGCGAACGCCGCCATCGACACCCATGGTGGCAATGTGGATAGCCTCTATGCGCAGGCCTTTGCCGCTCGTGCCAGCAACTGCACCGTTGGTTACTTCCTTTTGCCAGCCGATATTCTGCACGTGGGCGTGGTACCTTACCCCAGGACCACCAGACGTGATGTCGTGAAACGTCCTGCCGTCGGTGCCGTTGGCCGGTCCTGCCTCGCCTTTGCGTACAAGTACGACCTCTACGGCCTCTACGCGCAGTCCCTTGCCAGACGTGCCGGAAAGCTGACCGTTCTTCTTCCATGCCTGCCAGCCGATGTTTTGCACGTGCCCACGGTAGTAGATGTCGTGGGTGTTTGCGATGCTTCCGGTGAGCCTGAGCTTAATGGCCTCTACGCGCAGCCCCTTGCCGGACGTGCCTGCCATCGTGCCGCTTCCAACTTCCTTTTGCCAGCCGATATTTTGCACGTGTGCTTGGCAGCGAATGTCGCCACTTGCGTTCTTAAGGCGGAAGTAATAACCCTCTACGCGCAGGCCTCTGCCGGACGTACCTCCAAGCTCGCCGTCCTTAACCCAGCCTTGCCAGCCGATGTTTTGCACGTGTGCGCGATACTCGACTGAGGGGTTGGCTGCCTCGGCCTGCAACGTCTCGGAAGATTCGCTGCTGCTCGATGTAGCCGTCTTTTTGCTGTCTGCGATGCTTGATGGCTGGTCTGCGGTGTCGCTTTGGGCCGTGACTGCAACCGATGAACTCGTGCTCGTCTCGGCTGAATCAGTCGTTTCATCCTGTGGCGTGTCAGTTGCCTCCTCGGCAATCGTGCCAACAGTGGGCTTATCACCCATTTTAGTAACGAGTACCTCAAGATCGCACAGAGCGGCGAGCTTGTCCGTTTGTAATTCCTTGCCGTCGTGCACCCAACCGAGCCATGTGCCATCTGCGGTCATGGCGCGATACCAAAGGTCGTACTGGCTTATGGTTTCGTCGGGAAGGTGGAACTGTATACCCGTAATTCCGCCCTCGCTCGCGGCGGCGTTTGGAGCGTTTGTCCATGTTTCCTGCCAAACGCCTAGCAGGTTACGTACGCGGTAGGTGGCGTTATCAAGAACTTCGTCGTCGCATTTGAGCTCGATTGCGTCAAAAGCGACCGCAGGGGAGGGCTCACCCTCTGTTGCTTTGGCCTCTGCGTTCTTCTTGGCCTCTTCAAGGGCCTTTTGATGCGAATCGTATGAGGCCCAGCCCTCGTCGTTTGCCCACTGCTCGGCGCCAAGCGCATGTGTCCTAAACCATACTATCGGTAAGGGCGCTTGCGAAGACTCACTTTCCTGGCCGTCCTTCTTCTCGTCCTGCTGTTTGGAGTCGGTCTGAGGGACCTCGTCCTTGTTCTCCGAGTTTCCGTCCGTATTGACGGGCGTCTTCTCTGTGGCGTTTGGCTCCGTTTGAAGAGTCTCCACTTCCGACGGGGTAGATACGCTACTGCTGGAACTGTTCGCGTCGCCGTCTGCCAAGGCGGTTGGTGGAATGCCCGCTATACACAGAATAAAAGCGAGCATGAGGACAAGGCTTTGCTTGAGCTTTGATTTCATAGTGAGCCTTCCGTCGATATATAGAGAACTACAAGATTAACATACGGATTATATGAGTTTGAAAAAGATATGAGATGAACACGGAAGGCATCCAGATCCCATAGGGGTGTCAGATCTGCAAGAGAGCGTGTAAAGCGCCACGCTCGAACAGCGTTACGCTGCCTTGGGCGGACTCGGCAGCGCGGGATGAGCTCCGCGGGCGCAGTTCGCGAAGCGCTGTTTGAGCACGCGGAGCCTCTCCCGCGCCGCCGCGCTTGCCCAAGGCGTTTCGCGAACTCGCATGGTTTGCTTTCCAGCGCTCTCTTGCGGATCCGATGCTCCTGTGGGACCAGGACGCCCTCCACAAGGATGGACGTTGGTTTTCGCTGCACGACTCTTAAAGATCTCGTGGTGTGCGGCGCACAAGGTATGCGTGGTGAACACGCGTGTTGCGACGGAAGTCCTCGGGAATGGTTTGCTCGGTTATGTCCTCTATCTGTACCCCTGCCTTTTCGAGCTTCTGCGTGTCTGGTTTAAAGGACCTAAGATTGCAGGAGAACACGCAAATGCCGTCTTTGGTTAGGAGGCGAGAGACGCCAATAAGAAGCTCCGCATGATCGCGCTGTACGTCAAATGACCGCCTGCCCATTCGACTCGAATTTGAGAAGGTAGGCACATCGCAAAAGACGAGATCCCATCGGTTTTTTGTTCTGCGCTGCTCGCGCACCCAAGACACCACGTTGGCCTGGACGTATTCGTGGCTGGGACCCGTAAAGCCGTTGCGCTGCATGTTGCGCCGCGCCCAATCAAGCGAGGGACGCGAAAGGTCCACTGTCGTGGTATAGCGCATGCCTCCATCGGCAGCATAGCAAGTCGCCGTGCCTGTATAGGCAAAGAGGTTCAAAAAACGCTTCGATCCCTTGGTTTGCTTGGCCATCTCGCGAAGCATGGCGCGTGTGTCACGATGGTCCAGAAATATGCCGCAGTCTAAGCGGCTGGAGAAGTTCACCTCGAATACGAGGCCTCCCTCATCGATAAGATGCGCGCCGGGAGGAAGGGAAGGGGGCTGCTTTGCGCTGCGATTGGTGGATTTTGCATCGCGTGCCTCTGCTGCGTATTGCGAGCCGCCTTTGTCATGCTTACGAATGCGGAGGAACGTGTCCTCCTCACGCACTTCTAGAACGCGTGGCGCGATGGCGAGTACGTCCATAAGGCGGCAGCGCGCAAGGTCCTTATCGACCCCTTTGGGAGGAGCATACTCATATATCTGAAGCCATCGCTCGTTGCTGGGATTTCCGGTTGCGGGATCGCAACCCTGGAAGAGGTCGATTGTAACCGCGTAGTCGGGAAGGTCCGCATCGTATATGCGATAGCAGCTTACGTCGGTGCGCCGTGCCCACTTTGCGCGTGTCCGTGCGACCTTTTTCAGGCGTGCCGCAAATTGGTCGCTTGATGGCACGAGTACCGTTATGCCTGAGCCTGGCTTTATCTCCACGGTGGAAAGGGTCTGCCCATCGTCTGTGGGCCGAATGGCCATCATCGCCAGCGCTTCCCTGCCAAGCTTCCCCCAAAGCGTCGTCTCGCTTTCGCTTCGCAAAAAGGCTTCGGGCAATTTGTTGCGCGCGGCAACGGCAACGACTGACGGCTTTGCATCCCGTGCCGTGCGAGCCAAAGTGCCGAGCCAGGACGATTCCTTTGCCGTCTCGTGTTCGCGTATATCGGAGAGATCGGCCACAAGGCAGGAGACGTCATGGGGAAGTGCGTTGGATGATGATGAGAGCGACGTTACTTGGATGGGTATGCCGAGCGAACGTAGGATGCTCTTTGCGCGGAGAGTGCTCTTTCCCAGGCTGCGTGCATAGAGCTTTGTGGAAGTGTTGGCTTCCTTTCGTTCCCGCGCCTCTTGGACAAGGCTTTCCCAACAGCTTGCGTTATGGAGAGGCCAACGCTCGAAACCCCATTGGGTGCGTAAGAGGCCGGGGGCAAGGGTGCACGCTGACAGGGCAGCCTCAATGAGCAAGGGGTCTGGGTTGCTTGCGAGGGCGAGCAGGGCAGGAAGCTCATCCGCGGAATTGCGAGGCCATTGTCCAAGGGCGAGCAGCGCAGCGGCATAGTCGGACCTTAAGCCTGCCTTCGACCGTGTGCGCTCGTAACCGCGGCTGAAGAGCGGAGATCCAGCCATGTCGACGCCTAGTGTGGCGTGATTGCGAGAGACGCGTGCTACTAGGCGTATGCTGGGGTTTTTGGGGTCTGCCAAAGGACGTGTGCCTCGCTTGCTGTATATGCGGTCTGTGATCGCGTCTTTTACGCGCAACGCGGTAAAGCGCGTGTCGCGCAAAGCGTCATTGGCCCCGCTGGCATCTACCGCAAAAGAAACGTTGGGCGAAACATGGTCTTCCCACGGCAGGGCAAGCGCCTCCTCGTAAAGGTTGTCTGACGAAGACGCGCCGACGCGTCCCAAGACTGCGATTACCCTAGAGGCAATGCGAGACCAAAGGCAGGCGCGATAGGCTGCATCCAGCGGTCCCGTAAACGATACTTGTCCCGTAAGGGGGCGAACGCCAGAAATGCCTTGCGCTGCAAGCTCGTTTGCCAGGAGCCGCTCGAATCCTGCGGGACAGGTGGCAAAGAATTCCATGGCTTACTCCATTCCGCGTCTTCATAGCGGCAAGACTGCCGTTGAATTGGGACACGTTCTTTGATTGTTACCGTGACCCTAGCTTACCAAATACACCGTCCCCCCTTCCAACCGATGCCATCCGCCTAGCCACTACATCCAACGGGCAGAACTATCTATAAACTCATACCAGGTATGGCAAGTACACGAATTGTTTGGAGGGCTGCCCCTATGGACGCAAAAATTCAGGCCGTTATCGACGAATGGCAAGAGAAGGTCACGATTGCTGACCTCAAGGAAGAGCTGGATGCGCTTATTGCAGCGAACGATGAAGACAAGCTGTTTGACGCGTTCTATCGCAGCCTTGAGTTCGGCACCGCTGGCCTGCGCGGTACGCTGGGTGTTGGCACCAACCGTATGAACGAGTACGTTGTCGCTCAGGCGACCAAGGGCGTAGCGGATTACCTCAACGCGCATTACGAGAACCCCACGCTGGCTCTTGCTCGCGACTCCCGTCTTAAGGGCGAAGAGTTCCAGAAGACCGCGGCTGGCGTTCTTGCCGCCAATGGCGTACACGTATATGTGTACCCGCGCATCGAGCCGGTCCCCACGCTGTCCTTCGCGGTTCGCTACCTCAAGACCAGCGCCGGCATCGTACTCACCGCATCTCACAATCCCGCGCCGTATAACGGCTATAAGGTCTACAA
>CADCPM010000110.1 GCA_902803315.1 uncultured Coriobacteriaceae bacterium
CCCGTCATCGTGCGAAACGTCCTGGGGCAGCTCAAGGCCGCGGGCATCGTGACGGTGGAGCCGGGCGTCGGCGGGGCATCGCTTGCCCGCGCGCCGGAGGAGATAACGCTGCGCGACGTGCTCGAGGCCGTCGAGGACGACGCGGGCGTCTTCCGCATGCACGAGCACCCCAGCCCCGAGTGCCCCGTGGGCCGCAACGTGCACGCCGTGCTGGGCGCGGAGCTTGACGCCGCCGAGCGGGCCATGATGGACCGCCTGGCCTCCGCCACCCTGGCCGACCTGGCGGACGAGACGCGGGGGCTCATCGCGCAGCAGGAGCAAGCCTAGAAGTCCAGGTCCCCGAGCTCGTCCAGGTCGTCGATCGCCGTGGTCACGGTGTTCTCCACCACGGTCACCGAGGCCGCCGTGGTCAGGTTGCCGTCTATGCCGACAACGTCGTCGCGCAGCGTGGTCACGTCGGCCGCAAGCGCGCTCACCTGCGCGTAGTCCACGGGCTCCACGGTGCCGATCGTCACCCGTGCCACCACCTGCTCGCCGAAGGTGCGCGCCCGCCGCACGACTCGGGCGGTCCGGGACGTACTCTGCATGCCGCAGGCGGCAGCCAGGCTGCTGGACGAGATCGGGGAGGCGGTCAGAAGCTTCTCGAGCATGCCGAACAGGTCCCCTTCTCCTATGTGCTTGCGCATAGGAAGTTTCCCTACAGGGCAACGCGAGCGACCGAGCTCATCGCCAGTGCCGCGATACGAGGGGACCACGAGATGATGGAGGCATCGATCGAGGACCTTGACTGGTATAGGGCGCCAAGGTATTCGATGGCTGCAGCTCCCTCAAGTAGCTATGCGTCTATTACCCTACAATTGAATCATGAATTACTCGAATCACATAGCGTCGATTGCCGAGCTGTCGGAGTCCGAAGGGGTGTTTACGACCGCGCAGGCCGAACGCGTGGGCGTAACGCGAGACGCGCTGCACGATGCAGTCGAGTCTGGTCGGCTTGAGAGGGTGATGCGGGGAGCCTATCGCATGGTTGGGTCGGGATCATCCTACACCGATGAGCTTGTAGCAGTATGGAAACTCACGGCCCCTTCTTTATTCACGTACGAACGAATGCGCTTTTCGGCTTGGGACGGCATCGTGGTTGGAGGACAGACGGCGGCGTCCCTCATGGGCATCGGTGACTTTCACCTCTCACCTTATCGCCTTTACGCTCCCAAGAGGTTCAATACGAGAAATCGGCTAGCGAGGTTTGGAAAGCGCATCGTCGCACGCGAGGACGTCGTGTTTCAACAAGGCGTGCCGGTTACGAAGATGGAGCGTACGATATCCGATCTCATTCTCGATAACGAGGACATGTCGCTGGTGGCAGATGCGCTGCAAGACGCATTGCATGCAAGCCAAGCATTCGACCTGGAGAAGCTCGCGGGTTTCTTGCGCGAGAGCCAACCAAAGAACGCGGCACGCTCGCTTTACGAGTTGATGGCGACTCATTGCAAAGGGCAATCCATCGCGAGCTTTCTGCAAGACGGCTGGCTCCCATAGAGGCGTTTTCCGTACCAGAAGAATGGGGTGATGCTCAAGACCGCCAGTTTGCGAGTCTTTGCGCGCAAACAGGACTAGTAGATTCCCTACGATTGCGAAAGAATGCAGAGGCGCTTGCCTCGACTCTTTATGGGCAGCTTTTTGTCTCCATCATCCACAGCCATCCGTGCCCAAGCGACGCTCGTGTTAATATTTGTTCAAATGCTGCTGCAATATCGACGCAGGACGCTTGCCGATATAGGCACGCCACGCGCATGGATAGGAGACCAACATGGGAACAACTCCCGAAAGCAAACTACAAAGGCTCGCACTGAGCCTGGCTGTGGTCATCACCATGGTGCTGGGGCTCATGCCCGGCATGTGTCTGGGGAAGGCTCTGGCGGACGACGCCGGAGCCGGTCACGCTGCTCCCGCGCTGAAGCCTGCCGCAGACGAGACGTACCCACTCTGGATTGGAGAGACGCAGGTCACGAGCACGAACAATACGGGCCAAGGCTGGAGCTTCGAGCCGGCCGCAAACGGCAACCCCGCCACGCTAACGCTGAGCGGCTACAGCTACACGGGCCCGGGCCACGTGGAAACGTTGCAGGACTACGATGGCGAATGGGACTACTATCGCCACGCTCCGATCTTTTGGAA
>CADCPM010000111.1 GCA_902803315.1 uncultured Coriobacteriaceae bacterium
GATAGCATCAGACGATGGGGATACTCCCCTTTGCCTGGTACCAGGCAAAGGGGAGTATCCCCATCGTCTGATGCTATCGGCCGGCACAAACGCGCTACTCCGCAAAGGCGACGCCACGGCCTCCTGCTTGACGCAAGGCATACAGCGCGGCATCGGCCTTGGAATAGACGCCATGCAGGTCGCTCGCCTGCTCCGGATAGCACGCATAGCCAGCAGACGTGGTAAACGTGCAGCTCTGTCCCGCGTATTCGCAGGGCACCTCCACGTCCACGAGCTCATCGAGGCAGGATTTCATCTGCCCGGCATCGTCACCAAACAGCGCCACGGCAAACTCGTCGCCACCGTTGCGGCCAACGATGGCTCCCTCGGGGAACACGCGCTCGATCGCTTGGGCGATTCCGCACAAGGCCTCGTCGCCAATCTCTCGTCCGTATATCGTGTTTGCGGCCTTAAAGCCATCGATGTCAATGAGCGCCAGCGAGTACGGCTCGCCCTCATGCGCCTCTATGCGCTCGGCGATGGCGATGTCCACACCCTTGCGGTTCAGAAGGCCGGTAAGCTCGTCGTGCGTCGCCATTCTCTCCACCGTATCCATGAGCCTGCGATTGACGATGCGCGCGCTTATGAACGAGGCCACCGTTTGCAGCACGCGTATGGAGTCCAGGTCCTCCTCCAGCATGTAATTGTCGGCTCCAAGATAGCCCAGCAGCTGGTCACCGTCGTAGAAGGGCGTCGCCAAAAGATGCGTGATGCTCTGGCGAGAGAGCTGCCAGTACATGCGCGGATCGATTTCCTTGAACTCCTCCACGTTGGGTATTACGACTACCGGCTCGCGGGCGAGCAAGCGCTCCCAAGTATCGAACTCCGCAAAGTCCAGGCCCTGGAGCGTGTCAATCTGCGGCTCGACGCCTTCGGCACACCACTCAAAGGTGTTGTTTACACACGTCTCGTCGTACTCAAAAATGTACAGTCGCTCGGGATGGATAACCTCGCTCATAACCTCGAGCAGGCGGTTCATCGCGATGTCGTAGCTCAGCTCCCCGTTGAGGGCGTTGGCGATTTGGATAATGAGGTCCGAGGTGTCCAAGCCAACGCGCATTTCCTCGCGTTCGCGCTGTTCGTCGTCGGCAATGGAAAATGCGTACACACAGCAGTCCTTTACGGGCGACGGGGCGAGGTGGAAGGTCATCCAGTGGCCTGCCTCGGGGCTATAGACGGTGTCGTGCACAGCTTCGCCCAGTACCGCAGCCTGATAGCAATACGGGAACCACTGCTTGCTCGCGTTGGGCGCCGTATCCAAAAACGATTTGCCTGCAAGGTCCATATCGCCAAAGCCGCCCCACTTGCGATACAGCTCGTTCGCATACACGTATTCCGAGTCCACGACCTCGTCGCCGGCTTCGTTAAGAATCACGCGGAAGACCGCATAGCCCACCGGCACGTCGCCGAACGAGCCTAACGCCGTGCCCAGCATGGTGGGCACGCCCACGATGGCGTAGGAGTCTGCCTGCGGAGACGATGCCAACGGCCTTATGTAGAACTGGAAGCCGGAGCCGTAATCGAGCCTCCCTGCAATCAGCTCCCAGCCGCCAGACTTCTCGCAACGCTCGCAGGCGCCAAGGAAAACGTCATCCAGCTCACGCTCAACCGCATTGACGCAAAGCTTCGAATGGTCTGCCGACAAGAGCCCCGTGCGCCCCAAGAATTCCCCGAAGGGACGATTGTCGCGAACCACGTTCCACTCGTCGCCACGCCTTTCGAACACGCCGGCAGGGAACTCCGAGATCGCAATGCCCTCTATTCCCTGCCCGTCATCGTATTCCGAGAAGTCCGTGAGGCTAATGCGACTGATTGCGTTCCAGTATGTCTCTTCGTCGTGGCCCTCGCGCGGCAGCCCCACCCCGTCGTGGAACCGCTGCATCGTTACCTCAAGCGGACACGGAGACGAGAACAGGTATCCCTGCAGCATGTCGCATCCCACGCCTTCAAGGAAGGACGCCTGATCCTCGGTCTCGACGCCTTCCGCAAGCGAGCGCACGCCGAGCTTCTTTGCCGTCCGCACGATGCCTGCCACAATTGAGCGCGCCTTTTCCCAATCTCTCGCAGCGCCCCGCAGAAACTCCATGTCGAGCTTTACCACGTCGAACTCGTACCGCTGCAAGATGTTGAGCGAGGAATAGCCACTGCCAAAGTCGTCCATCCAAACCTCAAAGCCCGCGTCGTGAAGGGCTCTCACCTGCTCCATGAAGAGCTCGGGTTCGGAATGTATGGCCGATTCCGTAAACTCAACGTGCAAAAGGCTGTGGGGCACACCCGCGGCGTCCGCACGGGAGGCAATCTCGTTTGCCACCTTGAATCTCGTAAGGTCCCTGTACGAGATGTTTACAGACACAGGCACAATGGGAACGCCCTGCTCGCGCCTCTTTCCAAGGTCCTCGAGGACGCAGTCGATAATGTGAAGGTCGAGCTTGTGCAGCAGCGAGGCCTCCTCGAGCACCGGGATAAACCGATCGGGTGCAAGCAGCCCGTACTCTGGGTCAATCCAGCGCGCCAGCGCCTCTTCCTCGCAAATCCTGCCTGTTGAGGAGCGCATGACCGGCTGGTAGTAAGGACGTATCCACCCTTGTGCCAAGGCCTGGTCCAGGGATTCAAGCACATGAGAGCGCAGCCGGGCCTCTGTTTTCATCTCGTTGGTAAACCACGCGAAGTGAGACTGCCACGTCGTACGGTCGAGGTCGCAGGCTGCCCTTGCGCGATCGAACCCAACCGCAACAATGTCGTCCTTGTCGTCGCAAAGGTACAACCCCGCACGCACGGGCGGAACACGATCGAAGTCCGCAGACGCAAAGTCGGCGAATACCGCCCGCACCTTTTGCTCCACGTCCTCCTCGCGCGCGATGGCATAGAAGCGGTCCTCGCCAAAACGCGAGCACGCCTCGACGCCAAACTGCACGCGCAGCGCATCCGCAAGGGCGCAAAGGAGCCGATCGCCCTCTTTCCTGCCGTATCGCGTGTTGAACTCCTTCATGCCCATAATGTCGAACGCCACGGCAACAACGTGCGAACCAAGATCCGAAAGCCTGGAAGAGCCCATTCGCGCAAATTCGTGAAAGCGCGCCATCCCCGACAACCCCGTGAGCCAGTCGACCGTGCTTTCCGATGTTATACGAGCCACGAACACCTCAAAGATGGGCCGTTCGTAGGATGAGTCCCTTACCAGCCTACCGTAGTCGACCACGGTAACGAGCTTTCCGGTTTTCGTTCGTATGCGGTAGTACACCTGGTCCAGGTCCTTACGACCGCCCACTTGCCCCCAGATGCTGTTCTCCACCGCATTGAGGTCGTCATCGCAAACGAAGTGCTTAAACGAGCCCTGCGTGAGCTCCAAGAAATCCTCAACAGAGTCGCATTCAAAGAGCTCTACGACGTACTCGTTTACATGAATGATCTCCTCGTCGCCATCGGCGTAGTAGCGAACGAATCCGCCTGGGACCATCTTGCTGTTTAGCTGTACGTTTTCCTCGTAAGAGTACGAGTTTTGCGCTTGCATGTTACGCCCCTCCGAATAACGGGCCAAAATAGTTGCTCTACGATATCTTATTTCAAAAACCAGCTCGTTATGTCGGTGAGCTTGCGAACGTGCATGACAGACGGGCCGTCGGGCTAGGGGCGATGGGGGCAGACGATGGCGATACTCCCCTTTGCCTTGTACAAAGCAAAGGGGAGCATCCCCATCGTCTGGACCTGCTGGACTAGTCCAGGTCCTCGCCGTTGGACTTGATGACCTTCTGGTAATAGTAGAAGGAGTCCTTGCGGGCGCGGTGCAGGTCGCCCGTGCCGTCGTCGTGCTTGTCTACGTAGATGAAGCCGTAGCGCTTGCGCATCTCGCCGGTGCCCGCGCTCACGACGTCGATCGGCCCCCACCAGGTATAGCCAATGAGGTCCACGCCGTCGTCGATGGCGCGGCCCATGTCGGCAACGTGCGCACGCAGGTAGTCGATACGGTACGGGTCGTGGATGCGCTCCACGCCGTCCTCAATAACGACCTCGTCCAGCGCGCCAAAGCCGTTCTCTACGACCATGAGCGGGAGCTCGTAGCGGTCGTAGATGTCGTTGAGGGCAATGCGCAGGCCGGTGGAGTCGATCTGCCAGCCCCAGTCGCTCGCCTTGAGGTAGGGGTTCTTGCCGCCGAAGCTCATGTTGCCAGCGGTTTGCTCGGCGCCCTCGTGCGTGGTGACGGTGTTGGACATGTAGTAGCTAAAGCTGTAGAAGTCGATCTTGCCCTCGGCCAGCAGCTCCTCGTCGCCGGGCTGGATGTCGGGCGCGGCGCCCCACTCCTTCCACAGCGCCTTGGCGTAGCGCGGATACTTGCCGCGCGCCTGCACGTCGGAGGCGTACCAGTTGGATTTGCGCATGTTCTGCTGGTTGAGCAGGACGTCCGCCGGATCGCACGTGGCGGGGTAGCTCAGAATGAAGCAGTCCATGTTGCCCATCTTGAGGTCGGGATAGTTCTCGTGCGCATACTTGATCGTCTTGGCCGCAGCCACGAACTGATAGTGCAGCGCGTTTACGCGGTCCTGCGCGGAGGTCTTGATCTCGTCGTTGGTGCCGGTAAAGCCCTGGAGCATGGACGTGGAGAGCATGGTGCCCATGTCGGACCAGCCAAGGTTGTTCTCGTTAAAGGTGAGCCAGTACTTCACCTTGTCGTGGTAGCGATCGAGCACGGTCTTGGCATAGTTGAAGAAGATGTCGATGAGCTCGCGGCTTGCCCAGCCGTTAAAGCGCTCAACCAGGGAGTACGGAATCTCGTAGTGAGACAAGGTCACCAGCGGCTGGATGCCGTGCTTGGCGCAGCAGTCGAAGACCTTGTCGTAGAAGGCCAGGCCAGCCTCCAGCGGCTCGCCGTCGCCGTTTGCGAAGATGCGGGACCAGTTGATGGACATGCGGAACACGTTCCAGCCCATCTCGGCAAACAGCGCGATGTCTTCCTCGTAGTGGTGATAGAAGTCTGTGGCCTCCCAGCTGGGATACAGCGCGTCTGGGTCCCACTCGGCGTCGATCTGGCGAGGAATGCCGTGAATGCCGTCGCCACCACGCAGATGGTCGTCAATGCTCGCGCCCTTGCCGTCTACGTCCCACGCGCCCTCGTACTGGTTCGCTGCCGTCGCGCCGCCCCACAGGAAGCCCTTTGGAAAAGCCATTTGAACCCACTCCTTTCATGCTATGTACCCGTATAAAGAGCGTAACAAAGCGGAACGGTTTCGGAACGTATGGATGGGTCCTTATCGGCGGGCGTTGGCTTTTTGTGCCGTCAAATGAACTTTTTTGACAAAGGCGTGGGGTGGTGTGGGGTCGTTCAGCGAAAATGTCACCCTGAAAGGGCCGTGTACACTTTTCGGCCCGCGGGCGTCCCCGCCGTGCGCACTTTCCCGGTGGCCGAGAGGGCCGTGTACACTTTCCCGTCCTCGGGCGTCCCCACCGTGCGCACAAATGACCGATTTGTGCGCACGGTAGGGTAAGTTGCGGGCGGGAAAGTGGACCCGGCCCGAGGCGAGGCATCGAGAAGTGCGTCCGGTGGGGAGGCTCACGGCACGAAAAGTGGACCCGGCTAGGCTGGGGTGACATTTTTGCCAGTCGATGACAAAGCCGTGGAGGGTGCGCAACGCCGTCGGACTCGCGGGCGGTGAGAAAAGCGCCGCGCTCAAACAGTTCGCGCTTCGCGCGAAAACTCGTGCGGCTTGCTTTTCTCGCCGCCCGCGAGCCCGACGGCATGCCTTGGGCAAGGGGGCGTGTGAGCAGGCATTTGTATACGCGTTGCGCGTATACAACGGGGCGATTTGCGTTGTTGAAAACAATGACAAAGAAGCGCGGACAAGGGCTGTCCGCGCTTGGGGATCGTTCAATGCGCTCTGGCTAGCGATGCGCGTATACGCTTTTAGGCGGGCTCGGGGAGTCGGCCACCGATGTGCCGCAGCGTTGTGATTATCGATGCCACCAAGAAGGCCGGCCCCAGCAAACCCGCAGCTATAGCTGCGCAATTATGCAGGGCTTCAATGCCTTCCTGCGTCTGAAGTGCATGAACCGTCCCGTAACTCATTCCCGCCGCAAGGATAACCGCAGCAAAAACCGCCACGCATAGCATGGGCAGGCTTGGGCGTTTATGTCTTCTCATGCCAATCAACTCCTTAGGTAGGTTTATCCATTGCTTTTACTATTCCTCTTTGCATCACATTGGAAACCAGCGCCAGCGCGAGAGCACAACTTGCGTACGACTCTTAAGGTATCTTGAATTTGCCCGCATTTTGCGCAGGAAAGCACCTCCCGTCGCCGACGATCGCCTAGTCCGCGGCCCTCCTGACGCCGGGCCGTTTTGCATAAAAATCCGGGGGGTATTTAGCTCGCAGCTAAATAGTCCCCGCGAGCGGTAGACAATCGCACGCCAGCGTTGCGTCAAAAATTCCCAAATCGAGGAGTGCGGCACGTGACATGCGGCGAACGCGCAGGTAGACGCCCGTAAACCAAGGTTTGCCGCGAAATATGCGAGCGCTATAAGCGCAATTTGTGCGCAATACGTCTCGTAACCTTGGCCCCCCTCGCAACACGCCAACAAAAGGAGGAACCATGGCACTGTATTGGCCCAACGAAAAGGTCGCTCTCGACATCGTGGACGACCCCTATCGCAATCCCTTTGAGGGTGACGACAGCTACACCGTTTTGCGCGTCACCTGTGCGGACCTCTGCGACTACGACTCGTACAGGAAGGTGATGGAGCGTCTCTGCGAACTTTTGGGAAAGGAGGTGCCCAGCATGCCCGACTGGGAGGAGAACAGCCGGTCCCTGCACGACGCCCTAATGTTTGGCATGGAGGATCTCGACAGCCTGTGCGGCGAGCTTGAAGACGAGACGAGCTACCCCTTCCCCGACTACTTTACGTCCAAGGAGCCGTCCAACATCGAGATCGTCGCAACGAGCGAGGAGGAGGGAGAGCGCATGCGCGCCGTGGCAAGCAGCGGCGGTCGACACGTGCGCGGTGTGAGCGTGTGGAACGGCCCCGTTCCCAAGGGTTCGTTTGAGGACATATCCGACACCACGCGCATGAGCACGCCCGAGTACTTTTTTCTGCGCAAAGCCAACCAACTGCCGTTTGCGGAGGCCGTGTGCCTGGGCATTGAGCTTTGCGGCAAGTATCGAACGTCCCTTACGCAGTACAACCGCGAGGACGGCTACGACTTCCTCAAGGAGCCGCGTACCAGCAAGTCCGTCATTCGGCGATATTTGCGCGACGCGCGAGGCACCAAAGAGGGCAAGCGCGCCAAGCGAGTCCTGCGTCACGTCGTTGACGAATGCGGGTCGCCCATGAGCTGCTATTTGTACCTGCTGCTTTGTCTGCCGCGGAACCAGGGTAGCTACGGCTTGGAGCGCATTCCCCTATGGGCTCCCGCGCAGACCGAGCACGGCTTCCTTCCCGCCTCCTCGGGCGAGTACTTGCTGTATGACCTCTTCTGGCCAAACAAGCGCGCTGCCGTGCAGTTTACCGGCGACGGATATCCCTCCGAGCGCGACTTTGCCGCCCTGGCGAGTCAGGACATGCGCGTGGTGTGCGTAACGGAGGAGGACGTCATGGATCCGGAGCGCTTTGACGTCAAGGCTCATGAGGTGGCCCGCCTTCTGGGAACGGAGCTGCCCGAGCCCACCGACAAGTGGCTCAAGGCGCGGGCGCGGCTTCGCAGACAAGTGCAGGTGCCCACGTTTGACCACATGCGCCTTACCATGCACGACATTTGCGAGCATCGCGTGGCATAAAGTGCCTTCTTTCCTTCCGCTGAGTCGGGAGCACGGCCAGGGTCAGGCCCCAGGCTGAGGCTTTACGCCTTGGCTTGGGGCCTGCCCCTAACTGCGTACCGCCGCAAAAAGCCCCTCGGCGTGGTGCCGAGGGGCTTACGAATCGAAGGCTGGTGCCGTGCGGCGCGCTACTTGCGGCGACGGATGGCACCGGCTGCCGCGATGGCAGCGCCCACGGCCGCCGTGGCCATCGGGGCGATGCTCGTGGGGTCGGCGGTGTTCGCCGTTGCAGCGCGGGTGGTGCCGCTGTTGGAGCTCTTGGTGGAGCTGCTGCTGTTGTTGCTGTTGCCTGCATTGGGGTTGTAGGTGTTGGTGAAGTTCGCGGTGCGGGTCTTTCCGTCGTAGATCGTACCAGCGAGGTTCTTGGAGCTCTGCGTCCAGTCGGCCTTTGCGGACTCGGTGACGCGCACGTAGATGCCAGGATCCACGTCGATGGTGATCTTCTCGCCGCCCTTGAGGGTCACGGTGTCGCCGCTCTTGAGCTTGCCCTCCTTGGAGCCGGTGTAGGAGAACTCGCCCTCGACGTCCTTGCGGGTGTCGACGTCCTTCTTGTCGTAGAAGTTGACGGTGAACGTGAAGTCGGTCTCCTTGAGCTCGTCGGTGAGCTCATAGCCCTCTGCCGCCTTGACGGTCTTGGAGATGGAGAAGGCGCCCTTGCCGGTGTTCGTGAACGCGGCCTTGGAGTCCTCGCCGCCCTTGACGTCGCCCTTGACGGTGTTCTCCTCCTGGTCGCAGACCCAGTTGCTGGCCCCGGTCTCGACCACCTCGTACTTCGTGCCGGTGGGGAGGTCGGCGATCGTGATGCTCTGGCCGTGCTTGAGGGTGACGGTGCCGCCGCTCTTGATCTTGCCCTTTTTGTCCCCCGAGTACTCAAACTCGCCCGTAAGCTCCTTGTCCGCCGCGTCGGTGAGCCTGACGGTGAACTCGAACTCCTTGTCCTTGGCGCCCGTGATCTGCTTCTTGGTGTTGCCGTCGCGGTGGTCCGTGAGGTCGTCCAGCCAGTTCTGGGCTACTTCCTTGCTGTCGTCGTCCTCGGCCTTGTCAACGTCGGCCTGGGCGTTCTCGATCGCCTTGTCGGTGGTCGGCGTGCTGATGGATTTGCTGATGGTGAGCGTGCCGGTGGTGGCGGGGGGAAGGGCGTCAATCGTTACGGTTTGCGCGGCGTCGCCGAGGTCGTCGTGTGTGTAACTGATTTCACTATCTTTTTTCTGCACGGTTACGAACGAGACCAGTTTCTTGCCCGCATAATTTCCAACCTTGACGTCCTTGTATGTGAGCTTGCCCTCGAGCTTGCCGTCCTTGGCCTCGGCCTCAACCGACTTGGCTTGTGCTACGGCATTGTTCAGATCATCCGTGCAATACAGAGACCCCGTAATGGTGTAGGCCCCATCTCCCAGGCCGCTCTCAACGGTCACGTCATCGTCAATGTCCTTTACATCACTTGCAGATGAGGGTGTAATGGTAGACGGATTGACTTTAGTTTTTACCTCAATCTTGGTGTTGGTAAACGTGACCTCTGCGAATTGCGACCCACTGTTAAGAATGCCTTTGCATTTTAAATCAGACGTCTCACCGCCTCCGTTGACTTTGTAAGCTGTGGCATATCCTTGAGCCATGGTTTGCTCGACGGAGTATGAATTGTCGCTGTTTACGTTGATGTTGGATATCGTCAGCGTCTCGCCAGCATTCAGTTGGGCAGTCAGAGTCTTGTTGGCGTCAAAGCTTAATGCTTGAGGATCGGCACCCGACTTTGTTTTGCTAGCCGACGCCCCCTCCGTGTTGCCTAACGTAACGGTAAAGTTGAAAGTGTCGCTATCAGACCCACCGTTCACGGTATTCGTAATCGTAAGCGCGCCTTCACCATCCGCCAGCGCGGGCTTTGCCATCAGCGCAAACACGCCGACGATCGCGAGAATCGTTGCGAACAACGCAACCAGCCTTCTGCGTTTAGGATTCGATTTTGCTTGCATGGTCCCTCGATTCGACATGGTCCAACACAGTTTGTCCCATTATTGCAGAATCCACACAAAAGTGAGCGAAAACTTTTGGGCAATTGCATGAGTCTTCTCTGACAGTTTCCGGGGGCCTCCCCATGCTCCAGCCGCTTTATCAGCGGCTATGCCAATTTTCCTACGCCTAGTCCACCTCGAACCCGCTGCAGACAATTTCGGAAGTTTCGAAGCCCAGCCCGCAGCCAACATGTCCGATTTTGTCGGCAGCGGATTTGTTGCTATCCTCGACTAGCGAAAACGTCACCCCGCTCGTTCAGCGAAAACGTCACCCCAGCCTAGCCGGGCCCACTTTTCGTACCGCGGGCCTCCCTGCCGCGCGCACTTCCCGGCGCCGCCACCGCAGCACGGCGGGCACCTGCCGCCCGAAACCCGAACAAACGGAAAAGAGCGGGGCGGAAATCCCGCGAAACGACGCTTATTCGGTTTTGGCCCACGCGAAACCCGAACAAGCGGAAAAGTCGGAGCGGAAATCCTAAAAAACGCCGTTTGTTCGGCTCTCGGGACCCCCGGGGAACCGGCGACGGAGCCCAGAACCCGAACAAACGGAAAAACGTGGCAAATCATTCTCCCAAAACGACGCTTGTTCGGATTGCGGGGAGGCGAAACCCGAACAAACGTCGTTTTGGCCCAAACAATGGCGGAAATTTACACTTGTTCAGGTCGATCGGCCGCGATCGGGGTGACGTTTTCGCTGAACGATGACAGCAACGTTTGGGCTGCCTATAAAATCGGAAGTTAGGGTCCCAAGCGGGGTCGTAATGTCCGATTCTATCGGCAGGCAACCCGGCGCCCATAAGATCGGAAGTTACGGGCCCCCAGGGGAGGTCGAAACGTCCGATTCTATCGGCACGCGACGACGCGCACCCGCCGTACCCGCGGCACGCGACCCGCCGCCCACAAAGTCGGACACGCTCCCCGCCCCGCCCCCTTACCGCTGGTCGTACCACACATGACAAAACCGCACGTAGCGAGTATGGTTAAGGTGTCTATGTGGCGTCGAAGAGAGGAGCGACCATGAACCTAAGAAGCATAGGTCCCGAGCAGGCCGACCAGATCCAGGCTTGCCAAAGTGCGGACGAGTTTAGGCAACTCGTGGAGAGCGAGCACCTCGAACTCTTTAACGACGCCCTGCTTAGGGGCCCAGACGGCGACGTGGACTGGGAGAAGACCCACGCAGCCATCAACGAGCTGCTCTCCAACGCCAACTAGCCGCCCCAACGAAAAACTGCGCCCTTAGGGGATATCCCCTAAGGGCGCGGCGTCTTGAACAAGCTACAGCAGGGCAAGCGCCCCGCGGCAGCGACTAACGCTCGCCAGCGGCGCGACGATCCTGGTACTCCTGCGCCAGGCGCTGCTGCACGTCGTGCGGCACCTGCTCGTAGCCGCTCACCTCGAGCTCGAACTCGCCCGTACCGCGGGTAAGCGAGCGCAGGCGGGTGGCGTAGTCGGTTACCTCGGCATACGGCACGGTTGCCTCAACGGTGGTCTCGCCAGGGTTGGAGGCGGCCATGCCCTCCACGCGGCCACGGCTCGCCGAGATGTCGCCCATTACGGAGCCGGCGTAGCTCTCGGGCACGGTGATCTTCAGATGCGCCATCGGCTCGAGCAGCACGGCCTCGGCCTGGCTCACGGCGTCCTGGAATCCCAAGCGAGCGGCCGTCTTGAAGGCCATCTCGTTGGAGTCCACGGGATGGAACTGTCCGTCGTACACCGCAACCTTAACGTCGATGACGGGATAGCCTGCCAGCACGCCGCCCTTCATGGTTTCCTGCACGCCCTTGTCGATGGCGGGGATGAAGCCGCGCGGAATGGCGCCGCCCACAACCTCGTCGATGAACTCGTAGCCCGCGTCGGGATTGGGCTCAATGCGCAGGCGGCAATCGGCGAACTGACCGGAGCCACCGGTCTGCTTCTTGTGGCGACCATGGCCCGTGGCGGTGCGGCGGATGGTCTCCCTGTACGGAATGCGCAGCTTAACGGTGTGAGCCGTTACGCCCGTGCGATCCTCCAGACGCTCGAGCAGCACCGATACCTGCGCCTCGCCGATGGCGGAGATCACGGTCTGGCCGGTCTCCTCGTCGCGCTCGACCTTGAGGGTCGGGTCGGCGTCGGCGCTCTTCTCCAGGAAGGCGTAGAGCTTGCCCTCGGTACCGCGCTTGTCGGCCTCGATGGCAATGCGATACAGGCTGTTGGGGAAGCGGAACGCGGCAGCCTCGACCTTACCGGTAACCGAGAGGGTGTCGCCCGTCATGGCGTCCAGCTTGGGAACGACCACGATGTCGCCCGAGGCGGCCGACTTGACGTCGGTGGTGTCGCGGCCGGTCATGAGGTAGAGGTGACCAAGGCGCTCGGACTTGCGCGTGCGGGCGTTGGTGAGCTCCAGACCAGGCGTTACGGTGCCGCACAGGACCTTGAGGAACGAGAGCTTGCCGTTCTGCGGATCGTTGAGGCTCTTGAACACGAACACCACGGGACGGTCGTCGTCTGCGTCGATGTCCAGCTGCTCGCCGTTTACCAGCGGGATGCGGCCGTAGTCGGCCATGCTGGGGAACCAGCTCACCACGGCGTTCATGAAGGAGATAACGCCCTCCTCCTTTACACAGGCGCCGGCGAACACGGGCACGAAGATGCGCTCGCGGATGGCGATCTGCAGGCACTTCTCGATGTCTTCCTGGCTGACTTCCTCGCCCTCCAGGTAGGCCATCATAACGTCGTCGTCAGCCTCGGCCACGAGGTCGATGAGCGTCTCGCGCGCCTCGGCGGCGGCGTCGGCGAAGTCGGCCGGGATCTCTTCCTCAACGACCTTGCCGTTCTCCAGGTGGCGGGCCGTCATGTGCACGATGTCGATGACACCTGCGAAGGCGGAGCCGGTGCCCATGGGGATGGTCACGGCGCCGACGTTGTTGCCAAAGCGCTCCTTGCAGAGCTCGAGGGCAGAGTCAAAGTCCGCCTCGGGCTTATCCAGGCGATTTACGAACACGGCGCGAGCCAGCGAAAGATCCTCGGCCGCGAACCACAGTCGCGTGGTGGTCGTCTGCGGGCCGTCGATGGCGTCCACCATAAACAGGGCGGTCTCGGCGGCGCTCATGGCTGCGTATGCGTCTCCCACGAAGTCGGGATAGCACGGGGCATCCAGCACGTTGATGCGCGTACCGTTCCATTCGATGGGCGCCATGGTGGTGGAAATTGAGAAACCACGCGCGCTCTCCTGCGTATCGTAGTCCAGCGTGGGCTTGGTACCAGCATGGCCGCCCAGACGGGTCGTCTTGCCCGTAAGGTGCAGCATGGCCTCGGCCAGCATGGTCTTGCCCACGCCGCCTTGGCCCACCAGAACCACGTTCTTGATTGCCTGTTCCTTTGCTGCCATTTAAGCCTCCTTTATTTGGCGCGGCATACCCCGCGCTTTTACGCACAAGCTCCACCATACACGTGGGCGGCCGTACTACCAATGACGTATCGGGGAGCGGCCAAGCAGCCTGCGGACGGGTCGAACGACTGCGAAGATGAAAGGGGGCAGGACGCCCAGTAGAGGCAATCCTGCCCTGAGTAATTAGAACGGCGCGGCCCAGCCCACCACGACGGGCGTCGCCGTTTGCCTTCACTATACCCATCCACCCTATAGCGTCAATCAGGGCAATACGGGATGGGCACGGGACGAGTGTGAGCCGTATGCCGAGCCCAAACAGAGGACGCCCCATGTAATCGTCAGCACAAAGGCTATACTCTATCTAGCATACGATCGCCAAGGAGTGGTTCCCATAAGCACGCTCATACTGGTACTGGCCATTTTGCCAGCTGCATTTTTGCTCGTATACATATATAAGAAAGACAAGCACGAAAAGGAGCCCTTTGGCCTGCTGGCGAGCCTCTTTGTGCTGGGCGCCCTTACCACCATAAGCGCCATGGTCATAGAGGTGGCGTTCGGCTCCCTTGTGGGCATAATTCTTCCGCCCGAATCGATTCCCTACAAGTTCATAGAGAACTTCTTTATCGTTGCTGCCACCGAAGAGGTGGGTAAGTACGTCGTCCTTCGTTTGCGCACTTGGAAGTCGCCTGAGTTTAACTACACCTTTGATGCAGTGGTTTACGCCGTGGTCGTGTCTCTTGGCTTTGCGACGCTAGAGAACATTCTCTACCTTTTGAACGGGTCGCTCGAGACGGCAATTGCGCGGGCCGTTCTTTCGGTTCCCGGACATGCGATTGACGGCGTGTTTATGGGCTTCTTTTACGGCGTCGCCAAGCACGCGCAACGGATGGGCGACAACAAGCGCTGCTCCACCAACTTGTGGCTGGCCCTCATTGCACCCATTATTATTCATGGCCTATACGACTTTTTTATTGACGTCGAGTTGCTTGTGGTGTTCCTCGCGTTCGAGGTCGTCATTACGGTGATTGCCGTTAAGTACATCAACCGGCTCTCCAAAGACAGCGTCCCGCTTTAGGCGGTGGGGTCTCCGCCACGCGCAGAATCGGGCGCTTCGTGCCGGCCGAGCTCCGGTCCTGCGCGTTTGAGACGTCCGCACACACAAGAGCGCTGACCGAAACCCGAACAAACGGAAATTTGCACCATAATTTACTCCAAATCGCCGTTTGTTCGGATTGCGTGCGGACCAAA
>CADCPM010000112.1 GCA_902803315.1 uncultured Coriobacteriaceae bacterium
CCCCCGCGCAGCCCCAGCCGGCCCCTGCGGCCCCCGCCCCCGCGCAGCCCGCGCCTGCGCCTGCGCCCGAACCCGCGCCCCAGGCCCCTGCCCCCGCCCCGCCGGACGACCTCCCGCCCGAACTTGTCAACATCCTCGAGAACGCCTTTGAGGTGTTTGGCAACGACGTACGCGTGAGCACGGATTCCGAGGAATAGGAAATCCCTCCGCCTGCCAAGCGGGCGGAGGTCCAAATACGTTATGAACCAACCCGTTTGGAGGAACACATGGATATGCAGCAGCTAATGGAGCAGGCCCGCCTTATGCAGGAGCAGCTTGCCACGGCACAGGACAACATGGGAAACGTGGAGGTGGAGGCAACCGCCGGCGGCGGCATGGTGCGCGTTACCGCCACGGGCGACATGAAGATCACCTCCATAAGCATCGACCCCGGCGCCGTTGACCCCACCGATGTGGCCATGCTGGAAGACCTTGTCCTCACGGCCGTCAACTCCGTGCTGGCAAAGGCCAGCGAGGTGGCAAACGAGCAGGTGGCAGACATCACAAGCGGCCTCAACATCCCAGGGCTGTTTTAGGCATGGCCGCCTATGGCATGCCCTCTTCCGCGGGCGCGTTCGAACCAGATGCGCCTGCGGGTGGCGACCGCCGCGCGCTGCAACGCCTGCTTGACGAACTGGGACGCCTGCCCGGCATAGGTCCCAAGTCGGCGCAGCGCATAGCGTATTACCTGCTGGAATCCGACGCGGAGCGTTCCAGGCGCCTGGCCACGGCCATCTTGGACGTAAAGAAGCAGGTGCACTTTTGTCCCGTGTGCTTTAGCTACGCCACGGGCAGTACCTGCGACGTGTGTGCCGACTCGTCGCGCGACCAAACGATGATCTGCGTCGTGTCGGAACCTCGTGATGTTTCGGCGGTGGAGCGGACGGGAACCTATCATGGGCTGTACCATGTGCTGGGTGGAGTAATTTCACCCATGGACAAAATCGGCCCCGACCAGTTGCACGTTAAGGAGCTTCTGGGCAGGTTGGCCGTGGAAGAAGTGCAAGAGGTCATCTTGGCCACGAACACCGACGTGGAGGGCGAGGCTACGGCCACGTACCTTTCGCGCATCATAAAGCCGCTGGGCGTGCGCGTTACGCGCTTTGCCGTGGGCATGTCGGTGGGTGGCGAGGTGGAGCTGGCCGACGAGCTCTCGTTGGGCCGCGCCATCGAGGACCGGCGTGAGATGTAGCGCGGGCGCGTGCGCCCGCGTGACGAAGGAGCGAGTATGACAGTGAATGCGGACGATACGGGCGAGTTGGGTACCAACACGCCGCAGCCGGTGCATGCGGATTCCGTTTCGAACGGAGCCTTTGACAAGCTCGAGGAAGGTCAGGGCGCGGTTGCCGCCTCAAACAGGCGCGGTGGTGCGCATATGGCGGGAGGCGCACATGCGGCGGACGGCCAGCACAAGAGCGCGTACTCTGCGGCCGGCACGCATGCGGTCCAAAGCGAGGAACAGCTCCCGATCGACAGGCGCACGCTCATCGTGGTTGTGGTGGGCGCGCTGGTGGCCATCGCAGTAATTGTGGCGCTGTTCATAAACGTGCTCAACGCCTCGCCGGCCAAGCCTGCGGCGGAGCCGGAGGCCGACAAGGTCGTGGCGCAAACCGGCGACTCCATTACGAGCCGCGGCGCTTCCTACCACATTGCGAAGAACGGCGAAAAGTACCAGCTCATGGAGACGCGCGAAGGCGGCAAGGAAGTGAGCTTGGGCGACCTTTCCGGCACGCCGGCTGGTTTGGTGCTCTACGACGGTGCCGTGCTGATTCCCGAAAACCTTGCCGATGGGAAGTGGGACGTTATGGCCTACACCATTGGCTCGGGCTGGAGCCAGATTATGGACCGTGACGGCAAGCCCGTGTCGGGCGAGGGGAGCATATCGGACGCGACGCTGGAGGGCTCCACCGTTGTGCTCACGGTAAACGGCAATCGCGTGGACGTCCCGCTCACCTGGTAGCCACGGAGCAAAAGCTGACAAGGGGACAGGTCACTTGTCAGCTTTTCCGCTTGCGACGACTCTTGCCGGCCCCGTAGCGCACGGGCCGCTTGGGACACAGGTCTTCGCAGGGGCACTCGTCGCACTTGGCCACGCGCGCGGTGCAGGTGGCCCGGCCATGACGAATCCACTCGGAGTTGACCCCGCTCCACAGCTCGCGTGGGATTACGGCCAGCAGGTCCTTCTCGGCCTCAAGCGGCGTCTTTGCGGTGCTTAGGCCCATGCGCTGTGCGATGCGAAACACGTGCGTGTCCACCGCTATGCCCCCCACGATGCCAAACGCCTTGTTGAGCACGATGTTTGCCGTCTTGCGGCCCACGCCGGGAAGCCGCGTGAGCTCGTCCATGGTCTGCGGCACCTCGCCGCCGTAGTCGGCCATTATCATTTGGGCGCATGCCACGCAGTGCTCGGACTTTGTCCTGTAGAACCCCAGACGCCGGATTACCTGCGCCACCTCCTTGGGGTCGGCCTGTGCCATGGAAGCGGGATCGCCCCAGCGGGCAAAGAGCTCGGGCGTTACGGCATTAACCGCAACATCGGTGGTCTGCGCCGAAAGCAGCACGGCGATAACCAGCTCAAACGGCGAGCGCCAGTCCAAGGCGGAGGGCTCTTGGCCATAGATCTCGTCCATACGGTTGCAAAACTCCGTCGCACGCGCGACCTTGCTCTTCTTTGACTCACGGGGCATGGCGGCTCCTCTCGGTATTCCCTTGCATGGTACTGTTTTTTGGACGCGCAGAGAAGGGCGCGGTTTGCCGTCCCAGCCCTTCTCAAACGCCCGAAAGGGCCAAATAAAGCCCGCGTGCCGACGGAGCGCGCACGTCTGCCCAAATAGTGACCCCTCCAGCGTTTGGGGAACCCTATGCTTTAGATGTCTGTGAACAACACAATCGGGAGGACTCGACCATGAGCGCACCTATCCAGAATTACCTCCTTACCAACGACGACTTGTACTTGTTCGCCAAAGGTGAGTGGTTTCGCAGCTACGAGAAGCTCGGCGCGCATCCCTGCACGCAAGATGGCGAGGATGGGTACTTCTTCGCCGTTTGGGCACCCGATGTGAGCGCGGTAAACGTTATCGGCGAGTTTAACGGCTGGGACGACACCGCCACATCGCTCACGCGCACACCGGTCGGTGGCGTGTGGTATGGCTTCGTTCCAGGGGTTGAAGAGGGCCAGCTGTACAAGTACGTTATTCGCACGCGTGCTGGTGACATGCTGTACAAGGCCGACCCCTACGCGTTCCAGGCCGAGCTCATTCCCGGAACTGCCTCGCGCACGGCCGAGATCGACTCCTACAAGTGGGGCGACAAGAAGTGGATGACTCAGCGCGAGAATTCCAACCACATGAAGCGCCCGCTCAACATCTTTGAGGTGCATCTGGGCAGCTGGAAGCGTCACAAGGACGGCCTTACCGCCTTTGGCACCGACCCCGACGACAACGACGAGGCCACCGGCTCCTGGTACACCTACGACGACCTCTCGGAAGAGCTGGTTGCCTACGTAAGCGAGATGGGCTATTCCCACATCGAGATCATGCCCGTTATGGAGCACCCCTTCGATGGCAGCTGGGGCTATCAGGTAACCGGTTACTTTGCGCCTACCAGCCGCTATGGCACCCCCAAGCAGTTCAAGCATTTTGTGGATGCCTGCCACCAGGCCGGCGTGGGCGTCATTCTGGACTGGGTGCCTGGCGGGTTCTGCCCGGACGAGCACGGACTGGTGCACTTCAACGGCACCAAGCTGTACGAAAAGGAAATCCATCCCAACTGGGGCACCTACAAGTTTGACTTTGAGCGCGGAGAGGTCCACGCGTTCCTTATCTCCAACCTGCTGTATTGGATCGACGAGTACCACGCAGACGGCATCCGCATGGACGGCGTTACCTCCATGCTCTACCTCAACTTTGGCATCGACGACCCTGGCATGAAGAAGTTCAATCCCGACGGCTCAGAGCACGACTACCCGTCCATCGAGTTCGTGCGCAAGTGCAACAGGATCGTGGGCTCCTACCATCCCGACGTCATGATGATCGCCGAGGAGTCCACCGCATGGCCGCTCGTCACCCGTCCGCCCGAGGTCGGTGGCCTTGGCTTTAACTACAAGTGGGACATGGGCTGGATGAACGACACCCTGCGCTATTGTCAGACGGACTTCCCGTATCGCCCGGGTAACCACAGCCTGCTGACCTTCTCCATCATGTATGCGTTTAACGAGAACTTCGTGCTTCCGCTTTCGCACGACGAGGTCGTCCATGGCAAGTGCTCGCTCATTACCCGCCAGCCGGGCGACTATTGGCGTCAGATGGCCGGCCTGCGCTCGCTGGCGTTCTACCAGTACACCCATCCCGGCGGACAGCTCAACTTCATGGGCAACGAGATCGGCCAGTTCATCGAGTGGCGCTATTACGAGGGCATCGAGTACTTCATGACGGAGGAGTTCGAGGCTCACGCCAAGCATCAGAAGTTCATCGCCGCGCTCAACAAGTTCTACATGAGCGAGCCCGCCATGTGGGAGAAGGGCTACGTGGAGGACGGCTTTGAGTGGATTGACGCAAACAACTCCAACCAGTGCGTGATCAGCTTCGTGCGTCATGGCGATGACCCCAAGGACGACCTGCTCATCGTTATTAACTACGAGGTTAACCCCTACGAGGGGTATCGCATTGGCGTGCCGCAGGCCGGTTACTGGAAGGAAGTCTTCAACTCCGACGTGGAGGATTACGGTGGCTCTGGCGTCACCAACGCCGACGCGCGCTTTGAGTCCGAGAAGAAGCCTTGGAACCTGCGCGAGAACTCCATCAAGGTACGCGTCCCGCCACTGGGTGGCGCCGTGTTCAAGTACGACGGCCCGCTGCCTCCCGAGCCCGTTAAGGTGTCGGTAATCGAGGAGCATGCGCGCAAGGCCGCCGCAAAGAAGCCCGCGGTAAAGAAGCCCGCCGCAAAGAAGCCTGCGGCCAAGAAGCCCGCGGGCAAGGTCGCCGCAGCGGCAAAGGCAGCCAAGGAAGCGCTGAGCGAGGAAGAGAAGAAGGCCCGTCGCTCCGCTGCCGCAAAGAAGGCCGCGGCAACCCGCAGGGCAAACGCCGCGAAGAAGGCTGCTGAGGCCAAGAAGAAGTAATCGCCCAGATTTAGCTAACAGCTAAATATAAAACTAAATTAAGGCATCTTCGCAGGTAGCGGAGGTGCCTTAATTTTTATAGTGCCATTTCGTTCAAGACGTTGTACAATGGCCATCCTATGGCAGTCATCCTTTCACACAATACGGCCCTTTGGGTACTACGAACGCTACGTTCCGAAGGCGCGAACTTCAGATCGTGGTCAGACTTCAGCGTGGTTGCTTGCCCGTCCCCCTGGATAGGCAAGCACTGGTCCGTGCGCGAGTTCGCGTCGTCCGAATGGCGCTGGCCCGAACCCTCAAAGGCATGCGAGCTGCATGTCTTGGTTCCCCCAAAGCATGGAATTCGAATGCAGTACGTGTGCTCGCACGTATGTGGTCGCGATTTGTCGGCACAGTCTATCCTGTTGCTCGATGAGCACTCGAGCGTGGTGTGTCCGGAGCTGCTGTTTGTCCAGATGGCGGAAACGCTTGAGCTTGGCCACCTTGTAATGCTTGGAAACGAGCTGTGCGGAACGTTTACGCGCTCCGCCAACCATCCTGCGAGCGGGCCGGTTGTGGACCACGTGCCTCCCGCGACGACCGTAGAAGACATACGGCAGTACCTAAAGAAGGGGATTGGGGTGCGCGGGGCAAAGCGGGCGCGCTTGGCACTTGCCTATGTCCGTGACGGGGCAGCGTCGGTGCCCGAAGCCAAGCTTGCGACTATGTATGAGCTTCCGTCTGAGGAATGCGGATATGGTTTGGGTCCCATAACGCTCAACAAGCGCGTGCGAGTAAGCAAGACGCAGAACCTCCAGAAGAAGCGCGATCGATATCCCGATATCCTCCTTGCGCTTGCGCCCATAGGCATAAACTACGATGGCGAAAAGGACCATCTCGATCTCGATGGGCTCATTCGTTTGGCGCGTGCCGCAGCGTTGGCCGATGCTGAAGATTGCGTCGAAGCCGAAAAAGCGCTGGCAAAAAAGCGTCGCGAGTTGCGTAACAAAGCGGTTGACGACATGCGACGGGATCGTGAGTTGCTTTGTGCGGGCCGCGTTGTGTTACGCGCAACAAAAGAGGACGTAAGAAGCATTGATGCCTTGGACAACTTTACGCGCCAGCTGCTTTGGTGCGCGCAGGTGTACTTTGGTGTCGACGTGAGTGAATACGAAAAGGTGCTTGACGATTCGGAGCCGCGCAGGGATCGTGACAAACTGTGGCGATCGCTGTAGGAAATACGTCGCTTGACGCCCGAATAACAAGCTTTTGTGCGAAATATCTACCCGTTCGCCATTCAGAGGGGTCGTTTTGCCGCGGGGTTGGAGCGGAGGTGCTCCGCTAGTGTGATTTTGGGTAATAAATAGTGGTATTAGCCCAGATAACGGAGGCCCCCGTTTCCCCAAAATCACACTGCATAAAATATGCTGTGTGATTTTGGGGAAACGGGCGCGGCAAAACCCCAGATAAATAGAAATTTGGTTTCCCAAAATCACACTAATTGGATTTGGCAAGGCGAGAGAAGCGTGAGTCGGCGGTGCAGATTGAGGCGTTGCCTCAACCGATTTGTCTAACGAGGCTGCCAAGTGCCGACTTGGGGCCAAGAATTCGCGAAACCACCTAAAAAACCTTGGTTTTCCCTTGTAATCGGCACAATCGGCGCGTGACGCAGGACGAATTCGCCCAAGTACGCTACCATACGCTTCGGGTTTCTGTAACCGAACGAAGGATGTACTATGCCCAACACTATTTTCCGTAGCAAGAAGGAGTTCATCAAACAGTATCGTGAGCTCTGCCTGTCGCTTTTTGGCAAGGGGTTTGACGATACCATGCCCCGAGAGCGCTTCTATGTGCTCGCCTCCCTCATTGCGCAAAAGGCACGCGCCACACACGTGGACACGCATCGACCTGGCGAGAAGAAGGTCTACTACTTCTCCCTTGAGTTCCTTATTGGACCACTCCTGGATAACTACCTGCTCAACTTTGGCGTACACGACCTCGTGGAAGACGCCCTGAACGACATGGGCATGAGCCTGGAGGAGCTGTGCCGCTATGAGTGCGATCCTGGTCTGGGCAACGGTGGCCTGGGCCGCCTTGCCGCCTGCTTCCTTGACTCCATGGCCAAGGAGGGCGTCGCGGGCTACGGCAATGGCATGCGCTATCGCTATGGCCTGTTCCGTCAGGAAATCAAGAACGGCCGCCAGGTTGAGAGGACGGACGCCTGGCTCGAGCACGGCTATCCCTGGGAGATGCGCAAGACCGCAAGTGCGGTAACGGTTCAGTTTGGTGGTCACGTGGAGCGCCACGAGGAGAACGGCCGCTTCTGGTTTACCACCGAGGACACAGAAAAGGTCCTCGCGGTTCCCTACGACGTGGAGGTCGTGGGCTACGGCGGCGGTGCAAAGGTCAACAAGTTGCGCCTGTGGAAGGCCGAGCCCTACGAGGACGCCTTCGACCTGGACGCCTTCAACGACGGCCGCTATTCCGACGCATTCCGCTTCCGCTATGACGCCGAGGCAATCTCCACGATTCTCTACCCAGCAGACGCAGGCGAGCACGGCAAGCTGCTGCGCCTGAAGCAGGAGTACCTGTTCGTCTCCGCCGGCCTCCAAACGATCCTGCGTACGTACGAGCAGGAGTACGGCCCCGACTGGGAGCACCTGGGCGACCACGTGTGCGTCCACACGAACGACACCCATCCCGCGATGTGTGGCCCCGAGCTCATGCGCATCCTGGTGGACGAGCGCGGCGTGGACTTCGACCTCGCCTTCAAGATCGCTCAGGCCACCTGCTCCTACACCAACCACACCATCATGCCCGAGGCGCTGGAGAAGTGGCCCATCCCCATGTTCCGTAACCTGCTTCCCCGCCTCTACATGTTCATTGAGGAGATCGACCGCCGCTTCCGCGAGACCTTCCCGCGCATGGGCTCCGACTGGGCGGCAATGCTGCAGGAGACCGCCATCCTCTGGGACAACCAGGTGCGCATGGCCAACCTCTCGGTCATCTTCTCCAACTCCGTCAACGGCGTGTCGGCGCTGCACACGGGCATCATCAAGGACTCTACGCTGCACGACTTCTACCGTCTTGCTCCCGAGAAGTTCAACAACAAGACCAACGGCGTCTCGCACCGTCGCTTTGTGGCCAACGCCAACCCCGCGCTCTCCAAGGTAATCACCAACGCCATCGGCAGCAAGTGGCTCGAGGACGCCGACGAGTTCGACAAGCTCCTGGCCTTCAAGGACGACGACAGCTTCCTCGAGGACTGGGGCAAGGCCAAGCTCACTGCCAAGGAGCGCCTGGCGGCCTACATCAAGGAGACCACCGGCATCGTCGTGGACACCCACTCCGTGTTCGACACGCAGGTCAAGCGCTTCCACGCCTACAAGCGTCAGCTGCTCAACTGCTTTAAGATCATGGACATCTACAACCGCATGCTGGACGACCCCAACTACCGTCCGCAGCCCACGACGTTCATCTTCGCCGGTAAGGCCGCTCAGAGCTACACCTTCGCTAAGGAGGTCATCCGCCTGATCAACGGCATGGCCGACAAGATCAACAATGACTCGCGCGTAAACGACATCATCAAGGTCGTGTTCGTGCCCAACTTCGCCGTGTCCAACGCCCAGATCATCTACCCCGGCACCGAGATCTCCGAGCAGATCTCCACGGCGGGCACCGAGGCTTCCGGCACCTCCAACATGAAGTTCATGATGAACGGCGCCATAACGCTTGGCACCTACGACGGCGCCAACGTAGAGATCTGCGACCTGGTGGGCGAGGAGAACATCAAGATCTTCGGCTTGCGCACCAACGAGGTGAACGACCTCGTGTCCAGCGGTCGCTATTTCGCTTGGAACGAGTACAACGCCGACCGCGCTCGCCTTGGCCGTGTGATCGACCAACTCGTGAACGGCACCTACGCGCGTCAGTCCGGCAACTTCGAAATGGTCCATGACGAGCTCATGGTGAACAACGACCAGTACCTCGTTTGCCGCGATTTCCACTCCTACGTACAGGCGTGGGAGGAGCTCACGAGTGGCTACAACGACACCCGCAATTGGAACCGAGTCTCGCTTCACAATACGGCCAGGTCTGGATTCTTCTCCTCTGACCGAACAATACGTGAATATGCGACCGAAATTTGGCATGTTGGTGAGTAGGTAGTTTTACTGGCCCAATGAACTGACGAAAGGGGAATGGTTCTATGAGCAAGAAGGAATGCGTTGCCATGCTTCTTGCCG
>CADCPM010000113.1 GCA_902803315.1 uncultured Coriobacteriaceae bacterium
CGGGTCTTCCCATGTTTACCCAACGTCATCCATTCACTCGCGCTTATGTTTCTCCCACCGTCCGCAGGTCCCCAGGGCGAGCCTGGCCAGCCGGTCGATCACGGTTGGCGAGTATGGCATGTGTCAGCGCTACGTCCCCGTGACACAAGTCCGCGGCACACTTATACTAGGTATAACTGTGCCATGCGCTCAGGGCTTGTCTCAATTTGGGATCGCGGTCTCTGCCTGCGCGATGAGGTGCCCTTGTCGCCCCCTTTGGGCTACAATGATGCACTGTTAGCTCAAAACCTTCGTCATTGGGAGGTACCCATGGCCGATACCAATCGCAAGCCGTTCTATGTAACCACACCCATCTACTACGTCAACGCTGCCCCGCATCTGGGTACCGCCTACTGCACGATTCTGTGCGACGTGCAGGCGCGCTTCCGCCGCGCGATGGGCGAGGACGTCAAGTTCCTCACGGGTCTAGACGAGCACGGCGAGAAGGTGCAAATCGCAGCAGAGGACCATGGCATGACACCCCAAGAGTGGTGCGACAGCCTGGCCCCTGCCTTCCACGACATTTGGAAGACACTGGAGATATCCAACGACGACTTCATTCGTACCACCGAGCCGCGCCAGGTGCGCGCCGTCCAATACCTGTGGAACCGCATGAAGGACGCCGGATACATTTACAAGGACTCCTACGACGGTTGGTACTGCGTACATGAGGAGACGTATTACACCGAGACGCAGGTTGCCAAGTCCGACGAAGAACACGGCGTGGAGGGTCAGCACCTTTGCCCCGAGTGCCAGCGCGAGCTTCAGCGCGTGAAGGAAGAGAGCTGGTTCTTCAAGCTTTCCGAGTTCCAGGATCGTCTGCTGGCGCTCTACGACGAGCATCCCGACTTCGTGATGCCCGCCTTCCGCATGAACGAGGTCCGCACCTTCGTCGAGAGCGGCCTGCGCGACATATCGGTAAGCCGTACGAGCTTCGACTGGGGCATTCCCGTCCCGTTTGACGACAAGCACGTAACGTACGTGTGGTTCGACGCCCTTCTAAACTACGCCACGGCCGTGGGCTTTGGCAATCCGGAGATGGCGGACGAATACGCGCGCCGTTGGCCAGCCCAGTACCACGTGGTGGGCAAGGACATCATCCGCTTCCACTGCGTCATCTGGCCTGCCATGCTTATGGCCATCGGCGAGCCGCTGCCCGAGCATGTGTTTGCCCACGGATTCCTTATGGTCAAGAACGAGGAGACCGGTCAGGGCGAAAAGATGTCCAAGAGCCGCGGCAACGCAATCGCGCCGGCCGACGTGATCGACCTTCTTGGCGTGGAGGGCTACCGCTACTACTTTATGACGGACTGCGTGCCTGGCGAGGACGGCGCTATTTCCTACAGCCGCATGGAGCAGGTGTACAACGCCGACTTGGCCAACAGCTGGGGCAACCTGGTGAGCCGTTCGCTTAACATGAGCGCCAAATACTTCGACGGCAAGACGCCCGACCTGCTCGATGGCTGGGCAGGCCGTGCCAACCCGCTGCGCGACATTGCGGACGGCCTGGCAGAGCGCTATGCCGCGTGCATGAGCGTGTTTGACTTCGTGGGCGCCAAGGACGCAGTGATGGAGCTCGTGCATGCCGCCAACCACTACATCGAGGACTCCGCTCCCTGGACGGTTGCCAAGGATCCTGCTCGCGCCGACGAGCTGGAGCAGATAATCACCAACCTGCTCGAGTCTATTCGCATCTGCGCGCATCTGTTTGCGCCCTTCATGCCGCAGACGTCGGCCGAGGTGCTGCGTCGCATGTCGCTGGAAGACGAGGCAGATTGCACCGATCTGCTGGCTGCTTGCCAGTGGGGCGGCCTTGCGGGCGGCGTGCCCGTAACCAAGGGCAACGCGCTCTTCCCGCGCCTGGGTGGCAAGAAGTAGCACGAGCACAGGCGAAGGGGAGTATCCCCTTTGCCTGCCCAGCATTTGTAGGGGAGGGGCCGTGGCCTACTCATATCTGGCAAATCCGCGCGAGACCCGTGCCGTGCTCGAGCGGCATGGGTTCTCTCTCAAGCACAGGCTTGGGCAGAACTTTTTGGTGAACGATGGCGTGATCGGTCGCATCCTAGAGCTTGCGGAGCTGGAGCCTGACGACGTGGTGTACGAGATCGGTCCCGGCATTGGCACGCTTACGGTTGCCATGCTGCCGCGCGTGCGGCGCGTGGTGGCGGTGGAGGCCGACAAGAGCCTGCCGCCTGTGCTTGCAGATACCTGCGCCCGAGATGGAGAGAAGCTCTCGCTCGTGCAGGGCGATGCGCTTAAGGTGACCCCTGCCGACCTTGAGGTTGCGGCGGGGGAGGCGCCAAACAAGCTTGTGTCGAACTTGCCGTATCAGGTGGCGGCGACCGTTATTCTGGGCACACTTCAAGCCATGCCATCGGTACGGCGTCTGGTCGTTATGGTGCAGGCGGAGGTTGCCGACCGCATATCTGCAACGCCTGGGACCAAGGAGTACGGCGCCTATACGGCCAAGCTTGCGCTCTATGGGCGCGTTACGGGTCGCTTTGAGGTGGGGCCGGGTAACTTCATGCCGTCACCGCATGTGGACTCGGCCGTGGTGTGCATCGATCGTGCCGAGTCGCCCGCTGGCGACCTCGATCAGGTGACGCAGGTAATAGAGGCCGCCTTCGCACAGCGGCGAAAGACCATTCGCAACTCCATGGCGGCAAAGGGGTTCGACAAGGCAGCGCTTGACATTGCGTTTGAGGCTGCCGGCATAGACCCGCGCGCCCGTGCCGAGGTCTTGTCGACGAGCGACTTCGTGCGACTTGCCCAGGAACTGCCGAAGGGATAGCGTCGCAAACGCTGCGTTTCGTTAGAGTCCTTTGGGCTTCTTGCCAAACAGGCGAACGTGCGCTGCAAGCGCATTGCTGGCGGCGCCCTCGGGCAGTGGTGCCCCTTCGCCGAACACGGCGCTGTTGATCATGCTTACGTAGCGAATAAGATCGGTGGACTCGTTTTCGCGTATGACGCTATCGGCGCTTATGAAGGCGCTGCCAATGAGGGCGTACAGGTTAATGAGGCCACAGACGAACAGGTTGGAGAGGTCGCTCGTTTGTCCCTCGGGGGCAATGGTGCCATCGCTCTTCGTAAACTGGGCGCGCTGCACGCTTTTGCCCATCTCGTTGAAGATGAGCACGGATGCGGGCACGGCGTGCTCGAAGTTGGCGTCACCAACGTCGTTGCGGAACAGTTCGAAGTCAACATGGCTCAAATCGATGTCGA
Organism: uncultured Coriobacteriaceae bacterium; assembly: GCA_902803315.1. Classification (GTDB taxonomy): domain Bacteria; phylum Actinomycetota; class Coriobacteriia; order Coriobacteriales; family Atopobiaceae; genus RUG440. Next base: position 3,262 of record CADCPM010000113.1, read on the forward strand.
AGATCTTGTTTACGACGCGTATCTCGTTGGGGTCGGTGGGGCCGCGACCCACGCCGTCGAGGTACAGCAGGAAGGCGAGGAGATCGCCGCGCACGCGCCCCTCGAGACTGATCACCGGTTTCCCTGTTTTGGCCATGAGCCTATCGAAGTTTGCCGCGATGGCAAGCGTTGAGTTAAGTTCGCGCTTGATGGCGTCAATGGAGTCCTGGTCGAGCGCCCTAACCGAGCGCTTTTTGTTGAAGAGCGACATGCGGAGCCTTTCTCGAGGGCCTGCATTTCTATTATTGCACGACTTCCAACACGATTCTGGTGCGAAATCTGTACAAATTATATCAACAAAATAGTAGATTTGACTATAAATATAATAATACGAAACGAAAAGTGACGTGGATGGTGGTTTTATGCGAGCATTCACGCGAATCTGGCCTTCAACGTTATAGGTAATGCTTATACGTTATAAAATAATGGGAAATGAATCTGTTCAAAAACACAAAAGCCCAGTTGACGTTCGAAACGCGCTCATTCATTTCCCACTAGGTAAAATAGGCAATGGGAAATGAATCTGTTCAAAAATGCAAAAGACCAGATGGCAGCTTATTGATGCCTATTCATTTCCCATTAATTTCTGCTTAGGCGCGAAGCACCTAACGATGTTGCTCGCGCTCCACGCCCCGCGCCCAGCCTGCATGCAGCGACTCACGAAGTGAGCGAGCGAAACGAGCGTTTTTGTTGAAGAGCTAGTTTGCCTGCGCCAGTTTGCCTGCGCCAGTTTGCCTGCGCCCTTTTGCAAATTGGCGACAAACCCCTATCATAGGAACATTGCGTAAATGCAACAGAGGGAGGCATTTGTGAGCAAGCAATTGCTGAGCGGCAACGAGGCCATCGCGCAGGGGGCGTGGGAGGCTGGCGTTGCAGTGGGGGCCGCCTATCCAGGCACGCCGTCCACGGAGACGCTCGAGAACCTGGTAAAGAAGTCGGACGTCTACTGCGAGTGGGCGCCAAACGAGAAGGTTGCGCTGGAAGTTGGCCTTGGCGCATCCATGGGCGGGGCACGCACACTCGTCACCATGAAGCACGTAGGTGTAAACGTCGCGGCTGATCCATTTATGAGCGCGGCGAATACCGGCGTGGGAGCTGGCTTGGTGCTTTTGGCCGCAGACGACCCGTCCTGCTATAGCTCGCAAAACGAGCAAGACAGCCGTCATTACGCGGCGTTCGGGCGCATTCCGTGCCTGGATCCGGCGGACTCACAGGAGGCCTACGAGTTTGCCAAGTGCGCGTTCGAGGTCTCGGAGAAGTTCGACACCATCGTCATGCTGCACGAAACTATGCGCATCGCTCACACGCGCACCATGGTGGACGTGGGCGGCGAGCGCACGGAGGTCGAGCCCAGCCCTTACGAGTCTCGCCCCGAGAAGTACGTTATGATGCCTGCCAATGCGGTGCGGCGCACGCTCGTTGCCAACGAACGCGAGGACGCGCTCGTGGCTTGGGCGGAGGAGAGTGATCTGAACCGCGAGGAGATGCGCGACACGCAGGTGGGCGTCATCTGCGCAGGGGCGCTGTACGCGCACGTACGCGAGGCATTGCCGAATGCCTCCGTGCTCAAGCTGGGCATCTCTTGGCCGCTTCCTCCGGCAAAGATTCGCTCCTTCGCTAGTAAGGTCGATGCACTCTACGTGGTCGAAGAGGCGTGTACGTACTTCGAGACGCGCGCCCGCGCGCTGGGCGTGGACGTCTGCGAGCCACCTGCAGGACGCCTTCCGCGCTCTGGTGAGGTCACGCCTGCCCACATTCGTGCGGCCTTTGCGATCGAGGAGCCCGCGCACCTTGAGCCTGCCGAGGGCTTGCCGCCGCGTCCGCCCGCGTTCTGCGCCGGCTGCCCCCACCGACTGGTGTACTGCGAGCTTCGTCGTATTAAGGCTATCGTTACCGGTGACATTGGCTGCTATACGCTGGGCGCCGTGGCGCCGTATCGTTCGGTGGACTCCGTCATCGACATGGGCGCATCCTTGTCTATGGCGCATGGCATGGAGCTTGCGGGTGTGGCAGAGCGTTCCGGTCGACCCGTCGTGGGCGTGATCGGCGACTCCACGTTTGCGCATTCGGGCATCACGAGCTTGCTTGGAACGGTGTACAACGGCGGCAAGGGGACGCTCTGCATCCTGGACAACCGCACGACGGCCATGACTGGCACCCAAGGCAATCCCGTAAACGGCGTGACGCTCACCGAGCAGGCCGCGCGCGTAAACCCGTTGGATGTGCCGGCGGGCAAGCAGCTCGATCTCGTGGCGCTGTGCGAGGCCATTGGCGTGGACGAGGTGGAGCAGGTGGATGCGCAGGACCTGCGTGCCATACGCGCTGCCCTCAAGCGGGCGACAAAGGCAACCGACAAACTCAGCGTGATTATCTTCAAGTCGCCCTGCCGTCTGATCGATCGGTCGCGCAAGCCCATGCCGACCATCCACGACTGTCGCCGTTGCGGCACGTGCGTGCGCATCGGCTGCCCCGCATTGGGCAAGGACGAGACGGGACATCCCGTAATCGACCCCACGCAATGCATCGGCTGCGGCCAGTGCGTGCAATCCTGTCCGTTCGGCTGCATACACGAGGAGGACTAACCATGCCGCACGATACTTCCGCTGTCGCCGACGTCACCACGTCTGGCAGGCACGTAGAGCTCGAAGAGACCAAAACCATACTGCTGGTGGGCGTGGGTGGCCAGGGCACCATACTTGCGGGAAACATCCTTGCCATGACTGCCGCCGAGGCGGGCTTGGACGTAAAGGTGTCCGAGATCCATGGCATGAGCCAGCGCGGAGGATCGGTTTCCACCATCATCCGTGTGGGCAAGAAGGTCGAGTCCATGATTGCCGACCCGGGCTGTGCGGACGTCGTCGTGGCGTTCGAGGCGGTGGAGGCCCTGCGCGCGCAGCAGTTCCTGCGCGACGGTGGCACCATGTTCGTGAACGACGAGCAGATCGTGCCCGTGTCGGTGCATGTGGGCAATTTCACGATGCCTACCGACGTGCATGAGCGCTTGCAAAAGATCGGTGCCGTGCTAATCTCCGCCGGTCAGATTGCGCGCGACGCCGGTAGCCCTCGCTCCACCAACGTGGTGCTGGTGGGGGCCCTCTCCACGGCGCTGCCGTTTACGGTGGAGGAGTGGAAAGATGCCATAGCCAAGCGCGTGCCGGCGCACACGGTGGATGCAAACCTGGAGGCGTTCGACCGCGGTCGTGCGGCCGCGCAAGCATAGCCGAACAGAAGGCAAACTGAGGGACAGTCCCCAAGTTGAGGTTCTTGCAAATCTCGACTTGGGGACTGTCCCTCAGTTGCTCTACCACCATTCGCGCGCGTTTGGATAGTCCTTGCGCAAGGGTTTGTATCCCGCATGGAAGAGCGTCTCGTCGCATTCGGGCACGTCCATGTTGTGGAATCGACAAAAGGCGATGATAACGTCCCTTGAGCTGCGTGGGGTGAGCGCGTTAACGCCTGCGCGCTCAAGAAACTCGTTGGTATTGGGGATGTCCAGCTCAAGGCCAAAGGCAAGCTGGATGAGCTTGTCGCGTTTGGCCAGTCGTTGCCCCGAGAAAATCTGATAGGCAAAGGTCGGGTTCATTCCCGCCTTTCGTATGGCGTCGCTTTTGGAAATTCCCGTAGTGATCACGAGTTGGTTCGACCATTCCGAAAAGCTTCGGCTGTCCAAAGGTGCGTGCGTGAGCGTCTTTTCAAGATCGCGTCCTTCGATTTGCAAAAAGTCCCATTGATCCATATGCGCCTCCGCGGTATCGCCCTGCTCAAATAATGCACTCTTGAGACAAACGTTTCATTAGCTGTTGGCATATTTGCCGGGAGGCGCCCCGTGGAGTAGCCGTCAATCAAAGAAGCACATGCTCAAAGGTGCCATTCTCGTAGATACCGTAGCTTGCCGACCCATCCTTGGGGATGCCCACGCTGCCGGGGTTGAAGTAGCGCACGTTGGGCTCCTCGGTGCTTGTCTCGTTTACTTTTATGTGCGTGTGCCCGTATACGAGCGAATCGCCGGGCGCGAGCGCGGGCAGGTTGCGCACGCTGTTGTGCAGCCCCGGGCCGTACACATGCCCGTGCGTGAGGAAGAGCGTATGCCCGGTTTCCGGATCGAAGAGCTCGTTGTACGTTGCCATGCACGGGAAGTCCAACACCATTTGGTCGACCTCCGCCTCGCAGTTGCCGCGCACGGCGACGATTTTGTTTGCGTATTTGTTGAGAAGGGCGATGACGCGCTTGGGCGCGTAGTCGGCGGGGAGGTCGTTGCGGGGCCCGTGGTATAGGAGGTCGCCAAGGAGTACCAACCGGTCGGGACGATGGGCATCCACCGCTTCCATGAGCCGCTCGCATGCGTCTGCGGCACCGTGTATGTCGGATGCAATCAAAAGCCTCATGTGCGGTCCTCTCTCTTTTGCACCATGAGTGTTAGGATTGAGCAAACTCTCAATCAAAGGATACGTTATGGCACAGGTTAACACCATCGAGGTTCGCGGAGCGCGCGTACACAACCTAAAGGACGTTAACGTAAGCGTACCGCTCAACCAGGTGGTTGGCATTGCGGGCGTATCGGGCTCGGGCAAGTCGAGCCTTGCGTTGGGCGTTCTGTATGCCGAGGGCTCGCGACGTTACATGGAGGCGCTCTCCACCTATACGCGCCGGCGCATAAGCCAGTCGGGCCATGCGGACGTGGACGAGGTGCTGCATGTGCCCGCCGCACTCGCGTTGCGCCAACGGCCGGGCATCCCGGGTGTGCGCTCGACGTTTGGCACCTCCACCGAGCTGCTCAATCACCTGCGCCTGCTGTTCAGTCGCCTGGGAAGTCACGAGTGCCCCAACGGCCATCATGTGCCACCTACCATGAACGTTGCGTTGGAGCAGCCCATCGTGTGCCCGGAATGTGGCGAAGAGTTCTTTGGCCCAGGTGCCGAGATGCTGGCTTTCAACTCAGATGGCGCCTGCCCCGCCTGTGCGGGTACGGGTATCGAGCGCCAAATCGACGAATCCACCCTTATCGCAGACGAGAACAAGACCATCGACGAGGGCGCCGTGGCTCCGTGGGGTCACCTCATGTGGTCGCTTATGAAGGACATCGCGCGCGAGGCGGGCATTCGTACCGACGTGCCATACAAGGACCTCACGCCCGATGAGAAGGAATTCGTGCTCCATGGCGCGCCGGACAAGTACCACGTTCTCTATCACAACGAGAAGACCGGCACCGCCGGAGAGATGGACTTCACCTACTACTCCGCACGCTATTCGGTGGAAAACGCGCTGTCGAAGGTTAAGGACGAGAAGGGTCTCAAGCGTGTGGCCAGGTATCTTCGTGAGATGCCTTGCACGGCTTGCGGCGGCACACGTCTTTCCGACGCCGCGCGAGCTCCGCTGGTGCGAGGGATCAACCTGGCCCAGGCCAGCGCGCTGACGCTCGACGAGCTGGTGGAGTGGGTGGCTGAGGTGCCCCAAAGCGTTCCCGAACCCATGCGGCCCATGGCGCAAAACATCGTGGACAACATGGCCGAGCCCATGGAGCGACTGCGTCAGCTGGGGCTTGGCTATCTTTCGCTCGATCGCGCAAGCTCCACGCTCTCCACGGGCGAGCGTCAGCGTGCCCAGCTGAGCCGCGCCGTGCGCAACCGCACCACGGGCGTGCTCTACGTGCTGGACGAGCCCTCAATAGGCTTGCACCCATCCAATGTGGACGGTCTTCTGGGAGTGATGGAAGACCTCGTGGCCGATGGCAACTCCGTTGTGGTGGTAGATCACGACGTCCGTCTTCTGCGCGAGGCCGACCACATCATAGAAGTGGGTCCCGCATCGGGCGCGGACGGGGGTACGATTATTGCGCATGGCAGCGTGAGCGAAGTTGAGAAGAACCCCGCGTCCCGCATCGCCGGGTTTCTCTCCGGCGAACGAAAGGTTGCGGCTCGGCCTGTCTGTGCGGCAGATGCGGTGTTCGAGCACGGGGCCATTGAGCTTGCGACAGGTGCCATCCATACGGTCAAACCGCTTGAGGTGCGCATTCCGCGTGGACGGTTGACTGCGGTTACGGGCGTGTCGGGATCGGGCAAGACCACGCTTGTTCTTGAAGGTCTTATCCCCGCGCTGCAGGCAACCATCGCGGCGGGCAGCGCGGATGCGCCGCGGATGCCCGCGCACGTTCGCAGCATAGATGCCGAGGGCATTCGTCGTGCGAACCTCATTGACTCAACGCCCATTGGCGCCAACGTGCGCTCCACGGTGGCAACGTACTCGGGTGTACTCGACGACCTGCGCCGTGCCTACGCGGCGACTCCGGCTGCCAAGAAGCGCGGCCTGAAGATGGGTGCCTTCTCGTACAACACGGGTGCCTTGCGCTGTCCCACCTGCGACGGTACGGGTTCCATATCGCTGGACGTGCAGTTCTTGCCCGACGTGGACGTGGTGTGCCCAGACTGTAGGGGATCTCGCTATGCACCTCAGGCGTACGAGGTGTTCCGCGCGCCGGGCAAGGGGTCTGAGGGTCCTGGCTTCTGCTTGCCCGACCTTATGGCGATGACCGTGGATGAGGCTTTGGATGCCACGACTGGCTTGCGCAAGGCACATGCCAAGTTGGCAACGCTTTCGGGCTTGGGGTTGGGATACCTAACGCTGGGCGAGGCAACGCCTGCGCTCTCGGGCGGAGAGGCCCAACGGCTCAAGCTTGCGAGCGAGATGGGACGCAGACAAGAGGATGCGCTCTTCGTGTTTGATGAGCCGACCATTGGCCTGCATCCGTTGGATGTGGAGGTGCTTCTGGGCGTGCTGGAGCGACTCGTACAGGCTGGCGCCACCGTGGTGGTGATCGAGCACGATTTGGACATGATTGCCAACGCGGACTACGTCATTGACATGGGTCCAGGTGGCGGCGAAGCCGGGGGGCGGATCGTGTGTGCCGGCACGCCTGCTGAGGTTGCCGCCTGTGCGGACAGCGTTACGGGGCGCTACCTGCGCCACTGAGGTGCGGGCGATGGGCATAGCGCGGCGAGTCGAGGCCGCGAGCCATTTGGCTCATGTGTGGCCTTTTTCATAGGCTCATGACCTCCGTTTGCGGCGAGCGTATGGGCATTGTTTTTGTCGTGCTATATTTATTCTCAAAATAAGGTGCAGCAGCAGCCGCAAAGCGATTTGCGTGTGCTCGTCGCAGGAGAACGGAGGAGCGATTCATGATGTACGATCCAATGTGGTTGCTTAGGCAATCTGCTTGGGCCATGTGGGGAGCGCCGGCGCACGCGGCACTTGTCAACGGGCTCATTTCGGCGTTTGTTCTAGCCTCTTACGCCCCCAGCGAGGTATCGGTAAGCGGGGTTGCAGTCAAAGAGTCGCAGGACGAGGGTTCCGAAGAGCCGTCCGTAGAGGACGAGGCGGTCGAGACTGGCGAGGAGGCCAAAGCCGAGCCTGAGCCCGTCGAGGAGCCGGAGCAGGCTCCGGTGCAAGACGAGCCGTCCAAAGGCTTTGTCTTCGAGGATGTCTCGTACGAGGTCGAGAACGTCGAGAATACCGATGGCGAGCAGCATTACATGGTCCCGGGACTGGAGCTCAGCGCAAAGGTAACGAACACGTCCGACGAAGGCCGCAGCAAGGACGACTTGCCCATGCTACAGTACGCCGACAAGCTCGTGGCCTTCTCTGTTGATTCGGACTTTGGCGCGGGGGAAACGAAGGATGTGGCCCTGAGCGTCGTCTTTGATCGGGACCCCGAGCAATGCACGTTTGGTTTCTCGCAAGCCGAGAACAAGCCCGTGCACTCAGGCCTTGAGGGCGTTGGCGAGGGCCTTACGGAGCAGTTCGTAGAGGCGCTTGGTCACTTGCCTGAGGACCAGGCTGCGCTCGAGGCTGACGTGCAGGCAGAAGAGGAGAAGAAGGCTCAGGAGGAGATCGAGCAAGCCGTGCAGGCTGAGCCCGAGCCGGTTGAGGAGCAGCTCGATGCCGAGCAGGCCAACGAAGTAACCGAATCCGAGCCTGAGGAAGAGAGCCCAATGTGTTGGATCACATCCTCCGGCGAGAAGTATCACTTGGATCCGACTTGCCGCTACGTGAGAGGTAACGAGCTCAAGAAGATTTCGGTTGCCGAGGCAACGGAAATGGGACGCACGGCCTGTCGCGGCTGCAATCACTAACAAACTTCCACATAGTTCATAGCGGGGGCGGACCAAGCGATTTGGTCCGCCCCTTTGCCATGGGTTCAACGACCATCTCGCCAAGGTCGTGTCAGCCCACCTTTCCACAAGATAAAATTCGCAATCTGCGCAGAAAACGCGACGTAAAAGCCGTCCAGTGCGTACTCCATGCCTTGGACTGTACATTGGGCGTGTTTTTTTGTCACGTTTTCTGCGCAGATTGCAAAACTGATGTAAAGACAACCCCGTACAGAGCTTAAGAGCAGGGTGTCTTAGATCCGCCCGGCACTATCAGCGGTTCCAAAAGGGGAATTTCCGCACTACATCCATTGATTATATGGAAAGTCCTTTTTCAAAGATGACAATTGCGCTGTCAATGTCTGAGATTTGAAGACGATTCTGTAAAATAAGAGCGTTTTATTGTTCTTACAGGCAGCTACCATGCGTTGTGGCCCTTATCTGTTATAGCTATCCGTTGAGGTGTGCCTTTCCGCTCTACAAAGGAGGAACCCTATGAGAAATCGAGTTCGGTGGGGAGCAGCGTTTGCGGTATTCGCGGTGATGATGACTGTGGGGGTTTTTGTCCCGACGCAGGCATGGGCGCGTGACTACAAAAACGCAGCGTACAATGTGTGGGACGGCTCGAAATGGGAGACGAGGAGCGCAAACGCCGAAGTCTTAGATGACATAGACTCAGCCCATTATACTCTGAATGGCGGCTGGTACGTTATGACAGGTGATTGGGGTGATGGCGACAGGCCAACCGTAAGCGGTACTGTCAATATCATCCTCGAAAATGGCTGCGACGTACATCTTAGGGATGGCATTCATGTTCCTCCCGGAGCCACGCTGAACATCTACGGGCAGTCGGGTAATACCGGGAAGTTTAAAGTAGCCAAGTCGAAGGCCGATACCGCGGCCATCGGCGGCAACAGCGGGCAGAGCAGCGGCACCATCAACATTTATGGTGGCGACATAAATGTCCATGGCGGATCGCATACCAACCATGGCGGCGCCGGCATCGGCGGTGGATGGAAGGGCAGCGGTACCGTGAGGATTTACGGTGGCAACATCCTGGCCGAGGGCGGCAACGAGGGCGCCGGCATCGGTGGCGGCAGCAATAAGGAAGGCAACGACAGCACCGGTGGCGGCAGCAACAACATCCAGATATACGGTGGGACCATCACAGCAAAGGGCCTCTGGAGTGCCGGCATTGGCGGCGGCCAGTATGGCAAAGGCGGCACCATCGGTATTCACGGCGGCGACGTAACGGCCATCGGCGGCGCAGACGGCGCCGGCATCGGCGGCGGCGAGGAAAAAGATGGCGGCAACATTACAATTACCGGTGGTAAGGTCACTGCAAAGGGTGGATCCGAGACCAACAAGGGCGGCGCCGGCATTGGCGGCGGTGGCCACGGGAGCAGCGGAACGATTGCCATCTCCGGCGGCACAGTCCAAGCCACGGGTGGCGCCTTCGCGGCCGGCATCGGCGGCGGCGACGAGGGCGAGGGCAACAACATCACCATTTCCGGCGGCAACGTCACTGCCATAGGCAGCACTCAGTCGTCCAACGGTGGTGGCGGCGCGGCCGGCATTGGCGGCGGCGACAAGGCCACGGGCAAGAACATCAAGATCTCCGGCGGCACCGTAAGCGCCACGGGTGGCACGAAGAACTCCGTATGCGGAGGCGCCGGTATTGGCGGTGGCAGCAAGCACAACGGCGAGAGCATCACCATCAATGGCTCAGCCAACGTCACCAAGGCCCAGGGCGGCGCGGACGCCGCAGGCATTGGCGGCGGCGATGGTGGAGAGGGCAAGAGCATCAAGATCGAAGGCGGCACCGTCAATGCCTGCGGTGGCTCAGACAAAGATGGCGGTGGCGCGGGTATTGGCGGTGGCCAGAAGAAGGGCGGCGAGGTTACTATCTCCGGCGGTAGCGTAACTGCGACGGGTGGCGCCAACGGCGCCGGCATCGGCGGCGGCGAGGACGGCGTCGGTGGCACCATTACGATCATCGGTGGCACCATAAAGGCCACTGGTGGTTCCGAGGGCGCAGGCATCGGTAGCGGCGAGGATGCAGTGTCCGCCGGAACGATTCTCATAGCGGGCGGTCGGGTAACTGCGCAGGGCGGCTCCGAAGGCGCTGGCATCGGCGGCGGCTGGTGCGGTGGCAGGGGCGGTAGCGTCACTATAAAGGGTGGCTACGTCGATGCCACGGGAGGATGGAAAGGGGCTGGAATAGGCTCCGGACGATGGTTCACCTGGAGGGGAAAAGGCAGCACGGATTACGCAAATGCGACGAGCGTCACAATAGATGAAGGCGCTGTCGTTAATGCCAAGGGTGGCTTTGAAGGAGCGGGCATTGGTGCCGGAGATGGTGGCCCATCTGGAAAGATCACGATCAATGGGGGAACCGTCGTTGCCACAGGAGGTGCCAATGGCGGCGCGGGCATAGGTTCTGGTACCGGTTGCGAGCAGGAAGAGGTCGCGATCATTGACATCACCATCAACGGTGGCGACGTCACGGCATACGCAGGACCAATGGACTCCGGCAACAACAACGACAAGTGCGACCCTGGCGCTGCAATAGGAACGGGTGCCTACATGGACGCAGGCACGAAAGCGCGCACTTCGATCAAGTCCTACTTCGTGGGCGAGATCAGGCTCAACGGCGGTAACGTGACTGCGTACGCGGCCGATATAACAAATGCGTCGAACACCAAAAAGCAGACGCTCAATGTTATTGGTACGACAAGCTCGGAAAACCGCGCATGGTACGACAAGGGAATAGTGCGATTCAACGGCGCCACCGTGGACATGTATCCTGGGAAGAGTACCGAGACGATAAAGCAGATGGTCAAGGCAAGCGAGGCCGGCGTTGGCGGGATTCTCTTTACGGATGAGGAAGGCAAGTACCAGCGCGTCACGTATGCCACGATAAACGGTGACGTGAATCGCATGAAGGAGGCAAAGGAGAACTCCCGCTACCTCGTGCTCACGGGCGCAGAGGAGATTGAGGACTTCGAGGGCTTCAAAGAACAGAAGGCCGAGTACAAGCGCGTAAGGGTGGAGTCGGTGCATAAGCACGACTTCGACTACACCGCCAATGGCGACACCATCACGGCGACGTGCGATGGCATAGCACACTGCCCGTTGCCTAACGGCAAGGCCGAGCTGAAGATCGTTGCGCCGACGCTAAAGTACTACCGCCAGACCGGCGAGGGCATAAGCCCAGAGGCCACCCTCATCGACAAGGATCGCATTAAGGGCGACGCGAAGGTCCAGTACTTTAAGGCAAACGATACCTTGAACGCAAAGTTGAGCGAATATCCGCTGGATCAGGCCCCGAGTGTCCCAGGCAAGTACTGGGCGGAGGTCACGCTTTACAAGACGGAGACGGGTAACGACCCGGTTCCCTATACGGCCCACGTAGCCTACGAGATCAAGGCGATGGAAGCGAGGGGCGATGCGACCGTTGGGACTGGAGAGAAGATCAATCTAGCGGATACCGCAAAGGCAATTTTGCCGATCGGAAGCGAAGACTGGGAGCACGCTAGGGCGGATATAGATCCCAGCAGCGAACTTCTTGGCTGCACACTGGATAAAAGCGTGCTGACTGCTGGCACTTCGACGGGCGATGTGATCGTTAACGTCAGCGTCGGTAATGGCGATATGTATAGCGACAATGCGCTTGCCCTAATGAAGGCGACGATCACCGTGCATGTGATCGAGAAGAAGCCGCAGGTCATCGAGGCGGAGGACATGGTCGTCAACCTCGGCGAGACGGGGAAGAATATCGGTGCAGAGGTTACCACGCCGGCGAGTGGTGGCGGCAAGCTTAGCTACGTCTTCAAACGAGACGATTGGGGGACAAACGATGGTGCGGACGCACCGTTTGCGGTAGGTTTCGATACCGGCGAGTTGACGATATTCAAGACGGGAACCGCGTACGTCACCGTTACGGCAGCGGCAACTACCGCTGATGGAATCGAATATGGACAGACGTCCAAGAACGTAAAGGTCACTGTTACCAAGGCAGGATACACGCCTGACCTAACGATCGAAAACTGGACCTACGGGGAGACGCGCAAGGACCCTGCGCTTGCAGGGTTGCCCAGCGACGTTGCTGCGGAATCGGTAACCTACGAGTACAAGAAGAAGGGCGCCAGCGACTACGAATACACTACGGACGCCCCCACCAAAGCCGGCAACTACGTTGTGCGTGCGACTATTGCCGAAGTAGCCGGCTATGGGAGCGTCACTTGCGAGAAGGAATTCTCCATTAACAAGAAGAGCGTCACCGCCCAGGTGAGTGCCGAGGACAAGGTCTATGACGGCACGACTACGGCGCAGGTGAGCGCGACCGTCAACGACGATGATTTGGTACTAGGCGACAGCATCTATATCTCTGGCATTACGGGCAGCTTTGGAGATGCCAACGCCGGCGAAGGCAAGACGGTGATCGTTGACTCCAGTGGAATGACTGTTATGGGCGACGGCGTGGACAACTACGACGTGACCATCCCTGGCACGACAACGGCAGCTATCGAGAAATCTTGGACCTACGCAGTCGTAAACGACGTGAGCAAGCAACTCGGAGAAGACGACCCTGCGTTTACGGCCACCACCTACGGACTTGACGAAGAGAGTGGCGAGGAGTCCGGCAGCAATGTGGCCATCGAGTACACGTTCACACGCGATCCTGGCGAGGATGTGGGTGACTACCTGATTTGGGGCGAGGCTAAGACGAGTGGCAACTACGAAGTGCTCTGCTTCCCGGGAACGCTCAGCATCACCAAGGCGGACCTCACGCCTGTGGTGACGATTGAGGGTTGGACCTATGGCGACAATCCCAACGCTCCTGCGCTCACAGGGATGCCCGAAGACTTTGATTTGGGTGAGGTAACTTACGAGTACAAGGCGGCAGACGCGAGCGACTACGAATACGTCACGGACGTTCCCACCCAGGCCGGCAACTACGTCGTGCGTGCCAAGGTGGCTGAGACGGGCAACTACAACGAAGCCGTCAGTGAGCCGGCACCATTCACCATAGCCAAGAAGGAAATATATGCCACGGTAGTTGCCTTGGACAAGGAGTATGACGGTACGACCGAGGCGTTTGTATATGCCTATGTGGAAGGTGCCGACACAGGTGACAACATCCTTGGCGGCGGCCTTATCGGCGGCGATACGGGGGGCTTCTCGTATGACGACATCCTTGGCGGCGACGGTCTCATCGATGATGGAAGCATCGTGATCCTGGGCCTGAGCGGCGAATTCGAGGATGCGAATGCCGGCGAAGGCAAGGCGGTTACCGTAACCTATAACCCAGAGGATTTGATTGTTCTTGGCGAGGACGCCGAGAACTACGACATCACGATTCCGCCGACGGCCTCGAACAAGGCCACAATCGAGCAGGCTCCGGCCATCATAATGGCGATGGACGTATCCAAGAAGCAAGATGATCCCGACCCCGAGCTGGAGGCCATCGTCCTCGGTGCCATAGGTGAGGACACTCTCTCGTACGACCTCAAGTGCGTACACGAGGAGAAGGAGGGCGAATACGCGATTACCGTTACGGTGGGCGACAACCCCA
>CADCPM010000114.1 GCA_902803315.1 uncultured Coriobacteriaceae bacterium
AAGATCTGCAAGGAGAACCTCAAGTTCGAGACCTATGAGCTCCCGCGCGAGGAGGCCATAGCCCATATGGCCGATCGTGGCGAGAAGTACAAGGTGGAGCACATTGGCGACCTGGCGCCAGACGCACGCATTACCTTCTACAAGCAAGGCGAATACGTTGACATGTGCGTTGGCCCGCACCTCATGTACACCAAGGCCCTCAAGGCGTTCAAGCTCACTGGCGTATCCGGTGCCTACTGGAAGAACGACTCCAACAACAAGATGCTCACCCGCATAAACGGCGTGGCGTTCCGTTCCAAGGCTGAGCTTGCGGAGTACGAGCGACTGCTGGAGGAGGCCAAGCTTCGCGACCATCGCAAGATCGGTCAGGAGATGGAGCTCTTCATGTTTGCGGACGAGGGTCCGGGATTCCCGTTCTGGCTGCCCAATGGCATGAGGCTCAAGAATGCGCTCATGGACTACTGGCATGAGATGCAGGAGAAGTATAACTACGATGAGGTTACGACACCCATCATCCTGAGCCGTAAGCTGTGGGAGACCTCTGGTCATTGGGACCACTACAAGGAGAACATGTACACCACGCTCATCGACGAGGAAGACTACGCCGTTAAGCCCATGAACTGCCCGGGCGCTTGTCTTATATACAAGAGCCGTCCGCGCAGCTATCGCGACCTGCCGCTCAAGCTCGCCGAAGCTGGCCTCGACCACCGTCACGAGATGCGCGGTGCCCTGCACGGGCTCTTCCGCGTGCGTTCGTTTACGCAGGACGACGCGCACCTGTTCATTACCCCCGATCAGATTACCGAGCAGGTAACCGACACGGCGCACCTCATTACCGCCTACTACGAGCAGTTCGGCTTCCCATATCACGTGGAGCTGTCCACCCGTCCTGCCGATTCCATGGGCTCCGACGAGGACTGGGAGCGCGCCGAGGCGGGCCTCAAGGAAGCACTCGACTCCATGGGTGTGGACTACATCGTAAATGAGGGCGATGGCGCGTTCTACGGTCCCAAGATCGACTTCCACCTGAAGGACTGCCTGGGACGCACCTGGCAGTGCGGCACGATCCAGCTCGACTTCCAGCTGCCGCACAACTTCCAGCTTGAGTACACAGGCGCTGATGGCGAAAAGCACCAGCCCATCATGATCCACCGTGCCGGCTTTGGCTCGTTCGAGCGCTTCATCGGCATGCTCACCGAGCAGTATGCGGGCAAGTTCCCCACGTGGCTCAGCCCTTGTCAGGTAAAGGTGCTTCCCGTATCGGAGAAGACCCGCGACTATTCCCTTGAGATTGGAGCCAAGCTTCGCGCGGCGGGCATACGCGTAAAGGTGGACGAGCGTGACGAGAAGATCGGCTACAAGATTCGCGAGGCCCGCTCGATGGATCGCGTGCCGTACATGCTGATTCTTGGCGAGAAGGAGAAGGAGGCTGGCAACATTAGCGTGCGCGACCGCACCAACAAGACGCACCAAACCAGCCTCGACGAGTTCATTGCCAGCATATCGGCCGAGATTTCCGAGCGTCGTGGATAGTAACCGACCTCAGATCGACCTTGCGCAGCTCGCCAGTCTCTCGGCCTCTATGGGCCCAGAGCGCTGGCGAGCTGTTTCCGATGTGGCGCAGGTGGTGGCAAACTACCTGCGCTGCCACCCTATGGTGGAGCTGGTGCGTTACCCGGGCCTCAAAGCCGACCCGCTCTTCGTGGAGGCGTCGCACAGGCTCGTGGGCGGCTTTGGACCCATTGTGCACTATTGCGTAATGGGGGAGTGGCGTACGCTGGAGTGCGAGCCCAGCGACGCCAAGAAGGCGGTGCTGGCGTTGGAGCGTGCGCTAAGCTAGGTTGCCGAGAAACGCCGCAGTGAGGGTCGGCTTGCAGGCTTTGGCCGCAGTGAGGGCCCCGCTTGCTGGCTTTGGCCGCAGTGAGGCCGCCCCTTGCTGGGAATCTTCGCAGTGAGGCTCACGGCGCGCAATCCCGGCAACCCCTGCCCTCACGGCGGACAGAGTCAGCAAACGCCTTCCCACAACCGGCAGCCTTTGTCTGCGATTTGCTATACTTGGCAACTATGTGTTCGACCGAAGGAGTGACCATGGCAAAAGAGATACCCGCTTACGATGCGGAGGCCATAGAGACCAAATGGCAGGGCGTGTGGGAGCGCGAGGACACCTTCAAGGCGCGTGACGATTCGGGTAGGCCGAAGAAGTACGTGCTCGAGATGTTCCCCTATCCCTCGGGTGACCTTCATATGGGCCATGCCCGCAACTACACCATCGGAGACGCCATGGCGCGCCAGGCGCGCATGCGTGGCTTTGAGGTTCTTCATCCCATGGGCTTCGACGCGTTTGGCCTCCCTGCGGAAAACGCCGCGATTAAGCACAACACGCAAGCCGGCAAGTGGACCTACGCCAATATGGACCAGGCGGTTCGCACCATGAAGCGCATGGGCTTCTCGTATGATTACGACCGTTTGGTGCGTACGTGCGATCCCGAGTACTACAAGTGGGGCCAGTGGGCGTTCCTTAAGATGTGGGAGAAGGGACTCGCGTATAGGGCCACCTCGCCCGTGAACTGGTGCCCCAGCTGCAACACGGTACTCGCGAACGAGCAGGTCGTCGATGGCAAGTGCTGGCGCTGCGGCACGGTCCCCGAGAAGCGCGAGCTCTCGCAGTGGTATCTGCGCATTACCGACTATGCGCAAGAGCTTCTCGACGACCTCGACAAGCTCGAAGGCTGGCCCGAGAACGTAAAGGCGCAGCAGCGCAACTGGATCGGCCGCTCGGAAGGCGCCGAGATCGACTTTGCCCTGGCAGACAAGGACGGCACGACGGCCACGGACCGTCTGATCACGGTGTTCACCACGCGTCCCGACACGCTGTATGGAACGACCTTCTTCCTCCTGCCGCCCGAAAGCCCGCTGGCGGCCGAGCTCGTGGAGGGAACGGAGCACGAGCAGGACTACCTTGCGTTGAAGAAGTCTGTGGAGCAGGTCTCGAGCGTTGATCGCCAGGGCTCGGAGCGCGAGAAGCACGGCGTCTTTACTGGCCGCTACGTGATCAACCCGCTCACGCAAAAGCCGCTTCCCATTTGGGTCGCGGATTACATCCTGCTCGACTACGGCACGGGTGCCGTCATGGGCGTGCCTTGCGGTGACCAGCGCGACTTTGAGTTTGCGCGCAAGTACGGTCTGGACATCCCGCCCATCATCGCCCAAAAGGACGATCCTCTCTACGAGCAGCTCAAGGACACCCAAGAGATGGTCGTGAACAACGTGGATTGGGATCATGCCATGGACGCGGAGGGCTACCTCATCCAATCCGGTCCCTTTACGGGCATGAAGGGTGGCAAGCATTCCGAGGCCGTGGACGCCATCATCGGCTACCTTGCCGAGCGTGGAATCGGCCGCAAGACGGTGCAGTTCCGCCTGCGTGACTGGCTCATTAGCCGTCAGCGTTATTGGGGCAACCCCATTCCCATGATTCATTGCGATTGCTGCGGCGACGTACCGGTGCCCTATGAGGACCTGCCCGTCACGCTTCCTGAGGACCTTGACCTCGGCGCCGGAGAGACGCTGGCCGAATACGCGCCCTTCTATGAGACGACCTGTCCCAAGTGCGGCAAGCCGGCCAAGCGCATAACCGACACGATGGACACCTTTACGTGCTCGAGCTGGTACTTCCTGCGCTACTGCGATCCGCACAACGACGAGCTGCCCTTTAGCAAGGCCTCGGTGGACCGTTGGATGCCCGTAGACAACTACATCGGTGGCATAGAGCATGCCATCCTGCATCTTTTGTACTCGCGCTTCTGGACCAAGGTGATGCGCGACCTGGGTATGATCGACATAGACGAGCCCTTTACCAACCTGCTCTGCCAGGGCATGGTGAAGGACGCCAACGGCGACACTATGAGCAAGTCCAAAGGCAACGTCGTGCCTCCGTCGAGCGTCATCGAACCCTTTGGTGCCGATACCATGCGTCTGGCGATCCTGTTCATCGCGCCTTCCGAGAAGGACTTCAACTGGGACGAGGAGGTCGTAGCGGGCGCAAACCGCTTCATCAAGCGTGCATGGCGCACCGTGTGGGGGCTTGCCAACTCCGGGTCCGCCGACGTCACGCTTGACGCGGCAAAGCTCGATGCCGCCGGCAAGGAGCTGTATCGTCGCATGCACGAGCTCGGCCTTCGCTGCACGAACGATTTCGACCGTGGCCAGTTCAATACCGCGATTTCGGCGGTAATGGAGCTGGTAAACGATGCGAACGGCTATCTGAACAAGGTGGGGGAGGGCGAGCGCGACTCCGCTCTGTGCTACGCCGTGGCCCGCTCGATCGTTGCGATGCTCAGCCCCATCGTGCCGCACTGGGGCGAGGAGCTGTACCACGATGCGCTGGGGCTTGAGGGGACTGTCTACGATGAGCCCTGGCCGACGTTTGACGAGCAGGCTGCCAAGGCCTCCACGGTACAGATTGCCGTACAGGTGCTCGGCAAGGTGCGCGGACGCATAGACGTCGCTGCTGATGCTTCGCGTGAGGAGCTGGAGGCTGCCGCCAAGGTGGCGGTCGCCAAGCACCTTGCGGGCAAGACGGTGCGCAAGGTGATCGTGGTGCCCGGACGCCTGGTAAACATCGTAGCGAACTAACGGATAGACCCTAACTTGGGGACGATCCCTATTCAAGGTCGCTTACGAAGTGAGCGGACGGCGACCATCTCCCGCATCAATTGGCTCAATAGTTGTGGGTATTTGGCGATGGTGGGCAACGTCTGCTAAAGTAGTTGCGTAACGCAGTTTAATTCGAGGAAGTGGGGTGGAACGACTCGCCCCGCTTTTTTTTCTGTGAAAAGGAGGTATGGCCCATATGACCCTTGATGACGTGCGCAGCGAGCTCCTTGAGCTTTTGGAAGCCGAGGCGCCTTCTCACGACATCGATATCGTGGATGTGGAAGTCGTGGGATCTTCTAAGGCCCCAACCGTTCGAGTTCGCATCGACCACGTGGATGAGGATGCCGATCCTATAACGTTGGACGAGGTCAGCGTGCAAACAGCTTGGATTTCCGACCTCGTGGACGAGGCCGATCCCATTGAGGGTCGCTATACCCTGGAGGTTTCGTCTCCTGGTATGGCACGACCGCTTCGCAAAGAGCGTGACTTTCAACGCTTTGCCGGGGAAAACGTGTCGCTTTCGCTCAACGTGAGCGAAGGTCGGAGGCGCTATACGGGCAAGCTGGAGGGCTGCACGGATGGGGTCGTGCGAATAACAACCGATGAAGGTCCCTTTGAGTTCGAGCTTGGAAGCATTCGCTCCTGCGCCATAAAGCCCAGCTTCGACGCGCCAAAGGGAACGGGAAGCAAGGGTAACAACCGCAAGGGCAAACGATAGGAGGAGGATGGTATGGCAAACAGCGTGATGGAGGCCCTGGAGGCCCTCTGTGCCGAGAAGAACATAGAGCGCCAGGACCTGTTGGACAGGCTTGAGAAGTCGCTCGAGAAGAGCTATGCAGACGTGCTTCACCTGGACTACGGTGCACAGGTGACCATAGACCCCGAGTCGGGCAAGGTCTACGTGTACGAGTTGGTCCCGGTGGGCGATATCGACGAGGAGACGGGCGACTACACGGAATTCGACACCGTGGACGTTACCCCGGCCGACTCGAGCCGCATCGCCGCCATGCAGGCAAAGGTGGAGATTAAGCAGATCGTGCGCGATGCCTCCCGCAAGAAGGTGTACGAGGAGTATCGCCATCGCATCGGCGACATGATCCTGGGCACCGTGCTGCAAACCACGCACGACTTCGACATCATCAAGATAAGCGAGGACGTTGAGGCCGAGCTGCCGCATTTCGACGTGCATCGCTTCCCCGACGAGCTCAACGAGCGGCCGCGCAACGAGCGCTATTCTCACAACATGCGCCTTCGTGCGGTGATCATCGACGTGCGCAACCCCGACGACAAGAACCAGTCGGTGCGCGGCGAGCGCCAGCGTAAGTCCATCGTTCTTAGCCGTACCGACCCCCGTTTGGTCAAGCGCCTGTTCGAGCAGGAGATTCCCGAGGTCCATGACGGTATCGTGCGCGTGCGCTCGGTGGCACGTGACCCAGGCGTGCGCTCCAAGGTGGCCGTCTCCTCGTCCATTGACGGTCCCGATCCCGTTGGCGCATGCGTTGGCCCCAAGGGCAGTCGCGTGCGCGCAGTCGTGGCCGAGCTGCGCGGCGAGCGCGTGGACGTGATCCAGTGGAACGACGACCCCGAGCGCTACATAGCGAATGCTCTCTCTCCTGCGCGCGTCTCGCGCGTGGTGGTGGACGTGGAGACGAACCGCGCTACGGTAATCGTGCCGGACGACCAGCTGTCGCTGGCAATTGGCAAGGAAGGCCAAAACGCACGTCTGGCAGCGCGTCTGACGGGATATCACATCGACATCAAGAACGAGTCCCTGGCACGCCAGGTGCTGCAGGACATAACGTTTGACATTGAGGAAGATCCGGAAATCGAGACGGGTGGTCGCCGCTGTTCGTACACAGGCCCCACGGGCGTGCGTTGCCGTAACGCAGCTCGTCCGGGCTCTCGCTATTGCGGAATCCACGAGGAACTTGCAGAGTACGATCAAGAGCCGGTCTCCGATGATCGCGACTCCCTGGTATAGTCCGCATCGCGCTATCGCGCACGTACAGGAAGGTGTTTCATGGCGAAGACCCGTGTTAGTGAGCTTGCCAAAGAATATGGCATGACCAGCAAGGAGATGCTGGGGCATCTCCACGATATGAAGATACCGGCCAAGGCCGCGTCGTCGGCCTTGGAGGATGCTTACGTGGGCATCGTGCGTAAGCGACTGAAGCCCATCCTCGAGGCACGCGCCGCCGAGATCGAGAGCCAGCGCAAGGCCGAGGAGGAGGCTAAGGCGGAGGCCGAGCGCAAGGCACGTGAGAAGGCCGAGCGCGCACGCATTGCCGCCGAGGAGCGCAGGCGGAAGGAGCGCGAGGAGGCCGAGCGCCGTCGGGCCAAGGAAGAGGCCGAGCGCAAGGCTGCCGAGGAGGCGCGCAGGGAGGCCGAGCGCAAGGCCGCCGAGGAGGCCGAGCGCAATCGCGTGCGCGACAACGCTCCCAAGTCGACGACGAACTTCTCTAGCCTGCTTGAGCAGATCGCTCAGCAGGATGAGATTCTGCGCAAGGCCGAGGAAGAGGCCAAGGCGAAGAAGAAGCAAGAGGAAGAGGAGGAGCGCAAGCGTTCCAAGAAGCGCGAGCGCGAGAATCCGCCTACTCGCAGCCGCCGAAGCACTCCGACCCCGCGCGTGAGCGCCGAGACCATGGCTGCGATTAGCCCCGATCCCGAAAACGTTGCCGGGCGTGGTGGCGGCCGTCGCAAGGGACGCAACAACCAGCAACGCAACGACGGTGAGGACCGTTACAGCAGGATGGCGCGCGAGGCAGAGGAGTACAATCGCGAGCGCGTGCTTGCTGATGCCCGCGCTGCCGTCCGCGAGGCGAACATCGAGTCTGCCGGACGTCGACGCAAGCGCAAGGAGCGCAGGCAGAAACAGGCCGAGGCAGCCGCCGAGCAACAGCGTATCGAGCAGGCCATTGCCAACGACCAAGACCTCTCGCAGCTCGACACGGTAAAGGTGCCTCAGGGCTCGACCGTCCAGGATCTTGCAAAGCTGCTCGACATACCTCCCACCGAAATCATCAAGCGCATGTTCTTGGTTGGCGAGGCGCTGACCATGACGCAGAGCATGAGCGACGAGCAGATCGAGCTCGTGGCCGAGGACCTCGGGCGCGACGTCAAGGTCATGACCAAGGAGGAGGAGAACTCCTTCACCTTCTATGACGACGAGGCAGACCTCAAGCCCAGGCCGCCCGTGGTTACCGTGATGGGCCACGTCGACCACGGCAAGACGAGTTTGCTCGACGCAATCCGCCACACCGGCGTTGCCGAAGGCGAGGCTGGCGGCATCACGCAGGCAATCGGTGCGTCCCAGGTTGTTATCGACGACCGCGTGATCACCTTCATCGACACGCCTGGCCACGAGACCTTTACCGCAATGCGTGCGCGTGGCGCAAAGGTTACCGACATCGTCATCCTCATCGTGGCCGCGGACGACGGTGTCATGCCGCAGACCGTGGAGTCCATCAACCACGCAAAGGCTGCGGGCGTTCCCATAATCGTCGCCGTGAACAAGATAGACAAGCCCGGCGCAGATCCCACGCGCGTGCGTCAGGAGCTCACCGAGCACGGCATCATTCCCGAGGACTGGGGTGGCGAGAACATGTTCGTCGACATCTCGGCCAAGAAGAAGATCGGAATCGACGAGCTCTTGGAGAGCGTGCTCTTGCAGGCCGACGTACTCGAGCTCAAGGCCAACCCCGACACGTTTGCCTCCGGCAACGTGCTCGAGGCCAAGCTGGACCGTGGCCGTGGCTCGGTTGCCACCGTCCTCGTTACGCGCGGCACGCTGCACGTGGGCGACGCGCTGGTAGCGGGCATGTCGTACGGCAAGGTGCGCGCCATGGTCGATCCCAAGGGTCGCCAGGTTAAGGAGGCGACGCCGAGCTATCCCGTGGAGATCCTGGGCCTGCAGAGCGTGCCGATGGCCGGTGACGAGTTCCGCGTGTTCCAAGACGACCGCGATGCCCGCTCGCTTGCCGACGAGCGCGCACTCAAGGCACGTATCGAGGAGCAGAACAAGGTCAAGCACGTCACGCTCGAGAACCTCTTTGCGACCATGGAGGACGCCGAGGTAAAGGAGCTCAACCTCATCATCAAGGCCGACGTTATGGGTTCCATCGAGGCGCTCGAGGACTCGCTCGGCAAGATGGACCAGAGCGAGGTCCGCATCAATGTGATCCACAAGGCAGTCGGTGCCATTTCCGAGACCGACGTCCTTTTGGCCGATGCGTCCAACGCCATTATCATCGGCTTTGGCGTTCGACCCGACGCAAAGGCGCGCACCGCCGCGGAGCGCACTGGCGTCGAGATTCGTACCTACAGCGTCATCTACAAGGCCATGGAAGACATCGACGCCGCGCGTATTGGCATGCTGCGGCCTACCGAGGTCGAAGTCTCGACGGCTACCGCTACCGTTTTGGATACCTTCAAGGTGCCCAAGGTTGGCATCGCGGCAGGCGTTCGCGTGGAGGAAGGCGAGATTTCCGCCACGGACAACGTTCGTCTGGTGCGCGACGGCATCGTCGTGTACGACGGACACGTGGCATCGCTGCGCCACTATCGCGACGACGTCTCGAGCCTGCGTGCTGGCCTGGAAGGCGGCGTGGGCCTGGAGAACTTCCAGGACATCCACCCCGGCGACGTTATTGAGACGTATCGCATCGACGAGGTCGCTCGTACGGAGTAGCAAAGTGCCCAAGGGGGTCTTCCCAGCCAAGTGCTTGTGGATAGACCCCCTTGGTTCCCATGGAGGAGAACCCAATGAAGCAGAACAGCAATACGCGTCGCATGGCCGAGCAGGCTCGCGAGAAGCTGGGATACATACTTCTGTTTGAGGTGTCCGACCCGGCGCTCGATCTTGTGACGCTCACCGGCTGCGAGGTGAGCATGGACAAATCCATGCTCAAGGCCTATGTGAGTTGCGACGCAGCGCGCTATGACGAGGTGCGCGAGGCCCTTGGGCGTGCCAAGGGTAGGATTCGCTCGCTTCTTGGCCACGCCTTGGGCTGGCGCGTAACGCCTCAGATCGTGTTCGAGATAGATACCACCGTTGACGAGGCGGAACACATAGCTCGCATGCTTGAGGACGTGCCGTCTTCGCTTGCGATAGAGAAGGACGAGTATGGCTATCCTGTGAGCGATCGCGATGGGGAGGATGTTGATGAGTAGCCGCGAAGGCGGATGTTTTGGGCCTTCCAGTAAGGCGGATGCCAATATGCAGCATGAGGGTTTTGTCGCCGTGAGGGAGCTCATTGACGAGGCCCAGTGCATTGCCATTTGCGCGCATACCTCTCCAGACGGCGACGCCTTGGGATCGGTGTTGGGCCTTGTGGAAACGATTCGTGCGCGGTGGCCGCACAAGGAGGTAACGCCTTTGCTTGCGGATGACGCGCCCGTACCGCGCATCTACTCGTTTTTGCCGCTTGCACAGGAGCTGGTGAGGCCCTCCGAATACACGAAGGATCCCGACCTGTTCATTGCGGTGGACCTGAGCCAGATGGGAAGGCTCAACCTTGCCCAGGACGTATGTCGTCGCGCGAAGAAGGTTGCTGTCTTGGACCATCATCCCTGCGATGTGCCTATGGGGGATGCAGAGGTCGTTCGTCCTGGAGCGGCTGCCGTAGGCGTTATCATTGCGGAGTTCGCGCTGTTCCTGCAGGTTGAGATAACCCCTCAAATCGCACAGAACCTCCTGTGCGCCATCGTTACCGACACGGGCAGGTTCCAGTATCAGAACGCAGACGGAGAGGCGTTTGCCGTGGCAAGCCTGTTGGTAGACTGTGGGGCTTCGCCTTCGGACATATCGCTAAACGTGTATCAGAGCTTCAGGCTTCAGTTCCTGCATCTCAAATCGCTCGTTATGGGACGCATCACCACGTTTGAGGGAGGTCGCATCGCATACAGTTATGCGACTCAGAACGACTTGGATCGAACGGGTGCCGATTTGGATGAGAGCGATGGTCTTATAGATGTGGTGCGCAGCGTGGAGGGCTCGCAGATTGCCCTGTTCCTCAAGAAGGTGCCCAACGGAAAGGTTCGCGGCAACCTGCGTTCCAAGGGCACGCACGATGTGTCTGCCGTGGCTCGGCTCATGGGAGGCGGCGGGCATCGCGCCGCAGCTGGCTTTACCTTCGACGGCGACATAGACGAGGCGCTTACGGCCGTGCTTCCCCCCTTGCGGAAGCTGCTCAAAGAAGGCGATTGTGACGCCGAGCGGAGCGAGGGATAGCTTTGGCGCGGCGCGGTGGCAGGCGTAGGAGGCGCAGCAGCGGCCTCAACCTTCTTATAGCCATAAACAAGCCATACGGGGAAGTGACTCGTGCGGTAGACAATCGCGTAGGCCGTGCGATTGGCGATGGCGGTGTGGGCCACATTGGCACACTCGATCCAGCGGTAACGGGCGTGCTCGTGCTTGCGTTTGGACAGGCGACGAAGCTCATAAACCACATAGAGGAAGGGCGTACGAAGACGTACGTCGGAACCATTTCCTTTGGGACGCAGACCACCACCGACGACGCGCAGGGCGAGGCTCTACGTACGGCAGAAGTGCCAGAGTCCCTCTACGACGAGGCGTTTGCGCAATCTGTGATTGAGGGGCTTCGTGGACCGGGCAAGCAGCGTCCGCCGCGCTTCTCGGCGATAAAGGTGAATGGGGTTCGCGCGTATGAGCTCGCACGCGAAGGCGTGGAGTTTGAGTTGCCCGAGCGGGACATGCACATTTACGATGCGCGCTTGCTCGGTATCGAAAGGGACGACGGGCTTGGCTGGTGCTGTGAGTTCGTGGTGTCGCCAGGTACCTACATACGTTCCATCGCGCGTGACCTGGGCATTGCGGTGGGCAGCGCCGCGCATCTGAGCTCTTTATGCCGTACCGGCGCGGGTGTGGTGACGCTGAGTGACTGCGTGACGCTCGAGCAAGTGGAGGAGGCGGGCCGCGAGGGCGTATCCGCCTTGGCGATCGATCCAACCTACGTGCTGGGTCTGCCCACTTATGTGCTCAGCGAACGTGAGCTCGAACGCGCGCGAAACGGCGTGCCCTTCGTGCCTGCGAATGACGTGAGTGCAGAAGAGGGCCAGCGACTGGCAATCGTTCGCCAGGGCTGTCTGTACGGCATTTGGCGTATGGATGGGGGATATCTGCGCTCGGTGACGAACTGCCCTGCCGGCATTGAGGGGGTGCGCGCATGAGCGAAAACCTCCCCTGGATGCCCCGTTGGGGCGAGGGAAGCGTCATCGCGTCCAACGAGGACGCATTTGTCTTCTCGTTGCCTGGCATGAAGGCGTTGCGTCCAGAACAAGATACCGTCTTGGCCTTGGGTGCCTTCGATGGCGTGCACCTTGGGCATCAAGCGCTTGTAAGGAAGGCTATAGACGATGCGAAGGGGCGGGGCCTGCCTTGCGTGGCGGTTACGTTTGATCCCGATCCAGCAGTGATCGTGGGTCCATCGGCTGCGGGAAGCAGGTTGCTTTGCACGACCGACCGTTGTCGCGGCCTCCTTGCGCTTGGGATGGACTACATCGTCGTCCTGCGCTTTACCCCGCAGCTTGCGGGTCTTGATCCTGCTGAGTTCGTGGAGCAAACGCTGCTTCGCGTAACACATCCCGTGAGCGTGCACGTAGGAAGTAACTTTCGCTTTGGCCACAAGGGGGCTGGAAGCGTGGACACCCTTGGTCGGCTGGGCGCTCGGTTGGGATACGAGGTGCGTGCGCACGAGCTCATGGAACTAGAGGGCAACGCCATTTCGGCATCGCGCATCCGCTTGCTCTTGCAAGAGGGTCGAGTGGGTGAGGCAAAGGCCTTGCTTGGCAGAAGCCATGCGGTGCGCGGCAGAGTCGAGCACGGGCGTGGCGAAGGGACCTCGCTAGGGTTTCCTACGGCAAACGTCACCTTAGACGAGCTTGAATGCCTGCCCAAGGATGGCGTGTACGGATGCTATTTCGTTGATGGCAGCAACGTTTGGCCGGCAGCGGTCAACGTTGGGGCCCCTCCGAGCTTCAAATCCTCAACAAGCAGGTTTTTGGAGGCGAACCTCATAGGCTTTGAGGGAGATCTCTATGGTGCCAACGTAATCGTTACGTTCGAGCAGTGGTTACGAGACTCCAGACGCTTCGATTCGCTTGAAGAGCTAACAAGCGTGGTGCTAGAAAACATTGAGTGGGTACGCTCAAACCTGGGTACAAGAAGAATGGGGGTGGGGCGATGATTACCGATGAGGACAAGGAACGCGTTCGTCAGGCAAC
The DNA here is from genome assembly GCA_902803315.1 of uncultured Coriobacteriaceae bacterium. GTDB lineage: Bacteria > Actinomycetota > Coriobacteriia > Coriobacteriales > Atopobiaceae > RUG440. The sequence continues at coordinate 12,898 of CADCPM010000114.1, forward strand.
TGACTTCTTCCAGCTGGTGAGTGAGACGGTGGAGCTAAAGAGGCGCGGGTCCGACTGGTGGGGTTGTTGCCCCTTCCACCACGAGAAGACCCCGTCGTTCCACATCAATCCCTCTACCGGCCTATGGAAGTGCTTTGGCTGTGGCTTGGGTGGGGACGTGTATGACTACGTAATGAAACGAGAGAACCTCGAGTTTCCCGACGCCATTCGCTTCCTTGCCGATCGTGCCGGCATCGAGCTCGTAGAAGAACGCGGTGCTCGTCGCGGGCCGCGCAGGAATCGCCTGATCGAGTGCCTTACCGAAGCCGAGTCGTACTACGTGACCATACTCAACAGGGGTAGGGGAGCGGGACCCGCATCGGGGCGCTCGTATTTGTCTGGCCGTGGCTATGGCTCGGAAGTGTGTCGTCGCTGGGGCCTGGGATATGCGCCAGGGCACGCCATGCTTGCCAAGCATCTCCAATCCAAGGGATTCACGCGTGCCGAGATGGAGGCTGCCGACCTAACGGTGCAGCGCAACGGCTATGAAGCCGACCGCTTTTACGAACGTGTCATGTTTCCCATACACGACGAGCAAGGTCGAACCATCGCGTTTGGGGGTCGCGTCCTTACGGACGCCAAGCCCAAATACCTGAATACCAAGGAGACGCCGGTCTTTCACAAGGGAAAGCATCTCTTTGCCTTTGATAAGGCAAAGGAGCATATCGCGGCCACCGGTGAGGCGATAGTGTGCGAGGGATATACGGATGTCATTGCGTTGCATGAGGCTGGCTTTCCCCGTGCGGTGGCAGCGCTCGGAACGTCCTTCTCCATAGACCACGTGCGAACGCTGTCTCGATTTGCAAAGCGCATCGTGTGCATGTTCGATGGCGATGCAGCAGGTCAGCGTGCGGCGGAGCGTGCGGTGCAGTTCATAGACAAGTCGGAGGCGGACTTGCGCTGCGTGGTGCTTCCCAACAACCAGGACCCCGCGGAGTACCTGGACACCCACAGGCCACAGGACTTGGAGGAGGTTCTTCGTAACGCGGAGCCGCTCATGGACTTCGTTTTGCGCAAGCGTTTGGAAAACGTGGGACCCACGGCGCCCGGAGGGGTGCGCATGGCGGCTCTGGACGAGATCGCGGGCATTCTGGCTCCTCTGCGCGATTCGGTTCTTTTGGACGAGTATGCCATGGTGGTTGGCGACTGGCTTGGTATTGGCGTGGATGAGGTAAAGCGTGCCATTCGGTCCAAGCCTGTACGCAGGGATGATGCACCGTCATGGCAGGGCCGTGCGTCTTCGCGCTCGAGCAACGCCTCGTCGCGTTCCTACGGTGGCCCCGCTTACGATTCCAACAACGTGCGGGATGCCCGTTACGACAGCTATCCCCTTGCGGACGAGAGTCAATACGTGCCGGATGACTATGTGCCCTACGAGGCAATGGAGGCTAGCGGCGGTTCTCCTGTGGCCGATATGGTGCCTCAGGGACAATCCATGGGCGTGTCTTCGCAGGGGGACGTTGCCCTTACCTCAGACGAGCGCCTGCAGCTTCGTGCGGAGCGCGAGCTCTTGTCGCTTATGGCGGCCGATCCGGATGCCATGCGCGTTCACGCCGACCGCATTGCCACGTTCCTATGGGCAGACGAGCGCCACGAGGCAATGGCATGGGCCATGCTTGCGACTCCCGAGAACACCTCACCAGCCGATGTGGTACGCGCTGCCACCGGGATCGTAGCCGATGCGCCAAGGATCCTTTCGAGCGGGAGCGTCGTTGCGGCCGATGGCGTAGACGATCGAGCCAAGGTGTCGTTTGTGCTCGATACGGTGGAACTGTACTCCACAAGACGAAAGATCAAAGAGCTGCGATCTAAGATGCGTTCTGGCACCTCTACCTCGGAAAACGCTTTTTTGGAGGCCACCGAATTGCAAAGGCACGCAAATGAGCTTGCAAATCGTGTGGCATCTGGGTTTAACAATCGCTGAAATTGGGTAAAATTCCATGAGTTTACGTCGGAAGGAATTCTGTGGCTGCAAATAATATCAAAAACGAGCCGATCGTTTCGGACGAACTCGCCAAGATTGCCGATGCTCTTGTGAGCAAAGCCTCTGGCTCCAAGGGGGTAATAACCGAAGACGATATTCAGGTCGCGATCAAGGATGTCGATATAGACGGGGATGAGCTCTCGGAGCTCTATGACGTCATTCGTGGCCGTGGCGTGGACATAACCTCGTCCGGGGAAGCTGCGGACGTCGCCGAACTCGCTTCGGATTACGTGGACGCGGATGACGCCTACGAGGAAGACGATACCGAGATCGAAGAGGTGGACGAGGATGGTGAGGAACGCGACATCGAAACCATCAACGAGGCAAAGGCGGTAAACGCTGCGCTTCGTGCGGCACCTAAGCCCAAGACGAAGAAGCGCTCTAGCCGAGCTCGCACCCGCACGTTCGAAGCGCTCAACACCAAGATGACGCAGGATCCCGTGCGCATGTACCTCAAGGAGATCGGCAAGGTTGACCTGCTTACCGCTGCCGAGGAGGTCGACCTCGCGATGAAGATCGAGGCCGGTACCGAGGCCATGGAGAAGCTTGAGGCAATCGAGGCGGGGGAGATGGAGGTCGACCGCCGCGAGATGCGTCGTCTCATGCGCGTGGAGCAGGTGGGCCTCGAGGCCAAGCAGGCACTCATTAGCGCGAACCTTCGCCTGGTGGTCTCCATTGCCAAGCGCTATGTGGGTCGCGGCATGCTGTTTTTGGACCTCATCCAAGAGGGCAACCTCGGCCTCATCCGCGCGGTCGAGAAGTTCGACTACACCAAGGGCTTCAAGTTCTCCACCTACGCGACCTGGTGGATTCGCCAGGCCATCACGCGCGCCATCGCGGACCAGGCGCGCACCATCCGCATCCCGGTGCACATGGTGGAGACCATCAACAAGCTCGTGCGCGTCCAGCGCCAGCTCCTGCAGGACTTGGGTCGCCCGCCCACGCCGGAGGAAATCGGCGAGGAGATGGGCATGACCGCCGAGCGCGTGCGCGAGATCCAGAAGATCAGCCAGGAGCCGGTCTCGCTCGAGACCCCCATTGGCGAGGAGGAGGACTCCCAGCTTGGGGACTTTCTCGAGGATACCTCCGCTGTCGCTCCGCCGGAGGCTGCGAGCGACTCCATGCTTCGTGAGCAGCTTGAGCAGGTGCTCGATGGTCTCGCCGACCGTGAGAGGAAGGTCATTAAGTTCCGCTTTGGCCTTGAGGACGGGCACCCTCGCACGCTCGAGGAGGTGGGGCGCGAGTTTGGCGTCACGCGTGAGCGCATACGTCAGATCGAGAGCAAGACGCTCGTGAAGCTGCGCCATCCCAGCCGCTCCGGCAAGCTCAAGGACTACATGGACGACTAGGCATAGAGCCTGAGTAGGCGACAGGCCCCGAGTTTGGATTTCAAATCCAAACTCGGGGCCTGTCGCCTACTTTGGGCTAAGCGTTTGCTACATGCGGCTCAAGTCGGTGAGGTCGAATTTGGGAATGCGCCGGAAGGCCACAAAGCCGGCGATGGCCGAGAACACCAACGTCACGGCAGCTCCGATGAGACATGCCTGTGCATTGATCCCGTGGAGGAAGACCACGTTGGGAGGCTCGACCGAGCGCACGGTGAGGTAGCCCACGATGGCACCGAGAAAAATGCCCAAAAGCGTTCCCAGCAAGGTAAGCGCTATGGTGTCGCCGCGAACGTATGACTTGGCGGCCTTTGTGGAATAGCCACAAACCATGAGGACTATGAGCTCGCGCTTCTTCTCCATTACGTACATGACGTCCAGGTTCAGAAGTACGATTGCGGCCATGAGTGCCGAGAGCGCCAGGTAGATGATAACTACGGTCCTGGACAGCTTGGAGAACATGTTGAATGCCCGTGCTGCCAAGGCCTTGTCGTCGCGCATACCCGCAAACCCCTTTACGTCTGCGAGGGTCTTGGCAACGGAGTCGACTCCGTTGCCATGCGTGTTTACCAAAACGGCGTTTGCTATGGGCGTCGACCCGAAATGCCTTCTATAGGTGTCTGCCCCCATAACTGCGTCAATCGTGGTGAGATAGTGGTCAAAGAAGCCCGCTATGGGCACGTCTGCGGATTGGCCGGTCGAGTCCGATATCGAAACCGAATCCCCAATCTTGAGGCCAGAGGTGTTCGCAAACCCCTTGCCAAGCCATACGCCGTCTTGGCTCAGATCTGCGGAAGTGCCACATTGTGGGTGGATATGGTACATGTCTTGGAACTTTTGGGCGTCCGTGGGTACGAACAGCGTGGCCAAGGCAACGTCGCCGTTTGCCGAAAGCGTGCAGGTCTTGCGATATGTCGGCGCGTTCTCCATCGACTTCTCGTCGAGCCGCTTGCTCACCGCAGCGCTGGCGTCTTTGACGGAGGGGTCAAGCTGTGCGATGGCATTGAACCCATATACGTCCTTGTATTGGGCATCCATGCTGCCAAGAACGTTGTTATTGAGCGTGAGGGCACAAACCACCAAGGACGTGCAACCTGCTACGCCTATGAGCGTGGCCACCACGCGGCGTTTCTCATTGACGCAGTTGTTTACGACAACCTGGCCAAGCAGGGAGAGCCGCTTGTATATTCCCCACGATTCGAAGAAGTGCTCCTTGGCCGTAGGGGGACGTTGTCCCGAAAGCAGCTCTTGCGTCCTGCGTGCCAAGACCCTGTGGCAGGAGAACCATGTAGCCGCAAGAATGAGGACAATCTCCAAGACGCCGGCTATGAGCGAGTCGGTGAGCGAGAAGTATCGTGGGTATGGTCCCATGAGGAACACGTTTGCCAGTACGGGGTTGATAATCGTTTGCACCACGAACAGGGCAACCAGCACGCCGATTGCGACTCCGAGGATTACCGCAAGCGCCGCATACAGCAGGTAGCCAGACGTCACCTCGCCAACGAAGATGCCAAGTGCCTTCTTCGTTCCGATTTGCACCACATGGTCGTTGACGATGCGCGATATAGCTGTGTAGCACACCAACAGGCCAACGATCACGAAGAGCGCCGCCATGGAGTAGCGAAGCTTCCCAAGTATGTCCATGAGCATTTTTGCCATGATGACGCCGCCGTTATGTGCGCGGTCGAGTACGAACGCGTTGCGGCCGTTCTTTTGGAAGGTTTCCTTGAGGTTGTTGAGCATGTTGGGAATCTCGGAGAATGCGACGCGCTGGCCGTTGATGTTCAACTTAAGCTGGTCTACGTCTTTGAGCAAGGATTCGAGCTCGGTGAGCACGTCAGCAAAGGACGTATGGTCGACTTTGGCCGGAAGGCTTATATCAAGTTGCTCGCAAGCGTCTGCAGCCTCTCCTACGAATTTACTGCCAAGGGTGTCCACCTGCTTGTCCACGGCTTTGTTCTGCTTGCTGGCCTGATCTGCGGAGGATTTGTTTGCAGTGCCTTGCTCGGAGGTGGTCTTTTGCTCCTTCATGAGCTTGGAGTAGGATGCGCGATACTTGGAGACGACGCTCTTGAGCGTGTCGACCGCAGTGCGAGTCACGTCATAGATGCTGCCAATGCGTTCGGTTAGCATATCCGAACTCTTGGCGTTAATCCGTTGCGCAACCGCATCGGTCGTTTGCTGGTACTGGTTGCCAAAGGTCGAGAGGCCCTGCGTGTTGGCGCAACGCACATAGAGACACGGGATGCCCGTAACGAAGGCAAAGGAGTCCTGGTCGAAGGCCTCGGGCGCGACGAAAGCCACGCCAGTTACGTTTGAGCCCACAAGGGCATAGGTGGATGAGTCCTTGAAAAGGTAATCGGGCGCCGTCACACGAGCCGTAACGACGAACGAGTCGCCTTTGAGCCCGCCTACCCCTTCCGCATCGCTAAAGCGCAAGGTGTCGCCGACGCCAACCTTGTTCTTTGAGGCCCAGCTGTCCATGATGGCTATCTCGTTGGTTTTGGTGGGCAGGGCTCCTTCCTTGACTATGGGCTGGTCCATGGTCGAGGGTATGGATTGCACGCGCAGTGGCATGGTGGATTTGCCCACGATGGCATCTTGATTGCAAAGATAGCCGGTTTCCACCGCCTCCACGCCTTCGAGATTGCGTATCTCGTCGATTTCGTCATCCATGAAACCCACGGGGGCCTTCACGAAAATGTCGTGGTAGTTCGTCTTTTGGAAGACGTTGTCAATTGAGGATGCAAGCGCGTTTGCCGACCACCGCAGGCCCAAAAAGACTGACACGCCCAAGGCCACGAACATCATGACGGAGATGAAGGGCACAATAGTGGCGCGAACGTTTGCAAAAACCTCTATGACCTGCGTCTTTTTCATCCGTCATACCTACCAAACTAGGTCTGTGGCCGCAACGGGCCCATGGTTTATGTACTGTTCATATGCCTTGCCTGCTCGCATGCGCACTACCCGGTTGGCCATGCGGCAGATCTCCTCGTTATGCGTAACGATTACGATGGTGCAGCCGGTCTTAAGGACCTCTTGCATGGCTTGCAGAATCTCGATGGAGGTGTCGTAGTCGAGCGCGGCCGTAGGCTCGTCGGCGATGATGATGCGCGGTCGCTTGACGAGGGCGCGCGCAATTGAGACCCTCTGCTGCTGGCCGCCCGAAAGCTGTCGCGGAAGATTCGAGGCTTTGTCGGGCAGGCCGACGAGGTCTAGTGCCTCTTGCCAATCGAGGGGATTCTGTACGAGCTCGTCGATGAGGTTGAGGTTTTGGCGAGCGCTCAGAACGGGAATCAGGTTATAGCTTTGAAATACCATGCCGATATTCTTGCGCCGAAACGCAATGAGTTCCTTTTCGCTTGCATGGGTGTTGTCATGGCCCGAAAACGTGACCGTACCTGCGGTTGGCTCATCCAGACCTGCGATTATGTTGAGCAGCGTGGACTTGCCGCAACCTGACTCTCCAAGAAGCACCACAAGTTCGCTTGGGTATACGTTGAAGTTGGTGTCTTCGAGTACGCGCGTTTGCACGTCGCCATTCGTAAAGGTACGGGCGATATGGCTTGCCTTAAGCAGTGGCTCCGATCGCGCCCACGAGTGGGGAAGTGGCTCGTTCTTTCCCAACGTGATTGCACAGAGGGTGGTGGCCATGTCAATGACATCAACCTGTTCTTCCGTTGGTTGCTCTGTGCCGCGTTCGCATGCGAGTTGCAACACGCCATAGTTGGTAAAGTAGCTCGATACGGGCACGCACAGGGCAAAACCTATGCTCGCATCGGGAAAATCGCCTTCAATAGACGCGTAGTTCTGCCTGTCTGCATCCCAGACCTGCGACTCCTGCGAGGCATAGGCTTTGGCAATCAAGCTATTGTCATCAAAGACATGGTAATGCTGCGAGATATCGTGGGGGCCATACCAGTGCAGTGGTTGCAGCTCGCTCTCTTGGGTCGCCTGCCAGTACGTAACAAATGCGAGATGGAAGTCATGCATAAGCACCTCCACGCACGACTGAAGACCCTGCGCAAGAGTCTTGGAGTTCGATATCGAACTATTTATGGTGCTGAGCGTTTGACAAATGCTTACCAACTGCGCGTCCATGGCACTCCCTAGTGAGGCGACAACTAGTAGCGCTTATTATACAGGCCGAAAAGCCGACGAGGGGACAGGTTGCTTGTTGGCTTTTTCACTTGGCATCCACAACGTGGACGGTTTTTCATAATTCGCTTGCAAACACGAAGGCAATAGGGTATTGTTTCTTCTGCGTTGAAGCAGGTGGAAACACTGGGACTTCGTCTAACGGTAGGACAACGGATTCTGGTTCCGTCAGTGGGAGTTCGATTCTCTCAGTCCCAGCCAT
>CADCPM010000115.1 GCA_902803315.1 uncultured Coriobacteriaceae bacterium
CAACAAGATGGACGGCGAGCTCACCTGGGCAGCCGAGCACGTAGTGGGCATCGGCAAGGCCGACGGCGTGCCGCAGGACATCATCGACGATCTGCGCGCCAACTTTGAGGGCGAGTGCAGCGAAGTCGGCATGTACCTGGCCATGTCGCGCGTTGCCTATCGCGAGGGCTACCCCGAGATCGGCGAGTACTGGAAGACCGCAGCCTTTGAGGAGGCCGAGCACGCCGCCAAGTTTGCAGAGCTCCTCGGCGAGGTCGTAACCGACTCCACCAAGAGGAACCTCGAGATGCGCGTTGAGGCCGAGAATGGCGCCACCGCCGGCAAGACCGACCTTGCCAAGCGCGCAAAGGCCGCCAACCTCGACGCCATTCACGACACCGTGCACGAGATGGCTCGCGACGAGGCCCGTCACGGCAAGGCATTCGCCGGTCTGCTCAAGCGCTACTTTGGCTAAGGCCTCATCGCAGCGACAACGGTCTGCAAAAGGGGGCGGGTCCCGACTTGCGGTTTTGCAAAACAGCAAGTCGGGGCCCGCCCCCATCCTCAATCAAGGCGACCTACGCTTGATCCGCGTCCTTGTTCATCGTACGCACGGTCATCTGCGCAAGGATTGGGTATGCCTTTGTGAAACCGCCCTCATGGTGATAGCAATATCTGCGAATGAGGCCATCTTCGTCCAATCTGAACATCAGGCACGCCCACGCGCTCCCCCTCTGCATCCTTGGCGCGTTTGCGTATCTTTCGTCATGTGTCGTGAGTGCCCTTCGGCCGGCACCCTATAGCATACCCGACGATATATCACTCATGCTCAGGCTCACGTGGGGAGCCATTGTGTTTGTCGTCTCCGCCATGGTGTTGCAAGCATTCGTGCGAGAGGCAACCAAATCGGAAAAGGCCCTTGCCAATCGCCTGATGCACGACAAGCTTACCGGCTTGCCAAACAGATACTACGTGGCTGACTATCAGGGAAAGCTCTCCAAGGGCGGCAACCTTGGCAAATACTGGGTCGCACTGGCATACATCGACGACTTCAAGAACGTCAACGACACCTATGGCCACAACTGCAGCGACCTCGTTCTGGAGAACGTGGCTCACCTTTTGCGGGAAAGCCTACCAGATGCACAGGTGTGTAGGTGGGGCGGTGAGAAGCTCTACGCAGGAAAGAAGAGCGGCAAGAACCAAGTCGTTATGTAGGCGGCCAGCGGGACACTCGCCATTGACTGCCTCTACTCGAGTCCCTCGAGCAACTCTTTAAGATCGCGGAAGAAGGGATGCGGGTCGCATTTCTTTACGTAGTCACCCGAGAAGAAACCGTGATCGGCGCGGAGGTCGCTCATAACGTTCCACACGCCTCGCTCCATGTTGTTCCGATCGAGCGGCTTGCTTGGGGCACCAAACGGAGCGCGGGCAGACAGCGTGTTGACCAGACCGTCGTTGGCATGCCAATCGTCCCCCATCTCAAAGCCTCCGCTCGTCACCCCTCCATAGCATCCCATAACCGTGGCATTCTTCACGAACAGGGGATCAATAACGGTGGTGTCCGCAACGCGCACACCCCCTTCGCCTGCCTTCGTCGCATCGCAGGCAACCGAGAGGTAATACACGTGATCAAGCATGGGGATGCGCTCATTGAGGACCTTTGCGTTGTCGATGCGCATGTCGTAGTTTGCCCAGTCGTTCGCCGCGCGATCGTCTACCTTTATCCTGGTCCCTCTCTTCAACACGCGATCGAGGAACTTATGCCTAAGCGATACCTTCACGCGCTTCGCATCGAAGTTCGGATCTCCCGAAATCTCGTAGGCGGTGGTACCGTTCGTGGGCGCGGCAAGGGTGACGATGGCAAACACACGCTCGGACATGCCACCAGCAAAGAGCGGGCTCAGCTCGTCCTCCTCCGTCGCCACACGTTCCTCCTCGCTGCCATGGGCAAGCAGCTCGGCAAAGAGCCGTATTGTTGCGCCGCCAAACGAATGGCCTATGAGCACCAGCTCTGTATTCTCGTCCCACGTCGGAATGAGCGCATCGCCAGTGAAGTCACGGCCATAGCGCGCATGGCGATTTTCTTCGCTATGCCGCTTGCCGTAGTCTGTGCGTACGCCGACAATCTGGGCATAGAGCTCGCAAGCCCGGTCCCAGGCGCTTCCCTGCGGTGACACGCTTGCGGCATAGGCCGCAAGGCCTTGGTCGCTCCATTCGGCAACGACATCGCCCGAGGATCCGCCCCAATACGGCTTCTTCTTATACTTCTCGTCGTACTGGCCGCAGCCGTTAAGACCATGGCAGAAAACATACACACGATTGCCCATAAAGCATTTGTCCTTTCAAGCTCATCAAGGAGTGGAGGTCGTAGTAAATTTTATAATTCCAAGTGCTTGCCAACGCGCTAAAGTTTACGAACAATATCCGCCACCAAAGAGGATGACCTGTTGCCCTTCGTCCTGTCGCGCAGGGTATGCTGCAGTGCCACGAGCACCGCAACGACCTCTTGTTCCAACTCCGGACGGTATATGTCGATGGCATACTTGTCTTTTATGGATATGAGCTTCTTGCCCACAACGGCAATGACGCTCCCGTCCTCGTCGTAGATCTCGAAGTTGAGGGAAGCGTAGTTGCCCCGCAAGGTCCAACCCAAATCCGTGATCTCCGCAGTGTCATCGATGAGCTGGAACAGCTCGTGGGCTATATCGAACCGAGTGCCATCCGCCATCGTCACGCGATGGTATTCGCGCAGGGTAAGCACCTTTTTCTCCAGCTTGGCAACAAGCTTTCCGCGGGCGTCCGTGATGGTGGTCTTGTCATGCAGCGAGATGGAACGGGACTTGGCGCGATACGCAACCGAGCCATCCTCCTCCACAATCTTGGTCTTTTGTCTAAAGGACCAGAAGTTGGTAGATATGAAAAGCGAGTGCGACGGAACGCCAAACTGTTCGACGCTCTCGGCATTCGCCTCTTTTCCACGCTCTCTATAGCGAATGAATTTGGAGAATGTACCCATGCTGCCCCCTATAACCAGTGCTTCTTCATAGCACCCTTACCTACTGTCACTGTATATTACGCAAAGCCCGTTCCCTCATTACGCTCACCCACAAAACGTCCTTGTTCGCTTGCCGTTCACGCCCCGCAAAGCACCTTCAGTCAATTTTTGAACATCGATTATGGTAACGCACCGTTTAGCAGCGCGTGGGAGGACGCGTGTCCTGCTAGCCCTTCTTGGCATACTTCCAGGGCATGCATGCGCCTGTTCGAGTCACCTTGCAATTCGTTGTGTTTTTCGTTGATAAGATACGCAATACTATAGTGTGCAAGGAATGGCGCCTATAATTCATAATATCTAAACATGTCTATTCATATGTGTACATAGATTCACTATGCGGAGCGAAGATGAACATCAACGAGATAGCAAAGCGCGCTGGAGTATCGCGAGCCACAGTCTCTCGCTATCTCAATGACGGCTACGTATCGCAGGAGAAACGCGCCCGCATAAGTCGCGTGATCGAGGAGACGGGCTACGTTCCCTCAAGCCAAGCGCAACAACTCCGCAACGGAAAGACCCACCTCGTGGGCGTCATCATACCGAAGATCAACTCGCAATCGGTAAGCCGCATGGTCGAGGGCGTTACGAGCAAACTTGCCGAGCACGGATACCAAGTGCTTTTGGCTAACACCGAAAACGACGCGAACAAGGAAATCGAGTACCTCAGAATCCTCAACCAAGGCGACCGCGTCGACGGAATCATTATGCTGGGAACCATCTTTACCGACGCCCACGAGAAGGCAATAGAGCGCCTTCGCGTACCCTTCGTGGTGCTCGACCAGAATTTCGAAGGCTACTCATGCATCTACCAGGATGACTACCATGCCGTGCGAGACCTTACCCAACTCGCACTTTCCACTGCACGACAACCCGCCTACATAGGTGTGCTCAAGAATGACCAAGCCGTAGGCGTAATGCGCCGCCAAGGGTTTTTGGACGCATGCTCGCAGGCAGGGATAGCCGTCTTGCCCAAGGCCATAGAGACTGCCAACTTCAATTCCGACTCCGGGTACCTTGCGGCCGAACGAATCCTGGAGCGAGTCCCAGACGTAGACACCATCGTCTGCGCGACGGACGAGATAGCGTTTGGCGCCATTATGTGCATGCGCGAGTATGGCAAGCGCGTGCCAGAAGACGTCCAGATAACCGGTGTGGGAGACAGCCCCATGAGCAGGATCATCATCCCCACGCTCAGCACGGCGCACCTACCGTTCAAGACAAGCGGCATTAAAGCCGCAGAAGCCCTGCTCTCTTTGATTGTCTCTCCAAAGAAGGCACACGTGAGCGTTTGCATGCCATATGAGGTATTCCATCGCAACTCATTGCGCTAGCGAAGCCCTTTGACGTCTCACCGATTTTTCCTCAAAGAACGCAAATTTCCATCACCAATTTTTCATTTCTCGCCAAATTGTGGTCCCATAGGTAGTACTATGGGATGCATGTGAGAACGATTCCATAGCCACTCTGGCCGTTTGGCTTTGGCAAATCGCCTCACAGGCACGTTTATTGTCTGTTGGAAAGGAAAGAAGGAAAGGGAAAGGGAGGTTTTCTTATGGCAGCTGAGCACGAGCAAGCAGCGAGAGAAATCCTTGCCGCAGTAGGTGGCGCCGATAACGTCGTTTCCGCCGCGCACTGCGCAACCCGCCTCCGTCTCGTCATCGCCGACGACTCGAAGGTAAACATGGACGCCGTAGAGGACGCCACGCTTGCGAAGGGCAACTTCCAGGCATCTGGCCAACTCCAGGTGATCTATGGCACGGGCACCGTAAACAAGGTGTTCGACGAGTTCTGCAAGCAGGGCAACATCAAGGTCGGCTCAACCGACGACGCCAAGGCAGCCGCGGCAGCCAAGGGCAACCCCATCCAGCGCGGCATCAAGGCTCTGGGCGACGTATTCGTCCCCATCATTCCCGCCATCGTGGCTTCTGGTCTGCTCATGGGCCTCACCGAGGGCCTCAACAACGCCATCACCGTTACGCTTGCCGACGGAGTCGTCGCCCACCCGCTCGAGACCAACAACTGGTGGATCCTCATTCACGCGTTCTCCAACGCGTCGTTCGTGTTCCTGCAAATCCTCATCGGCTTCTCGGCTGCTCGCGTATTTGGCGGCAACGAGTTCCTCGGTGGCGTAATCGGCATGATCATGAACCACACAGGTCTCATCAACGCATGGTCCCTGCCAGCCGACAAGAGCCTGTACTTTACCGTCGGTTCGCCACAAGCTGCTGATTTCTATAACAACTACGTAAACAGCAACTTCCTTCCCAATGTCATCAACCCAGGCGACGGCACCTCCATGCTCATCGACAGCGCAGGCGCTACTGCCGACAAGATCATCGCAGCTGGCGGCGCACCTCAGGTATCCCTCTTTGGCGTGCTTCCCGTAACCCTCCAGGGTTACCAGGGCCACGTCATTCCCGTTGTGGTAGCCGTGTTCCTCATGTGCGTCATCGAGAAGTGGCTGCACGCTCACGTGCCCGACATGCTCGACCTCTTTGTAACGCCTCTGTGCACCGTACTGATCACTGGTCTTGCCACCATGATCGTCATCGGCCCCATCTTCTCGATGCTCGAAGAGTACGTAATGCAGTTCTTCAAGTTCCTATTAGGCATACCGTTTGGCTTAGGAGGCGCGTTAGCAGGTGCAATATACCCGTTAACGGTCGTTCTTGGTGTGCACCATATGTTCAACGCGCTTGAGGCCGGCCTCGTGGC
>CADCPM010000116.1 GCA_902803315.1 uncultured Coriobacteriaceae bacterium
CTGGTCGGGACGACTGGATTCGAACCAGCGGCCTCACGGTCCCGAACCGTGCGCGCTACCAAACTGCGCCACGTCCCGAAGCGCAAGCACATATTGTAGCAGACTATTCCATTCTTGTGCACCCTATTCGTGAACCAACACAGCCTCATTTTTATGCGTCATCGCATAGAGCTTATCGACAGCGTCCTTCGGCACGTTCACGCATCCACCGCTGCCGTTCTCCAGGTATTCCGTGCCCCCATAGGTCGAGCGCCATGAGGCGTCGTGCAGCCCAATGCCGCCGTTAAAGGGCATCCAAAAGTCCACGTGATGTTTATAGTCGGGCTTGCCGTCGTTGTCACTGTCTCTGCCAAGAAGCGTGTAATCGGTCTTCTTGTCGTAGATGGCAAACTCACCCGTCGGGGTGCCGTCGTTTGCCGACTCGTTACCCGTGGTTACAGGCGTTTCCCACAACACCCTACCTGAAGCGTCAAAAAGGCAAGCGACCTGCGCCTTTTTGTTTACGTCTATATAGCGGCCCTTCTCGGGGTTCCATGCCGTTGGGTTAAGCTTTCCGCCACCTGGCAAATAGCGCGCCATCTCAATATAAGGCACCTCAAAGGAACTGCCGCTTTCCCTTTGAATGCTGTTGTTCAGGCCTTGGGCAAAAGCACTGGCATCCACGCTGTACACGTTCTTGTCGTCCGCATAATCCGCCAATATCCACAGCTCTTCCTCTGCCCAGGATGCCGCCGCGTTTTGGTCCACCCCAAGCGTAAGGTCATCCTGAACCACGAGCCACGGCACAAACGTCTGCGCGTCCAAGTGCGAAATCTGCTTGCCGCCATGCGTAAAGCCAATGTCGTAGCCAAAGACGTCATTTGCGTGGGAAAGCGCTTCCTGAGCTCGTGGAGAGTCCTTCGTAAAAGCTGGCTGCGCAAGCACATCCTCTCCGAGCTCCACCGAATCCTCTCCATGCGCAATGGCAGTCTCCAAGGCCGCTTGCACAGACGAAGCATCCAGGGCGGTGCCCGGCACCTCCGCTTTTAGCGCAAACGCATCCTTTGTCCCATTAAGCTCCAACGTTGCCGACACTGGCTGCGTGGCATGCGTATTGTAGGCTCCCACAGCCTCATTTACCACAGTGGCAAGCTTGCTGGCGTCAAACGAGAGCGTTGCAGTCTCGGGCCGAATATACCCCAAAAGCGCCACAGGCCAAGCCGAGGCATCCTGAAACATGAGACAGTCCCTCGATATTGCTTCCGCGTCTCCAGAAAGGTCAACGAGAGACCCGGGAACATTCACGCCGAACTCGCCTTTGGTGGCATGCATCTCGAAGCTCTGCAAATGCGTATCGATTGCTCGCGCAAACTCATCCTGCGTCATGAACGCGGCGTCTACGCCAACCGCACGCGTTCCAGGGTAATAGTGGGAGGAGAAATACCAAAAGCCCAGGGCGTATGTACCGCCCACCAAACCACACACCGCAAGTACCACCGCAGCGATTTTTAGGGCTCTGCGCCTCTTGCGCGCCAAGCGACGCGACCTCACACGATCGCGCGCCGAAGAATCAACAGGAGCTTGAGCAAGCTCAGCACCTTCGGTAACAAGACGCTTCATAACAAGCACCTCTAACGTTTTTGCTTCGTTTAATCTGCATTTGCGCCGATTATAGCGCAATCTTACGCAATGTGGGCTGCGCAGGCCCATGCACCAAGGTCTGCACGCGCCTCGTCCACAATACGATTGGCATCTTCCGACGTGGCACAGACGGCAAAGACGCAACTCCCTGACCCTGTTACCTGCACGCCGAGCACCCCTTCCCGCACCGCGAGCCAGGCACGAACCTCCGCCACTTTGGGCAGCAGCCTGCACGCAACGGGATCCAGGTTATTGAACAAGTGCTCGGCAATATCGCTTGCGCAAACGTTGTTGTCCTGCAAAGCCGCACACAAGGCATTGGGACTTGCCGGTGCGCTAGGCCGCTCGTCAAAGGCCCTGTAGGCGGCAGGCGTACTCACCCCCGGACCTTTGGGCCTCACCAACGCCACAGGTATGGGCTGCGCAAACGATTTGAACTTCTTGCTCACCACATCGCCAGCCCCAACCAGCAGCGTTGGCACAGGATCTAGGAAAAAGGGTACGTCTGCCCCAACCATACGCGCCGCTTCGGCCACAACAGGGTCTAAGGGATCAACACCCCACAGCTCGCATAGCGCACGCAAAACAGCGGCGGCATCAGACGAGGAGCCTCCCATGCCAGCCTGGTCGGGAACGTGCTTATGAATGGTTATCCGAACGCAGGGAACGCGCCCCACGCGTTTGGCAAGCTCTACGGCAGCCTTGTAGGCCGTATTGCGCTCCTCGGGAATTCCCACCGGTGGGATGCAGTCCACATGCGGGGACGCCTCGTTTTTTGGCGCGCCGTCGCAGCACGTCTCTTGCACGATCACCTTGTCACATAGGTCCAGTGCCACCATAAGCGAATCCGCCCTATGATAGCCCCTGTCGTCTAACTCGGAGTGTATGCCAAGATGCAAGTTCAGTTTGGCAGGTGCTTCCAGCTCAATCACACGCATGCCAACGTACGCCTATTCCTCTTCGGAGAAGTCCAGCAGACGTTCGCCCGTCTGCACGTCATACAACTCGACTGTCCCCGTAAGGACGTCGACATATTGATACGATTGGCGCGCCTTGCGACCACGACGCTCCTCTACCTCCACCACAAACAATGCGGGATAGGTTTGCAAAAGCGTACCGGCGCGCTCAACAATGCGGGAGCGGCCCATATTTGCCCTCACGCGAATTCGTTGTCCTACCAAACTGGCCAGCTCGGCATGAATCTGATCGACTCTGTTGACGGGCGGGACCTCATTTTCCATGTGGCATCACAACTTCCATAGCGCTCATACATAAATAACCACTCATATAATACCTCAGCCGAGCGGCAATATCCAAAGCTTTTCGGCCAAGCAACCAATTCGCATGGTCGCCGCATAATCTATGAGTAGTATTTTAACGTACGGTTAGCCACAAGGAATCCATGCCCAACACAAAAAACCAGGCCATGTCCGCTTTCGCAGACACGGCCTGGCCAATGCTTGCTTATTCGTGTGGGAAAGCCGTTGGGTTACTCGGCGTCCTCAACCTCTGCCTCTACCTCAACAGCCTCGCCCTCGGCGGCCTGCGAAGCGTCGGGCATCATGTTGATGGCCTTCTGCTGGCTCTCGAAGATGAAGTCCACGGCCGAGTCCGCCTGCCCAACGAAGTGCTCGTTGGCCATCTCCTCGAACTCCTTCAGCGACTGCGCAACACCCTTGGGAGAAACGGGAATCGCAGGCATGCCAGGAAGAATCGCGGGCAGCTGATCGGGGAGGGACGCAGTAAGGCCATCCTGCATATCCATCATGTAGGAGAAGAACTGGTTGTACTGATCCTTGGCGCTATCGATGGTGGCCTTCCTCATGTCGAGGTTCTTGCCCAAAACGGACTTTACGTTAGATCCGAGCTCCTGCGCCTTGGCCATAACATCCTCCTGGCCACCATTCCCGTTTGCGGCCCCGGGGAAACCCGGAAGGGGCGGGATAGGCGGCATGGGCGGCATGGGCGGCATGGGCGGCATGGGCGGCATGGGCGGCATACCCGGGATCTGAGGCATACCATTGGGAGCGCCTGCGGTGTTGGTCATCTTTCTGTCTCCTTTCACGAATGGCAAAACATATTTGCGGAAAGCTATGCCAAACATCTTGGGCATCGCGTTCACCATGCTTCCCGAAATATCATTGATATCGAAGCCGGTAAGTTTAATTATCAGCTCCCTGAGTCCTGGGATACGAAGTATTTTACCGTAATCACCCTTGTTTATGTCTGGGATTATTGCAAACAGTTCGGACAGGATGTTGTAGGGATCGTTCTCGAGTTCCTCGGGTATGCCCGCACCCATGAGCGCGTTTTCGCCCTCTGCCGCGGGAATCAGCACGATGTCCGCGACCTTGCCGTCCACCTTTACGGGCTTAACCGAGAATCGCTTGCCTTGGATGGAGCCAGCGGTAAGCCTCTTGGTGTCCACCTTGCCGCCGGTGTTTAGGGGGATCTTGTCCACAAGCACAACCTGGCTGGGCATGTTTGTGTCGGCCAGCGTGTCGCCCTTTATAAAGACCTCGATAAGCGCCTGACGGATGATGGTGAGGTCGCCCGCACCGTGCTTGTCCGTCTCCACATAGAGCACCGGGATGTTGTCGTGGAGCGTCTTGTGGAACTCGGGGGCGAGGCCGCAGGCCACGACGCCGGGCTGAGCGGTAATGGCAGTTTGGACCAGGCCCGCGTCAAAGCGCACGCCAGCGTTGTTGATGAAGAACTGATTGGACCTACCGATGCAGGTCAGGCTTCCGTCCTCGTTCACACGCACGAGGTCGTTGGTATTGAAGTACTCCTCGCCATCGATCTTGTCCAGCTCGAAGAACACCGTCTTGTCGAGCTTGCCCGAGCTGAGGGTGTTTGAGGAGAGGAACAGGACGCCAGTGCGCTGTCCGTCGGACAGGTCGTAGAACTTGTCCTCTTCCTCGACGTAAATCTTCACCTTGTATCCAGGCAGGGGCCAACCAATGGCGTCGTCGTCCCTGCTGGAGGGCGAAATAACGCAGGCGCCGCCCAGCTCCGACAGTCCATAGCCATTGATTACGCGAGCGCTCGAGCCGCAAGACCTCAGGTAGTCATTGAACTTCTGCTTGTACTCGGGGGATACGTAGGTTCCGCCCATGAAGACAACCTTCAGCTTGGACAGGTCCATATCGGGCATGGTCTTGAGCCAAGAGTCCAGAATGTTCATGCTGGTGAACATCACGTTGAAGCCGTAGTACTCAATCGCCTCACCATAGCGCGGGTTGGTTCCGCCCCAAGGTATGCAAATCAGTTCCATGCCGAGGCCCAGAGGCATGTGCAGCATGTCCACCATCGAGTAGACCCAAGACATGTTGAGCGTCAGGCAGCTCACGATGTGGTCGGGCAGACCATCAAAGTCCTCGTAGGTCTCCTTCGTCTTCATGGCAATTGGCACGAAGGCGTTGAGGGCCTTGTCGGACATGGGAACCGGCTTGTGCATGCCGTTTACGGTACCCGTGGTGTGGAGGATGCAGGCATCGTCGGAAGACTTGTCCTTTCCGTAGGAGATGGGCAGAGCCTCGTTGTCCCTCAGGAGGTCCTCCATCACAAGCCCGCCGTCGAGCTCGCGGAACAGGGCGGTGTTGATCTTGCGAACCGCCTCGAGCGCGGGAACGGCAAACTCTCCGCCCATCGGGCACTCCAGCACGACGACGTTACGTATTCCCAGCATATCGCGATCGCGGAGCAGGCGCTTCATCAGCTCGGGGAACGCCCATACCTCAGAGATCACCAGGTCGGTGATACCCTCCCTCTCGACCATGCTATGAATCTGCTTCTCGTCAAAGAGGTCGAGGGGATAGATGAGCGACACCGAGGCGCCCGTCATGTTGAGCCCGTAGAACGCGAAGATGGCCTCTGCCGTTGGCGTGCTAATAAGCGCTACCCGGGAGTGGTCCTTCCCCGTGATGTGGGCGCCAGAAAACGCCTCTGCGTACTTTTCCCAATAGCGGAACATCTGACGATACGTATAGGTACGGTAGCCGTCACGTATGGCTACGCTATCCAGGCGCTCGTCGCTGAAGGAGTTTACCTCCTTAATAAAGGACCAACAGGGCTGATCCAATATTTCATCGCCTTCGAGCCTCTCCTTTAGCTTTGCGAGCTGTTCCCTTTCGCTTTTCTTCATGAGGCGAAAGTCCTCCTTCCATAATGAGGCCAACGATGGCCGTGATCGCATTGAAGGACCAGGCGTCAAAGTCGGTCATCATATAATAAATACAGATTCCTACATTATCAGCTCGCAAAGTCTCGTCAAGACACAATTCCGTTTTATTTTGACAGCATTCCAGAGCGTCATACCCATAACTACCTGCGGTTATTGTTCTGCTGGCAATAAAATGCGAACGGCGCGGGAACAAAGCGCTACACTATGGGAACGAACGAGCAAAGATTCGGAGCAACCAATGCACGAAGAACGCATCGCCCGCACCATGGAAAACCTTGCAAGCCTGGGGATCTCGCAGGCGCTTATATGCGACCCGCTTTCCGTTTGGTACCTTACGGGCTACTACGTGGAACCCATGGAGCGCTTCTTTGCGCTTCATCTTACGCAGCGTGGCTCAAGGACTCGCACCACGCTATTCTGCAACGAGCTCTTCCCCACTGCCCACGGCGCCGCACACGAGCTCATTACCTTCAGCGACGCACAAAACCCCATCGCGCTCGTCGCGCAGGCCTGTGACCACACCCTTCCCCTGGGCATAGACAAGAGCATGGAGGCACGTTGGCTCATCCCGCTTATGGAGGCAGGCGCATGCGCGTCCGTACGCCTTGCCTCAAGCGCAATTGACGACGCGAGGTCGGTAAAGGACCAAAACGAGCAAGAGCTCATGCGCATTGCCAGCCACCTAAACGACCAAGGCATGGAATGGCTCGCGGCGCAGGTACACGTTGGCCAAACGGAGCGTGGAATCGCCGAGCGACTTCCCCGCGCATATCGCGAACTCGGGGCCGAGGGCAACTCGTTCAGCCCCATCATAAGCTTTGGCGCAAACGCCGCTGACCCCCATCACGAACCCGACTCAACCCCCTTTGTCAAGGGCGACATGGTCCTGTTTGACGTGGGTTGCAAGTACAAGTGGTACTGCGCAGACATGACCAGAACGTTCTTCACCAAGAAGCCCACCAGCCTACAGCTCAAGGTATACGACACGGTGCGTCGAGCTAACGAGGCCGCAGAAGTCATGATACGACCTGGGGTAAGCTTTAGCGAAATAGATCACGCCGCTCGCAAGGTCATCGAAGACGCAGGCTATGGCCCTAACTTCACCCATCGGCTCGGGCATCAAATTGGGCTAAGCGTCCACGAGCCCGGTGACGTGAGCGCGGCCAACCCCGACACGGTGCGTCCTGGGCAGATCTTCTCTGTTGAGCCGGGAATCTATATTCCGGACACCATAGGGGTGCGTATAGAGGACCTCGTCCTGGTGACCCAGAGCGGTTGCGAGGTCCTTAACCACTACACGCATGAGCCCGTGGTGTTGGACGTATAGAGCTGCCTATCCTCCGCGACCCTAACTTGGGATAGTCCCCTAGTTAGGGTCGCGGAGGACGATCAGGCGAGTTTGGCGACGAGATCGTCCAGCGCTCGACGCCTGTGGCTTATGGCGTTCTTCTCGTCGGGCTCCAGCTCCGCCATGCGCTTGCCGGGAATATCGGCCAGCTCGAACAGCGGATCGTAGCCAAAGCCGTTGTTGCCGCGCTTGTCGTGGGCAATGCTCCCCTCGCAATCGCCTTCGCCGCACAGAACCTCCTCGCCGTCTTCGTCACGCGAGACGAAGGCAACCGACGAATGGAACCGCGCGGTGCGCATATTGTTGGGCACATCCTCCATTTGCGCGAGGAGCTTGTTGTTATTGGCCTCGTCGTTGCCATGCTCCCCAGCCCAACGTGCCGAGAAGATGCCTGGCGCGCCGTCCAATGCATCTACTACCAAGCCAGAGTCATCCGCAACCGCCATGCACATGCCCGTTTGGTCCAAAGCCGCACGCGCCTTAATGAGGGCGTTTTCGAAGAAGGTCTTGCCGTTTTCCTCGGGGTCGGGGAAGTTCCCCAACTCGCCCAGGGCCACGAAGTCCATTTGCTCAAGCGCCGGCGAAGCTCCCAAGATGGACCTTATCTCTGCCAGCTTGTGCGCATTGCCCGTGGCGACCACTACGGTACGCTTAGGATCGAAGGTGCTCATGCGATTCCCCCAGCCTTGCCGAAATTCGTTACCTGTTGCTGCAGCTCAACGAGTTGCGCGATGCCTGCCTGGCCCAAGTCCAGCAGTTCGTTGAGCTGCGCGCGATCGAACGGGGTCTTCTCTCCCGTTCCCTGTACCTCCACTATGCGCCCGTCTGCCGTACCCACCAAGTTAAGGTCCACCTGGGCGTTGCTGTCTTCTCCATAGTCCAAGTCAAGCAATGCCAAGCCATCCACTATACCCATGGATACCGCCGCAACCTGACCATTAAGCGGCAGTCGCGCCAGCTTGTCTGTTTTTACCAAGCTCATAAGGGCGTCGTGCAGCGCCACCCAAGCGCCCGTGACTGACGCGGTACGCGTGCCACCGTCAGCCTGAATAACGTCACAATCCACGGTTATGGTTCTCTCGCCCAAGGCCCGGAGGTCCACGACCGTACGCAGGCTACGGCCAATAAGGCGCTCGATCTCCATGGAACGGCCCTTGCGACCGCGCTGCTCGCGTGGGCTCCTTCGGTTAGTGGAGGCGGGCAGCATTGCGTACTCCGCCGTTACCCAACCAGCTCGCGATCCCTTGCGCCAGCGCGGAACGCTCTCCTCTATGGTGGCGGCGCACAGCACGCGCGTGTCGCCAAACTCGACCAAACACGAACCCGCGGCATGCTTGAGCTGCTCGCGCGTAAGCTTGACGGGACGCATTTGGTCCGCACTGCGACCAAAGCTGCGGTCCCTCGTATTGTTGTCCATGCTCTTCTCCATTGCTAATCCAGCAAGAAACTGCAAAGGACAGTCTACGTTTTTGGAACCTCAAGCGCGAGTGCGTTGCACACAAAAGCGCCGAATCTCAATCCAAATCCATTTCCAGAAAACGCTCCGTGTTGAACCAGCACATGCGCTCTAGGGCAGCCTCGCCGAAGCCCAGGCTCTTGAAGGTCTGCAGCTCCTCCGCCGGCGTCCACATGGGAAAGTCGCTTCCGAACAGGATGCGATCGTAGCCGTATGCCTCCACGAGCTCACGCGTGCGTCTTGGCCCCAAATAGCGCATGGAGCTCGACATGTCGAGGTAGCAACGCTCGTGCTCCAAAAACTCAAGCGCGTAGTCGTACACGGACCAACCGCCAAAGTGCGCCGCGTTAACCACGAGATGCGGGAATTCGTGCAAAATGCGCCTGAGACGTCGCGGATGGGAGAAGTCGTACCTATAGTCTCCACAGTGAATGATAAGGGGAAGTCCCTTTTGCTCCGCGATCTCGTACGCGCGCATCAGACGCTCATCGTCCATGTTGACCTGCTGCGTGTCGGGATGCAGCTTAATGCCTCGCAACCCCATTGCACAGGCACGCTCGATCTCTGCCGCCATGTCCTCGGTATCCTGGTGCAGCGTCATAAAGCCTACGAATTCCGGATGCTCGGAGCACGTGGTGGCAATAAAGTCATTTATGCTCTTTACCGTACCGGGACGCACCGCAACCGAATGCACCACGCACCTGCTTATTTCGGTGTCTTGCATCCGCCTTTGCAGTCGGGCCACGGTTCCGTCTTCCTCGGCCATGGGAATGTTGTAAAAGTCACCGATGCTCTGCGTGGCTTTTTGGGCGATCTTATTGGGGTAAATATGCACATGTACATCTGCAACCTGCATACGAACCCCCCTTCTTGTAGATTTGACTGACCGAGAATACCTCAAATGTGCGGTGACTTTCCCACCTGCCACAAATCAGAAACGTTATTGAGGACGGCTGCCGTTACAGTACACACCCCCGCGCCTTCGCCGGTTCCGCATGCGGCTCCGCGCTCGCTTCGCTCGCTCACTTCGTGAGTCGCCGCTTGCGGTCCGGACAAAGGCGCGGGGGTGTGTACTGTAACGGCAGCCGTGGCTCCAACTAAGGACGGGCCACAAGTTGGGGCTCACACGCTGAGGCGAATGGCCTCTTCCAGGCCAAATCGCTGATATCCCAATTCTTCGTTGCTCGCGGCATGGTCGTATCGGAAATTGCCAAACACCTTACGAGCCGTCGCATTATGGCGCGCCATAAACGCGCAGGGCTTCGAAAGACCACCGACGAGCCTCACTTGCTTTCCCTGCGCCGCACAAATGAGTCGGACCAGCTCGGAGGTGCTTGCCCACGCCCGATCCTGCGGCAGATAAGTGCCACCGGCTTTTGATTGGGCAAGCAGAGCAACCAGCTCTGCAAGATTGCCCGTAAAGAGCGTGGATCGCGCATTGTTTACGTTGGGGAACGCAGGCACCTTTTCGCAGAGCTTAACCAAGCTCGCAAACGAACCCTTGGTGCAGTTTGGCCCATATACCATGGGAAGGCGGAGGATGGCCACACGAAAGTCCGCCGACTCCAATTCGCGGAGCATGCCTTCGGCCTTGAGTTTGCTCTTGCCGTACGTGCTCTGTGGCTCGGGCTCGGTACGTATGCCCACCACGCACTGCGGGTCCGCGGAATCACGCTTGGCGTATACGTCACTCGTGCTCAAAAACGCAAGGTGCGACACTCCGTCGGCTTTTGCCTTCTTCGCGATCCTATATGTTAGCTCGGCATTGATGGCGTTCAAATACGCTTGCTCGTCGACCTCGGAAGAGATGCCCAGTCCCTTGCGATCAAGCGTCCACGGCACCACGCCCGCAACGTAGAAAAGCGAGTCGTAACAAGAGAAGTCCGCGTTGCGCCAAGCACCGTCTCGCGTTTCTATATGCTCAATCTCAAATTGCCCTGGACGCTCGGCCTGCAAGTGCGCCTCAACCGCAGTGCCAATAAAACTCCCCGCACCAACGATTCCCAGCCTACTCATGTGCCGACTCATCCACGTTGGGGTTGTCGATTCCCAAGATTTCGATGCGATAGAGATCTTCGTCCCTAAGGTCACCATTGCTTAGGGCCAAGCCGTTGTGATCGTAGCCCACAAAGTGCCCGTCGGTACCTGTGGATCCTGTGGTGCGTCGCTTGCCAAACACCATTGCAATGAGCCTAAACGCCTGCATGACATCGGTCTTGAAAGAGATGGATTCCACGTACTGGATGTCATTCTCAAAGCGAGCATGCGCGTAGCGCCACTTCTCGTACGTTGCCATGTCAATGAATGGGTTTTCCAGGCCAGGACGCACAAGATAGCGTTGCTTGTGCCGTTCGGACATGCGGTCGGTAAACTCCACGGGCAAAGGCCTTGGCCCAATAAGCGACATGTCACCCTTGAATACTGACCAGAAGTTCAAGAGCTCGTCGAAGGAGTGACGGCGTACGAATAGGCCCCACTTCGTTATGCGCTCGTCGGGAGAAAGAAGATTGCCGTTCTCGTCGGTTTGGTCGGTCATGTTGCGAAATTTCCACAGGGTAAAAGGCCTAAGGCCCTTACCCGTTCGCCGCTGACCAAACAATATGGGCATACCAACATCAACAGTGGTTACGCCTGCCAGCACGAGATTTATGGGCAGCGTTACAACGAGCGCCGCACCCGACAAAGCGATGTCGAACCCGCGCTTTACGTAACGGATGTAGAAGGTATTGCCCGCAAAGTGCACTGGCTCGGCAATCTGGTTGGCGTGTTCGAGGTTGTTCTTACGTAGCGCATCGGCATTCGCTGCCGTCTCGCACGTAATCCACCGATCGTTGCGGACCTTATGGGATAGCTTGATCTTCATCCCCGGTGTCCCCCCATATGGCAACACATTGCTCGGCCTCTATGTGAGCGCATGAGCTTCAATGTGGTCCGTCCCTCCGCCGCGATCATATTTCGATTTACATACAGATTTACATTAGCACGACTCGAGAGCTTCTTTGGCGCGAACACGAATTCACCCGTAACGTACATTAATGCGCCGTGTCGCTGGAAGATGATCCCCCTACGGACACATCGCGAAGCGCCCGCAGGGAGCATTCCCCAGCAACACGGTCCGCCTGGATCTACGCCGCCTGCTTCAGTTCCTGCTGCTCGGGATAGTCTACCGCAAGCTGATCGAAAGCGGCGGAAGTGTCGGACAAGAGCTTTTTCACGTCGTCAAGCTTATACAGTCCATCGGCATTGCGCTTGATTCCCGCAAACTCAAGGTCATAGGATGCTGGAGGGGTCACGAGCGTAAGCGGACTCAGAGCACGCACCTGATCCGTGGTGGCATACACGTAGCGTACGTTGCAGAGCTTCTCGCCCGAGGCGTTCTCATATACCTCAAAGAGGATCTTGCCGCCTATGGGCGTCTTCGTCTCTATGGTGTCGGGCAGATTGTAGTCGGCAACGCCGAGCGCATGCAGGAGGCTGGACTGGTTGGAATCGTGACCGCACAGGAAGGTGAACTTACGGCCGTCCTTACCAAGTTCGTCCGCGATTACGTCCACAAGCTGGTGCGCACAGTCTACGCCCACGAGCTTGGAGTTATAGCGACGATCGCCATATGCGTTCTTGGCGGCGGCAATCTGCGTCCACTGATCGCGGCTGAGCTCTTTGCCAAAGCCAGCCTCCGCATCGTTTGCCGCCTCGTAATACTGCAACACGAGAGCGTCACTTAGGGAGTTCGCCGTCGAAATCGAACCCTTGAGTTCCGGCTCTTCCTCCTCCTTCACGGCGTAAGTCGCATCTCCGGTCTTAAGCTCTTTGCCGCCATCCTTAAACGCCGCGGAGTTCTTGTAGTCCAAAACCTCGGTGATAAGATCGTAGCTCGGTTGCAAGTCGGCATCGATTCCCGCCATGCCGGCGTCTCCTCCCTGCGCTGCGATCTGATCGGTTGCGGCCTTGGCATACGAATCGCTCGTATAGAAGAAGCGCGGCATAAACACGGAATCGCGACTGTCGTATTCGCCGTGGTACTCAATCTTCGCATTGCCCACCGGCAGCATGCCACTCGAGAAATACTGCGTCGTGGCGAGCGTCCTCTGACGCGGGTTGGAATAGAAGCGCATCGCTTCCTCTTCGGGAATGTAGTTGTGCGCAATGAGTCCTTCGTCCTCGAGCCAGGTGCGGAAGAACTGGCCCATGATCGTCTCGGCAACGCCGCCTTTGTTGGTAAGCTCGCTTCCACTCGCCGTCCACTCGATCCAGGAGTGAGAAGTGGACTTTGCCAGGGTGTCCATGGTCTTTTCCTGCGGCGCGCGCAGGTTGTGACGACTCATGGCGACTACCTGCTTGAGCGTATAGCCGTCCTTCTTTTTCCATGCGTTTGCATACGCGGAATCGACTTTGGCGGCAGCGCTGTTTGAGGACGCCTGCTGACTCGACGATGCGGAAGACGATCCTCCCCCGCTTGCAGGCGTGTTGCCACACCCAAACAACGTGCAGACGGCTAGCAAAACCGCAAAGACGCCTGCCAAAATACCCATGCGCTTTCTCATCGTACCTCCCATTTTTTGGTTTTGTCCAACAAGAAGATGCTATCAGAGAAGGACCGATCCCAATGCGGTGACCACTTAACGCGTTGCTATCGTTCACACCCATGGCTACTGCCCGCGCCCCACGCCCGCTGCCGCCCCGCATGCGGCTCCGCGCTCGCTTCGCTCGCTCACTTCGTGAGTCGCCGCTCGCGGACCGGCAGCGGGCGTGGGGCGCGGGCGATAGCAACCGGTCGCTCTTGGGAGGGTCTCATCCAGCGAGATAGCCAAGCAAATCGAACCCCCGCACTTCCGAAATCGTTGCCGTGCCCTGGGGGTCAACGTAGAGGGTAACAAGATAGAGCTGCTCCTTTGCGCCCTGCGTTGCGGGCATGCCCTCGCAAAGCACGAGATAGTTCGCACCAGACACCACTTGCGAGCCAAGTGTGGCAATTGGGCTCAGCGCAACACCCGCATAGCCTTCGCTCGCCTTGCCAAACGCGTCTGCCACCTCCTTGGGTTCCAGCACGGCGTTGGACGGCGGACACAGCTCCCAACCGCCAACCGTGTTGGCAGAGGCGGTCTTATCCGTAGTCTTGGGATTTGCCAAGTCTATGGGCTGGATGGAGGAAAGCGACACGTTGCCCGAAAGGTCCTGATAGGCGACGACCACATACCAAGAGGTTGCGGGCTCCGCCGTAGTGGTGGTGCCACGCGCCAAAAAGGCGTAGTTCTTACCCGCGACCACCTGCGTACCAAGCGTGCGGACCAACTCGTACCCAACGCCGCTTTGGCCCTCTGTCGCCTTGCTGAACACCGCCTTCTCCTCGTTGGTACACGCAGGCGTGGTGCCGTCGTAAACATGCCACCCGCCAGCGAGTTGCTCGGAAGACGCTTCTGCGGACGAGGAGCTTTGAGAGGCCAAGGACCCGGAGTCAGTCTGCGACGAGGTTGGGGCGACGCCCCCACAGCCCGCCAGCGCAATCGTTGCCAAAAGGGTTCCCGCAACTGCCGCATAGACATTCCTTTTCATGATCAACATCTCCCCCATCTGAGGTCGCTACTCCTTTTCCTCGCTTGGGCCAAGGTACCTTACGCACAGCATGGTGGTGTCGTCAAACTGCTCCGCACCCGCCACGAATTTCTCTATGCCCTGGGTAACGTTGGCAAGCACCTCCTTGGCATCGGCGTCGGGATTCTTGTTGAGCGCCTGTAGCATGCGGTCGTTGCCAAAGAGCACTTGATCGTCGCTCGTAGCCTCTGGCACGCCATCCGTGTACACAAACAGACTGTCGCCAGGATGCAATTCAAATTCATGCTCGCGGAAGGGTATTCCCTCCATCACGCCAACGGCAGGCGAATGGCGATACATGACGAGCTCGTATTGCCCGCCCGCACGGCGAAGGGCCGGGTGCTCGTGGCCTGCGTTTGCCGCAACGCCCTTACCCGTGGCAACGTCGATCACCGCCACCCACATGGTAACGAAGAATTCCGCCTCGTTACTTTCGCACAGCTGGTCGTTGACGCTCATGAGCGCCTCGGAGGGGCTTTCGCCGTTTTGGAGATGCGATTTTAGCAGCACCCGGGAGACCATCATGAACAACGCCGCGGGAACGCCCTTGCCAGACACGTCCGCCATCACGAGGCCAATGTGCGTATCGTCAACGAGGAAGAAGTCGTAGAAGTCGCCGCCGACCTCCTTTGCAGGTGTCATGGACGCATATATGTCGAACTCGGGTATGTTGGGGAATGCCGGGAACAGCCTGGGCAGCTGGCTGGCCTGAATGTCTGTGGCCATGTCGAGCTCCGCGCCAATGCGCTCCTTCTCGGCCGTCACGCGCGTAACCTCATCCACATACTCAAGCGTCTTGGCAGACAGCATTGCAAAGGAATCCGCCAGCACCTCGATCTCGTCGCCCGTGCGATACTCGTCTTCCATTTCAAATCGGAGATTCTCGCCGCCAAGCGAGCGCACGCGATTGGTTATGAGGCCTAAGGGCCTAACGATGCGCCTGGACAGCACGAGCGCGCCCGTAAGGGCAAGTCCCATTACCACCAAGATCAGAGCGATTATGGTAACGAGCGTACGTGACAAGCTCTCGCCAACCTCAGTCTGCGCCGAGTCCACGATGCCATCAAACTCTTTGTTTAGGCGTGCGGTTACCGCATCGGTTGCCTGCTGGTCTACCGCATTTACGACGGCCCATCCCACCGTCTTTATGGGCGAACCGCACATGTAGTAGATAACACCGTCCGCCTCCACCATGGTGGGCGCCGTGGTGCCCTTAAGCGACTCGCTCACAAAGCCCCCGGTCGCGCCCCTTGTTTGACGGAGGTCGGCCGCATGGGAAGACTCTTGCACCTTAAAGACGCCGTCCTTCTTGGGCGAGAACACCACGTGGCCCTTGTCGTTGATTATGCAGCTAAAGTCGTTGCCCTCTCCAGACGTCGCGATGGTCTTCTCCATGTCGCCGAGCAAAAAGTCAGCTCCGACCACCGCCACCAGCTCGTCGTTGTTATAGACCGGCATGGCGCACATAATGCCGACGTTGCCCGTAAAGACGTCGGTTGCAACGTCGGTAAAGTAGATTCTATGCTTCTGCGCGGCACCGGTATACCACGGACGGTGGGTCATCTCGATGGGCGCTATTGACCCATCGCTCGCAAACTTCGAGGAAGCGTGATCGTCCGCAAGAATCATGATGCCGCTTGGCAACGCGATGTAGCACGAGTCGATTTGAGTGTGATCGAAGAGCGAAGCGAGGAGGTCGGACATGTTGCCAAAGAGCGCGATTTGCCGCTGGATTGCCGGGTCGGACGTGTTTACTCCCGACTCCGTAAGCAACTGAACGGTTGTCTGGCCGTCTGTGGCCGCATTCGGAAGCGCGACTTCCCTGGCAGGATAGGCGCTCGGGTTAGCGTTCAGCTTTTGCGCGTAGTCTGCCATCATAGACACGGAGTTTGCGAGGTCCGCAAACATGGCGTCGGCAAGGGCGGCATCTTGCTGCGTAGACGTCTTTAGATCCTTGGTCAGACGGTCGTCCATGGTCTGCTGCACCGTATTGGTAATGGCCTCTTTTTGCCGCGCGTTTGTGTCTGTAACCAAATCGCGCAACTGGGCCGACTGCCAAACAATAACGACTGCGAAGGCCGCAACTACAAGCAAGATCGTAAGAAGCACAAGGTTGAATACCTTCTGCCGAATGCCACCAGAGACCATTTTTCTAAATGCATTCATGTCCGCCCCAGTTTTTGTCACGTGGTTTATTCGAAAACATAAAGCTCATATGCCAAGCGCACTCATTCAAGTAAGGATATCAGGGAACGTTCGCACGCGCGCCCTTTTCTCGGCCACTCAACAAAGGAAAGGTGTGTGCGACAACTGGGAGCCTTACCGCTCGCCCGCGCCTGCGAGACGGCCCGCATGCGACTCCACGCTTGCTTCGCTCGCTCACTTCGTGAGTCGTCGCGTGCGGGCCGTCTCGCAGGCGAACGTGCGAACAGCTCCCAAAACTTTCAGGGCGCGCTAATTATTGTGGGACATAAGCATCTTTCATGCATATGTATAGAATAAGAAGGTGTGTTGCAGTCGCTACACGAAAATCGGCCCTTAAACGTAAGGAGACCAGCATGAAGAAGGCATTCGCAGCAACTCTTATGGCAGGCGCAACGGCAATTGCCCTCGTCTTGGGTGCTTGCGGAGGACAGCAAGCTTCCAGCAGCTCGAGCCAACAGCAGAGCTCCAGCAGCAGTTCGGCGCAAACGTCTAGCAGCAGCTCCGAGCAGCAGGCCGCCAGCAGCTCTGCTCAGCAGACCTCCAATAGCACCGCACCGCAGGCCACCAGCAGTGCCACGACCCAACAGCAGGGCACTCAGATCAGCGACGAGGAGGCCAAGAACATTGCCTTTAAGGACGCAGGCGTGACTGAGGAACAAGTGTCGCAGCTAAGCGTGCATTTGGATACCGATGACGGCGTTACCAAGTGGGAGGTGGACTTCCACGTTGGCCAGCAGGAGTATGACTACGACATCGATCCCGCGACCGGCGCCATCCTCAAGGCCAAAGCCGAAATCGACGACTAAGGCAAGCTGACCCTAGCGATGGGTCAACGGGACGAATCCCGACGCACTTGGCCAAGTGGACCCTAAATAGGGGACAGGACCCAAGTTGGGGTTTCGCGAAACCCCGACTTGGGTCCTGTCCCCTATTTAGGGTCCTGATCCGACGCTCGCAAGGCATGGTATTCCATAATGCGTCGATTAATGTACGCACCCGCAACAAGGATGTAGAACACGAGATACATCCAAAACAGAAGGAGAGCCACCGTGGCAATGCTGCCGTACAGCACGGTGAAGGAACTGAAATTATCTACGTAGAGGCGAAACCCAAACGAGAGCACGCCGCAGGCAAGTATGGCACACACGGCACCAGGCAATTGGGGCCTAAAGCGCCTTTTTCCCGCAGGTAAAAAGGTGTAAAAAAGCGCAAGCATAATTGTGGCCGCAACCAACGTTATGGCTACGTCCACGTACTCCATAACGCCTTTGTGCGGCTGCACTTCGGAAATGTTCTGCGAAAGCGCGTTTAAGGCACTGTTGCCAAAGATGACCCACATCGCAGCCGCAATGAGCGCTCCCAATACGAGCACCGCCACAATCGATATGCCTATCACGACGGGCGCACTCCTATTCTCTTGCTCGCCATAGGACGCATTAAGTCCCTTACGGAGTGCTTTGGTGCCTTTTGACGCCGACCAAATCAGCGAGACGGTAGAGATCGAGAACGCAAGACCCGATCGCGCGAACGCATCTGCCACCAGCGCAGACACAGGCCCGCCAAGCGCATCGGGCACGATCTTCGAGAGGAAGTTATACACCTCCTGCTCGTTTACCCCCAGACGCGAGATAAGCGATATGCAAATGGCGATGGTAGGTACGATTGAGAAGAACGTGTAGTAGGAGATGCTCGACGCATGGGTCGTTACGTCAACAACCGAGAACTTCCCCCATTCCGCCCTCGCCTGCCCTATCATGCGCAAGGCCTTGCCCCGAGTCGTCTCCATAACCCCGCTCGCCTAACAGAAGAACTTGTCAACAATAACCAGCTCGTCGAAGCCCCAATCCTCTTCGACGCCACGGGCAGTGCGTATGAAGCCGCATTTCTCGAGGACTCGCGCGGAGGCGGGATTGCTTACCATAACGCTCGCCGTAATTATTTCGATATCGGTTTTGTCGTAGAGGTAGTCCACCATAAGGCTTGCGGCCTCGGTGGCAAAGCCGTGGCCCCAAAAGCACTCGCGCAGGCGATAGCCAACGCTTATCTTGTGGAGCTCGTCACGCAGGCCGTAGAACTCGGCCAAACCAGCAAGCTCGCCCGTGTCCTTCGCGCGAACAGCCAGAATCAGGGACTCCTTATTGGCAAACAGGTCTCCATAGAGCATCTGAATCGTCACATGAACGTCGTCGCGCTGCTTTTCGAACAGATATGTTGGGATATAGCGCTGCACTCGTGGGTTGTTAATGAGGTCGCGCAACGCTGCAGCATCGGAGTCCACCACGCGGTCTAGCACGATGAGATTGCCCTCAAGGCGCGGGACGACCTCAAACAGCTTTACGCGTGAGTCGCCCTCTACACTTTGCTGCGCCCTGTGGAGAAGTTCACCGATCTTCTCTCCGCGCAGTTTGCTCTTCTGGTAGGACTCGAACAGGAGCCGCCGCTCGTCCTCACGACGCAATCGCCATCTGTTTCGCGGCATTTCTTGCCTCATGCGTCTTCGCCTTCCTGTACGCGCTTGCCCCTAATATCGAACTTTCCCTTGGTGGACTGAATGAGAATGTGCAGGTTATCCCCTTCCACTTCGCCACGCAAGTAATATCTGATCATGCCCATGAGCATGAGCCAAAACGTCCCCTCCGCCGTAAAGGTGTTGTCCTCTACCCTCACCTCGATGAATTGCTTGCCGATGACGGGCGCGTTTATATCCGCAAACGTCTTCGCGCCTTCTGTGCGTAACGTTACGCTGCCCGGCCGTCGACCAAGCAGCGTGTCAACGTAAATCGCATAATTGCCATCTACCATACTTCTCTCCATTTCGCACAAGAGACTGCTTGCGCGATGGTAACGTCAAACCGTGCAAAAGGAACTTCCCCCTTTTGCACGCTATGGACTTCTTCCTTATCAAACCCCCTTTAAGTTTGTGTTGCCATATACTAACTATTATCGCCACGCAAGTTCACGAATGAGTGAGAAGCACAGATGAAGAGCACAACGTCCAAGCGACTGTTCTCCGTATCTCTGAGCGCCGCTTTGCTGTTGCAGTCCATACTGCCAATGGCAGCATATGCAAACGAACATCCGGTGCAACTATAGAACCAGAGCGAATCGCTTGCCCAAGCCAAGCGGGCAAGCGGCATTGTTATTGACGGCGTGGATGCACCCAAGGCAAACGCGCCGCTGGACACAACGGCAGAAGTACGCACGGCCGAGGACGATTCATGGGACATCGGCGTGCTCTGGGTGCGAGACGACCTGCAATTCGCCACCGGCAATGCCGAGGAGGGAAGGTCTTATCTGCCCGTCCTCGCCTACCAGACCCAACGGTTCCATCCTGCGAGACTTTGACGAGAACTTTACCAGCCCCCCTGGATGCCTCCAAGCAAACGAACTCCCCCAATCTCAAAATCATCGAGTCAAACGAGGCCGTGGAGTCGAGCGTAAGCGGCAATACGACAATCATTGGGGCGGGAAAGTCCAATCCCGACGCGGTTGCGGCGGAGCAGGGGAGCTCGCAGGAAGCGAGTGTGCCGGAGACACAACCGCAGGTGCCGGAGGCGCAGGCGAAGGCACCCGAAGTGCCCGAGGCACCTGCAGCGCCCGAGACATCGGTGACGCCGGAGGCACCGGAGGCTCCAAAGGCGGAAACAAAGACGCCAGAGGCGCCAGCGGCCGAGGGCACCCAAAGACAAAATTCCTAAACTTAGGGACAGGCCCCAAGTTGCGTTTTTCGTAATCTCAACTTGGGGCCTGTCCCTAAGTTTGATCCCTGTGCAATAATCAAAAAGTACAAAGGCCGTGGCAGAGGGGGTAACTATGACTAGTTCCAGACAAAAGAGAACCGTATCGCTCTTCCTTTCCATATTGCTCGCGCTGCAATTCGCCCTCCCCTCGGCAGCCTTTGCCGCGCAGCGCAAGGTGGAGGTGACTGAGGGCGACGCAAACCACGTTGAGGCAACGCAGGTAAGCAACATCCTCATCGACGGCGTGGACAAGCCAAAGCCTGACGTCGAGCTAGACGACAAGGCCACCGTTGGCACCGCCGAAGGCCACATGTGGGACATTCCCGTCCTGTGGGTACGGGACGACCTGCAGATCATCCAGGGCAAAGCCGATGAAGGGCACGCCTATTTGCCAGTGCTGGCCTTCTTCGTGCCGCAGGAGTACTCGCTCGGCAGCAACACCTTTACCGTAACGCTCTCCGACTCCCTTACCGCGCTCTTTGGCACCCAGGACATCATTTCGGTTTACGACGCCTCAACCGGCATCACCTACATCATTCCCGCCTCGCTCAGGAACCTCTTTGCGCGCGCCAAGGAATCCAACGCGCCAGCAGAGCCCAAGGCAGAGTCCAAGGCAGAGCCTGAGGGTAACAACAACGCGGCAAGCGCCCAGCCCTCCCCTGCCGAACAGGAATACCTTCACGCCTCTGGCGGCGAGACGCTCGTAGACATCTACTGCGCAAAGACCGCGCGCGACGCCCTTACCGACGACGATCTTGAGTGGCTCATAGAGCTCATTCGCGAGCGCTTGGAGCCACAGGCCGTAGAGCTTCTCCTTGCAAAGTTCCCGGCGTTTGGCCAGGCCGCCAAACGAGGCGAGATCGGCAAGGAGATTGGCTTGTACATCTATTACAAAAAGGGAGACAAGGACGGCGACCCCAACCACGATACGTTGGAAAACACGCTTGCCTACGTTTCGGCCGAGGCCATGCTAAAGGAGGGCGTGCCCAAATACTGCTACATGCTTGCGGTGGACGTGGACAGCCTTTTGAAGAAGGATTCCACAAAGAAGCCCATTCGCAATCCTCAAACGGGCAAATACATACTCCTCCGCGAAGGTGCCGGAATGATCAACTTGGAGAACACCATTGTCCATGAGCTCTTCCACGCCATCACGCACGACTTCACCCGCACAGGCATGGCGGGCGCAACCGATCTCAAGGACGTAATCACCAATCCGGACGGTTCCTTCAAAACCAGAGAACAGGCCATTCGTTACAACACGCTTAGGTACCCCAAGTGGTTCGTGGAAGGCACCGCGTCGGCAGTGGAGAACGTCTACCAGTATCGCTACGAGTATTTTCAGATTTTGCGAAGGGCGCAGGACGAAAACGGAGTCTATGGAAGGGGCGCTCTCAACGACTCCTTTACCTCGCAAGTCATCCTTAACAACTATCTCTTCGCCAAGTACAACGACGGAAGCAACGTGTGGTTTGACATAGAGATGTGCAACGCCACCAAGGACAGAAACGGCAATCCCGTTGACACCTCCGCCTCGCGCTACGTAACTGGCTATTTGGCATCCCTTTATCTGAGCGACCTTGCGGCGTTCAACGTTTACGGCAAATCGGCGATCCAGACGAATAACGGCGTTACGACCGTGGACGCAAACATGCTCCGAGGCGGACTCAATGCGCTTCTGAACAGCCTGCACGATGGTAAGACCCTCGACGAGCTTATTATGGTTTTGTCGCCCAAGAGGAACGGTAAGCCAATCTACACCAGCACCGATTCCTTTGCGGCGCAGTTCATAAAGGGCACCCTGGACGACAAGAACGTGTTCCACGCCGACGACTATTCGCTCGGCTTCGTTGAGCAGTTCCTCAACTACATGATTCGCGTTGACAACAGCCTTCCCAAGCTACGTCCCAACGGGTCAATACTCCTTGACTTTGATCGGCAGTACAACACGATGCTTGACTCCGACAGGAAGGGCGAGTCCGAGTACCTGCGCATTGTTGAATCCAACACTGCCGTTGAGACGACGGTAAAGAGCGACGTGGCAAACATTGGCGGAGGCAAGAGCAATCCCGACAAGGCTGTTGCGACCTCGCAGCAGCAGTCGCAACAGCTTCAGGCGGCGGCAAAGACCGCAGATGCCTCCTCGGCCAAAGAGCCTTCCAAGGCAGAGGAGCCTTCCAAGGCAGAGCAGAGCGCCGAGCCCGCGCCTGCTGCCGAGCCTGCGCCTGTGGCTGAAGCTGCGCCCGCACCGGAGCCTGCGCCCGCGCCGGAGCCTGCGCCCGCGCCGGAGCCTACGCCCGCGCCTGCGCCGGAGCCCGCGCCTGCGGCTGAAGCTGCGCCTGCGCCCGAGCCCGCACAAGCAACCCCTGCAAAGGGCATTACCTCAGAACCGCGTTCCTAGGGCACTCGTGTCGGGGCGCGTTTGTTTGTGTCAGGGGGACGTTTCTATTGACACGCGCATCGCGTGTGTCAAGAGAAACGTCCCCCTGACACGGCAAGGAGACTTGGCAAGGTCTTGAGCGTGCAGGCTCGCACGCTTTCCCACTCTTTGGGAAACGCCTTCTGCAGCTCGGGCTCTAGAAAGCGGTCGTCAAGGAGCAGGACGACGCCGTGGTCCTTCTCGGTGCGAATCAGGCGTCCCGCAGCCTGCAACACCTTGATCATGCCCGGATAGGTATAGGCGTAAACAAACCCCTTGCCGTCCTTGGCGTCAGAATAGTCCCTAATCACCTCTCGCTCGTGGGTAGCCACGGGCATGCCCGTGCCCACCACAACCACCCCTATGAGCGACTCTCCAGGCAAATCGATGCTCTCGCCAAAGACTCCGCCCAGGACGCAGAGACCAACGAGGCTTGTGCCCTTGCCCGCATCCCCGCTGCCTGCCGTGCGAAACCTGGCCACGAAACGCTCGCGCTCGTCCTCGCGCATGCCAGCCTGCTGCCGCACCACCGCGATCTTGCTATCTACAACGAGATCCAAAGCCTTCGCAACCTCCCCCATCACGGCATAC
Organism: uncultured Coriobacteriaceae bacterium; assembly: GCA_902803315.1. Taxonomy (GTDB): domain Bacteria; phylum Actinomycetota; class Coriobacteriia; order Coriobacteriales; family Atopobiaceae; genus RUG440. The sequence goes on from CADCPM010000116.1 coordinate 23,158, forward strand.
GAAGGAAGGAAGACGAGGTAGTCGCCCGGACGCGCACACACCAACGCAACGAGGTACTTGGCAACGCGGGCATAGAGCTCAGGCCCTCGCTGCGAGTAGCGAGCGCTCACGTCCGACCCAATCAGCACCTGTTGGCGCCCATAGTCAAAGCTCGATTGAGCATAGAGGGACGGGTCATCGTCTTTCGCCGCAAGCAGCTTACGGTGATATTCCATGGGCAGCAGCGTTCCCGAGAAGAACACTGCCGCCTTGGCCTGCTCCAGGCGATCGCCCAAGTCGCGGGCCGGATTCACACACAAGACCTTAAGCTTCCTCCCCCTGCCCTTATCCCGAACGAGGATGGTTACGTACCCTGCCTCTGCTCGCTGCAGTGCACCAAGAAAGGAGCGAACGGCATTGCTCGCATCGCGCAGGGCCAAATAGACCTCGGTTGCCCTCGCATCCAAATGCCTCACGTGGGACTCGTGCGCCTGCATATTGCCCGCTTCGTGGAGAAGCTGCTCAAGAGTCGCATCTGCGACATCGACAAAGGCAGAGAGCCGCTCAACGAAGGCATCGTCTACGTGCGCCACCTGGTAGCCCGCGCGTCTCCCCCGCCCCTCTGTGCCTGAGCCATCGCGCTTCGGTAAGGTCTTGTCTCCAGCGGGAAACACCAGGACGACGAAACGCACAGCCTTTAGCAGCTCGCTCTCGCTAGGGACCGCTCGCAAGCCCAAGAGTCGCTCGAGCTCCTTGAGGTCTGTCAAGGCGAGCTCGGCACTGTACATGCCGCGCATGCGCTCCACAAGGTTGTGTGCCTCGTCCACAAGATAGACGGTCCCATTGCCGTTTGGCTCATCCGCAAGGCCAATGAGGCTTGCCGAAGGGGCGAATGCGTAGTGGTAGTCGCAGACGATGACGTCTGCCCATTGCGCCGCATCGCGTTGCAGCTCGTAGGGACACACGTGATGGCGCGCGGCCACCTCCTTGATGTGGTTGCAATCAAGCAGGTCGCTCGTGGCAATCGCCTCGTAGAGCGCATCGTTAACCGAATCGTAGTGACCGCGGGCAAGCGGGCACTCAACGGGATTGCAAAGCGAAGACAAGGGCCGGGTGCGCATCCCCGCGCCATGCGCATTGCCACGGAGCGGACAGATCTTGTTGCGAGCCGTTACGACCAGCACATTTGCGGCCATGCCGCGCTGCCGCAGCAGGTCGAGGCACTCGAGGACGGGTTGGCGCGTCATGGTTTTGGCCGTAAGGAAGGCGATTCGGGAGACCTCTCCTGAGCCCACAGCCTTAAGCGCGGGGTAAACGGTTGCGATCGTCTTGCCGGAACCAGTGGGAGCCTGCAGGTACAAGCGGCTGCCTTTGTGAATGGCAGCGGCAACGGCATCCATGATCTTTTGCTGACCGCCCCGCGGCCTAAAGGGAAAGACAAGCGGGCGGAGGGACCTCTCCCGCAGCGTATCGTGGCGGACGCGCCATGCAGCCCAGCGTTGAGCCGCGTCCAGGAGGGCGAAGAACCAGGCCTCAATGTCGGGCACGCTGCGCGTCTGCTCAATCTGGCGCACCTCTCCCGTGTCCATGCTCGCATACGTGAGCCGAATCACGACCCGCTCACCAAAGGCGGAGGAGAGCGCAGCCGCTCCCCGTTTGCCGCGCAGGTACAAGTAGGCATAGCAAAGCGCCTGCGCCTCGTGGACGGCAATGGGCTCCCGGATGGAGGACACGTCGTGCGAGACGCCCTTTATCTCGTCGATGGTAAGCGGGCCCACACCGTCGTCGATTATGCCGTCGGCTCGGCCCTCCACGCGAAGGAAGAATCCCTCCTGGTCGCTTACGGCTCCCTCACCAATCTGGAGGCGGGCGGCATACGGGTCGAAGGCGTTGCCGGGAAAGAAGAAAGATCCTGCCAGCGACACTTCCGCCTGATAGGAGTCGCCTGCAGACGCCTGCAGCATCCTGTGAATGTTGCTTCCAGCCTGCATGGTCTCAATGCCGCCGCGCCAATCGTTCTGCGAATCGATGTTGCCCGAGCGCAGGAGAAACTCGACGAGCCTGCGCACCGATATTCGCAGCGTTCTCATGTGCCCTCCTAAAGCACCTGTTCCATGCCGATCTTATACGGTTGCATGCCCATGGCCTCATAGAATCGCTGGGCACCCGGGTTGCACGACCACACATTGAGGGTCACGTTGTAGAAGCCCTCGCTACGCGCGAAGTCGATTACGTGTTGGTAGATCGCCGAGCCCACATGCTGCCCGCGAGCCTTTGCGTCCACGCAGATGTCATCGATGTAGAGCGTCTTCACGTGCGTGCGAACCGTATCTTTCGTGTAGTCCTCATACACGCAGAAGGCATAGCCGAGCACGGCATCTGTCGCATCCACCGCCACGAAGATGGGCCTTTCGTCGTCCTCGATAATATGCGCCAACTCATCGTTGGTGTATTTGGTGCCACCGCTCATAAAGAGATCGGGACGACCGTCCGCATGCACTTGGGCCACCTGGAGCAGTAGCTCCGCAATGCCCGGAATGTCCCTTTGCTCTGCGCGCCTGATTTGCAACTGTGCCTCCTCAATCGTCCCGAACCACGTTGGCGCAAAGGAGGACAGCCCCCTTTGCACGCTTCCAAAGCATACAACACTTGGGAAGCGCTACGTTGGCATAGTTAGGCACACCCAGCCCATTACGTATTAGAATGTTACGGCAATAGCCGAGCGTCGCGAGAGACGGTAATTACCTTGGATTCAAACGACACGCAAAAGTCGCGCACTGCCGGCGAGGCTGGATGGCACGAGTCGCGCTACAACCTGTACGCAAAGGTCCCAGGAACGAAGAATGTGGCGATTGCCAACATCTACAAGGGCAACTGTGCCGAGTACACGCCCCTGGAAATGTACCTCCTTTCGGTTATCGAGGAGCTCGACGAGAACCATCCCATTATCGAGCGGTTTGCCAAACGCGGCATAATCTGCAACTTCGACGAGCGCGCGGCGCTCGAGACTATGGGCAGGGCATCATGTGCAATGCCGCATGTAATAGGCCTAACCATCTGTCCGACCATGGGTTGCAACTTCGACTGTCCCTATTGCTTTGAGGACCACGGTCGCGGCAGCATGTCGGAGGAGGTACAGGACGACATCGTTGCTCTTGCGGAGCGCATGCTCGACGCTTCGAACTCCAAGAACTTGTCCATTAATTGGTTTGGCGGCGAACCGCTGCTTGCGCCCAAGATCATCGAGTCCCTTACCGAGCGCCTTATGGCGCTCACCGTGGAGCGCGGCGGCGAGTACGACGCCGGCATAATCACCAACGGTTACCTGCTCACGCAGGACATCATTGACCTGCTGGATAGATGCAAGGTAACCAGCTGTCAGGTAACGATCGACGGCCTAGGTCCCGCCCATGACGCCACGCGGCACCTCGCAGGTGGTGGCCCGACCTTCGATCGCATTACGGCAAACCTACGCGACTCGAAGATTCCCTTCAGGGTGGTCATTCGCCACAACGTGCACGAAGGCAACAAGGGCGAGATACCCAAACTCGAGGAGTTCATTAAGAACCTCGCCAAAGAATCGGGCAACGACCTGTGCTACTACCCTGCGCCCGTGTCGGGCAGCGAAACGGCAGACAAGCGCGACGAGCACGTTGGACTCCTGTGCGGATCGGACGCCAGCGACGTGAGCATCAAGCAGGAGACTGGGCGCTTTTCCAAGGGACGCGGCCACTACTGCGGCGCAAACAGCATTTGGAGCGTTGGCATAGACGACCGTGGCAACCTGCAAAAGTGCTGGGAAGCCGTCGACAAGCCCGCGCTGTCCTTCGGTACGGCGCGCGACTGGAATCCCACCAACCCACTGGTCACAGCAAGCAACCCCGACAACCTCACGAAGTATCTCAACACCGCCAACCCCGTGCCCGACGACGAATGCCGCGACTGCAAGTGGCTCCCCATCTGCGTGGGCGGCTGCCCATACAAGCGCCTCTATTCCGGCCGAGAGTGCATCGCCTTTAAGGACGATGAGGAGCGCTATGTGCTTGCCCTGCACGTACGCATTGGCGAGGAGAAGGAAGCCTAGTGCCGCTGCTCACGCCCCGCGCCTGCGCCCGGCCCGCAAGCGGCGACTCACGAAGTGAGCGAGCGAAGCGAGCGTGGAGCCGCATGCGCGCCGGGAGTGGGCGCGAAGTGTGAGCAGACCAGCCAAGACAAGCACAAAAAGGAAAGCTAATAACGTACCCATTGCCTTTGCTGGCTTCCATTCGATAGAATCGTACGGTCACACCGCATCCTCGCCCAACGGAAAGGGAGCAAGCCATGAACTTCTACCCCGAGAACTTTGTTGTACGCCTCATCATCTGCCTGGCGCTCGCCTTCTTTGCGACCACGCTCGGCACATACGTAAGGCAAGTGGTCATCGATCACGGGACGTTTACCTTCGATATCGTTAAGAATCTCGCACTCCCCCTGCTTTTGGGTGTTGCGGCAGCGTTTTTGTGGAAGCCGCGCAAGAACTAAGCACGTTGCATTTCCCAGCCAACAGAACGACGATTTGCTGACGACGCCCCACACGAGGTCACTCGTGTGGGGCGTCGCCTACTTAGAGGTGGAAGTTACCGTTCACACCCCCACGCCTTTGTCCGACCCGCAAGCGGCGACTCACGAAGTGAGCGAGCGAAGCGAGCGCGGAGTCGCATGCGGGACCGGCGAAGGCGCGGGGGTGTGAACGGCAACAGGTGGAACGCTCAAACAACCACTAAAGCCGCTAAGACTTATGCGCCGTTCAGCTCTCTTTGGTGATGATACAATTATTAGCGTTCATATGCTAAATGCTTTAGCAAGAATGAAGGAGCAATGGTTATGGCTACGCCAGCAGTTCAACAGCTAAACGTGCGTCTAGACGCCAACGTCAAACGCAACGCGGACGAAGTTCTCTCCTTCGTCGGCTCTTCTGCCACAGAAGTCATACGAGCCCTATTTTCGAAGATTGCTGGGGGCGCTGCCGATTATGTCGAAATCATGGCAGTGCTTTGTCCCAAAGACAAGAAGGACGTTGCAGGCGAATCCATCGTTAGCGAGGGCTGGTCGATCGCAGACGATTTCTATCGCTCAATCGGATACGACCCATCTGTCACGCCCGCAGAGGAACGCTCGTGGAACGAAGTCTATACCGATGCCATGGACGAACACTTTCGCGAGAAGGGAATCCGGCAGTGAACGTAGGGGGAAAGCTCATCCTCATACACACATGCGTATGGGTAGACAACTACTGTGCCGACCATGTGGCAGGGGTCGATGCCAAGCAGTTCTTGCAAATGTCTTTCACTCAAAACGCAGAGCTCCTCTATGCGGTCCACGCCGCAAAGGACGTGCTCTACGTGCTAGAGAATGAATTCAAGCGCGCTGCGCGGCGCGAACTCGGCACCATAGACGAATCGGTGGTATTGTCGGCGAAAAAGGCAGCACTTGGATGCGTACGCAACATGTGTGACCTTGCAACAGCGGTTGGCGCAGACACTTCCGACATCTGGCTGGCAAATAAGTACTTGCGCATTCACCCGGATTTTGAGGACAACCTTGTCCTTGCTGCTTGCAAGCGAGCCAAAGCCGACTACTTGGTGACCAACGACCGCACGCTCATTGCACATGCCGACGTAACGGCAAAAACACCTCGCGAAATGCTCGAGCTCATGAGCCTGGACTTTTAGCGATCAAGGGGAACAGGTCACTCATCAGCCCTTTATCTCCACGAGCTCGTAGGCGCGACTTCCCACGCCAAGCGACTCAGCGGCCTCCAGCACATGCGCGCCATTGCGACTCTCCACGCGCTCTATGAGGTCGGCGCTGTTGTCGTCACTCGCATACACGAGATCGACGCACGCCTGGTCGAGTGCCACGGGATCAGTCGAGGCAAGCACCCCTATGTCGGCCATCTTGGGAAGCGCCGGATTGGAGTCGCAGTCGCAATCCACCGAAAGGTTGTTCATCACGTTTACGAAAAGCATGTTTGGCTGCGCCGCAAGCACGGCCTTGCATGCGTCTGCCATCGACTCGAGGAAATCGTTTTGCGCGGCGGACTGCCAGCTCGTGCGATTCTTGCCCGCAGAATGTATGAGCAGCTTTCCCTCCCGCGACGCCATGCCAATGGAGATGTTCTTCAGCGCTCCCCCGAAGCCGGCCATCGTGTGACCCTTGAAGTGCGAGAGGACCAGAAAGCCGCCATAGTCGGAAAACGCAGCTCCCACGAGGTTCTCGCTCAGGTGGAAGCCACCGTCCACGGGAAGCGGGAGCGAACCCGCCTCGTCCATAATCTGGAAGTCGGCAATGCGCGCGAACCCATGGTCCGCCGCCACCCTATAGTGTGCCTCGGTGGTGGACCTATCGCCGCCATAGGCCGTGTTGCACTCCACAATCGTTCCGGAAACCGACGACACCAGCCCCTCGATGAGCGAGGGTTGCAGAAAATGGTTGCCGCCCGGCTCTCCGCTGGAGAGCTTCACGCCCACCTTTCCGTTACCCAGGCTTTGTCCGATGGCCGCAAACGTCGCCTGCAGCGCGCCGTCGCTAACGTTGCGTGCAAAGTAGACGGCGGGGCCGCCCGTCGCGGATGCGCCCGTGGACGCCCCCGAGGTGGAGCTGTTGGACGACGCCGACGACGAATCCCGTACGCCGCCGTCCACGGATTGGCTCGCCTGGGACGAGACTCCAGGCCCTCCCCTGCGCAGCCAGAGGCTCCCGCCAGCGCGATTCCGCCGGCTGCAGCGGTGGCAAGCTCAACGAAGCGCCGTCGCGTTAGGCTTCCCATTACGCTCTCACCTGCCCTTCCACGTAGGGCAGGATATACGACATGGCGTCTTCAAACGGCTGGTCAAAGAATTCATGCCCACCGTTCTTGATCACATGAAACTCGCAGTCCGGAATAATCTCCTTTGCCTCTTCCGACCAGGATATGGGAACGGTTCCGTCCTTGTCACCATGAAGGAGCAGCATGTGACCCTTGTAGGAAGAGAGTAGCTGGTTGAAGTCGACGCTTTGAAGGTCGGTGATGTAGTTCTTGCCCACGTGAATCCAGCCGCCAAACAGGCTCACGTCGTCGGGAATGTCGTCCGCCGTCTGATACGCCTGCGATTCGCTGTCCGCTTTTGCCGACAGTGCGGGATACATAAGAATCATTCCCGCGATCTCGTCCTGATGCGAGCTTCCCACAACCGTGGTAACGAGGCCGCCCATGCTGCCGCCAAGAAGGACGATCTTGTTTGCATCCACAAAGTCCCATGACTTGGAAGACGCCAGCACTGCTTCCAAGTCGGACGCCTCGGTGAGGACGGACATTTGGTTGTTGCTGCCGTCGCTCCTGTTTCCTCCAACGGTGCCCCCGCAGAAGTCGAACACGTACGTCGCATATCCTGCCTGAGCCAGCCTTTTGGCATAGCGCTCGCCAGACGTGTGGTCGTTTCCCAGCTCATGGGAAAAAATCACGAGCGGAACCTTCTCGTTTTTGTTTGGCACATAGGCAATGCCATAGATTCGGTTGCTTCCGTTCTGCACCCAAATCTCTTGCGTCGTATATCCGTTCGCGTTCATGGCCTGTTCTCCTTCCGTTGTTTGCCGTGCGCTACTACCGCTTTCCGAACTCTTGGCACCGCATCCCGCAAGAAGCAGGCAGAAGACCGTACACAACAGCAGCACAATGCGCATAGGACCTTTTCTCATGTTGGTGGAGCCCTTCTTTTTCTGTGCAATTTCGTATGCTATTCCAAATACATTGTGGATTGTCTTTTAGCCATACACAAATAGCTCTTGTCTATGCTTATCTATGCAATTGACGAATGGCAAAAAGCTGACAAGTGACCTGTCCCCTTGTCATACTTTTGTATGACAAGGGGACAGGTCACTTGTCAGCTGGTCGCTTGCGCTCTATTCGACTTTAGGCCTTCGGGCCCCAAACGACAATGCGCTTGTCGGGCGCGAGGTACATGACGTCGCCCTCCTTCACGCCAAGCTTGTCGTAGATTGGGTCGAACATCTGCGCGTTTACATTTATGCGAAGGTTGTTCAGCGGATGGGTGTCCATCGCAAGGATCGGGAACGTTTGCGCTGGCACTACCTGCACAAACACGTTGGACATGTTGTTGAAGAACTCGTTGTAGTCGAAGTTTTCGGATTTGCCGGCAATCTCCAAAGCGGCATGCATGCCACATAGGTCTGCGTTGGCCTCGGCAACGATGTTTTGGCCATCGGCCATCATTCCGGGCATCAGTTCGATTCCCGAATAGTATTGGGCGAGTTTCGTGGTCTTGTCTACGAACTTGCTTACATCCTCGTCGGTGAACACGGGATTGGGCTGACCGTAGGCATCCATTTGCGCACCCTGATAGTCAAAGCCATGGCTAATCTCGTGCCCAACGGTAAACCCAATGCCACTCAGCAGCTTTTCGTCTGGCATTCCGTCGGTATACAGAAGACTCGTAACGATTCCCGGCATAATGTTAATGGAATTGCCTTCGTAGTCGTAAAACGCGTTTGCGATGGTAGGCTCAACGTAGAACCACCCGGCCGATACGGAGGCGGGCTGGCCAATCATCTTTGCCTCGCAGTCATAGCGATACTGCTTGCAGGTGAGGTAATTTGCGAGCGGCGTGCCACCTTGATCCGTGGGCTTAAGCTCGAGCCCGCTGTAGTCGAAGTAGCCACCCGTAGGCTCGAGCACATTGAGCGCCATGTGGTCGAGCTTCTCTATAATGCGCTGCTTCGATTCATCGCCAAGCCACGAGGTGTTCCCCACAAGATCTTTGTAGGTGTTGATGAGCTGTTGGGAAAGGTTGGTGAGACGCTCCTTTGCACTGGCGGGCAGACTCTCGTCCACATAGGTCTTGGCCAAAACCTGCGCGAATGTGTTGATGCTGTCGCATGCCTTGTAAGCGTTTGAGCTGCTGGCGGCGCTTATCTGAGCAAGCATCTCAGCCGACTCTTTGGAGACGGGCTCGCCGCGGTAGCAACGCGTCTCGGCAAGCACCTTAGCCTTTGCCATCAGCTTTATGGAATCGAGGTTCTCTGCGTTCCATGTTTTGCCGAACGCTTCGAGCCATGGGCGCGACACGAGGTACTTCTCGGACTTATCCTTCTTCATATTGGCAAGAGTCTCCCGCATGGGGAAGCTGGGGCACAAGGCGCAAAGCTCATCGAGCGTGAATACGAATGCGCGCGCATCCTTTGCCATCTCACCAAAATCCTTCTTTACATAGGTTCCGTTTGACTCCAGGGATTTACCGTGCTGCTTTTCGAACTCCATGAGCTGCGCGTTCGCGTCCGCAATGGAGGCATTGTCCATGCCCAACGCCTCCAAGTCGAAACCCGTGTACAACACAGCAGCCGAAAGTGAGGCCTGCGCAGCCTGCTGAGCCGTTGGATCCTCGGTGTCCTGATAAGGTGCTCCGCCAGTAAGAATCGCATTGCTGTACAAGAAATTGGGATATAAACCCACCATGTTCGTTGCCCTGGTGTCGTTGGTCTTTACGACAGCCGTGATAAACGGGCTAAACGGGAAGTCGCTGGCGCTCAGCAGCGCATTCATCTCGTCAAGCGACTTAACCGCGTCGATTCGATCGAGGTAGGGCTTCACTTCCGAAAGCCCCAACTCCTCTAGCTTTTTGGCATCGCCCGCCTGGCTGTAGAGGATGCGCAGTTGTTCAAGGTCGTGGCCCGTCTTGGAGTTGTCCTCAATAACGGCCGTGACGGCATCCCTAAACTCGCTGTTGTGATCCTCCAGCGCGTTGCCACCCGCTCCCTCCTGGTGCGCGGTAATGTAGTCGTAGGCATAGTGCGTGTACATATCGTCTTTCGCCTCGGGACGACTGGCTGGGAGGTTGCCCGCCACAACCGTTGTAGTCCATGGCTTACCGCCAAGCTCGGACGATTGTGCCGCAGACGTGCCCGCGCTTGCATCTGCGCCTGCAGCGGATGAGCTTGCAGAGCCTCCTGCGTTGCCCCCGCATGCTGCCAGCACAAAGGCCAGCATCACTACAAAGGCCACCGATACCACCCGTTTGATGCGTTTCATTGCCCCTTCCTCCTTCAATCGTTTCTCAAAAGCTGACAAGGGGACAGGTCACTTGTCAGCTTTTCTTCCAAGCAGTCGATCTATGCCAAATAGAATATAGCCCAAAACAATAAACACCACGAGCATTACGCCGCAGAAGGCTATGACGCCACCCACACCCGAAATCGAGGGATCGAGGAAGGTGTAGGGATAGCGGGACACGTTCGCCGTGGTGCCACCGCCCAAATTCAAACCGAGCGGGCCAGCGCCAATCATAACGACCACAAGATACACGAGCACCAGCGACAACCAGGCAAAGGGACCCCACACCGGCATCTTTCCCTTCTCGTCAAACAGTGCCCAGTCCAAAAGCGTCATGATCGGCACCACGTAGTGCAGCACCACCAAGTGCCACACAAGCTGGCCATTCTGGAACATGGCGTCAAAGAGCATGAAGTGGGCGATCAGCATGGTTACCAAAAGCGAAATGGTGGCAATGTACTTGGCCAAGGGCGCAAACGTCACAGCCTTCTCGTCGTCTCGGTTACGAACAAGCCAAATCACCGCGAGCAGGAAGTATCCCCAGGCAAAGAGGTTTGACACGTTGGTAAACATGTTGGGAAAGCCGGTCTTGTACTCTCCGGCAAGAATTCCCGACCCATCGAGCAGGCCATATGTGCCAAATACGAGCAACACGACCTTCCACACAATAGACGCCGTCTTGTTTTTTATTCTCATGATATGACCCTTTCGTGCACGTTAATATACTCGCAAGAAATCATACCAAACGGATTATCAAAAAGAACCGACAAGCGACTATCGAAAAAAGCTGACAAGTGACCTGTCCCCTTGTCAGCTTTTAGCCGAGCCCCTTTACCCAGGCGCGCACCTCTTGCTCGGAAGCCGACACTTTGTCTCCGGGAATCGAGAGCGCGTCGCTCGTCCTCACCGTCGCCCCCTTGGCAAGCGACTCGAGCGTGGTGAGGCTGTTGGCGCCAGTTGAGCTACCGCCATGCGAGAAGAAGGGAATTATCTCCTTGCCAGAAAGGTCGTAGCCCTCCAGGAAGGTGCACATTGGGGTGGGCAAATCGTACCACCATATGGGAAAGCCAAAGAACACCGTACTGTAGCCCGCCAGCTTGCTTGCGTCCAAGTCAACGGAGATCTGGGGACGCGCACCGCTGTCCAGCTCCTTCTTCGCGCGGTCGACGGTCGCGTCGTAGTCGTCGGGATAGGCGTCGTTTGCCGTCACGCGCGCAAGGTCGCCTCCCGTCTCGCTTGCGATCCAGTGGGCCATGGTGTCGGTGTTGCCCGTGTACGAGAAGTACACGACGAGCGGCTTGGCACCGTCCTTGCCGACGGCAGCGTTGCTGGATTGGGCGGACTGGGCGGCGCCATCCGAAGACGAGGAGGCGGTGGAGGAGGAAGCCGCGGAGGAGCTGCTTGCGGCTCCCCTGCTCGCTCCGCATCCCGTCAACCCCACCGCGGCTCCCATCGCCGCAATTGCCGCGGTCTGCAAAAAAGCACGCCTCGAAACGTTCGAACTCATAACGGGCTCCTTCCCCTGCGTTGGCAGTCGCTACTCCGCAAGCTCAATGCGCACGTCAAACGAACCTTCCAAGCCCGATATGTCCTTGAGCGGGCATGTTATAACGCCAATGTTCACTTGGGAACCATACTGCTCGGACACGCCCTCGTCCTCAAACAGAATTGTAAAGTACGGCGCGTCCGTTGCATAGTCTATGTCTCCGTTCAGCCATCCGTAGTGCACCTCGTCCTGCTTGTACGGAAGCTCCTCCGTCACTCCGCAGAAGTCGTGAGAGTACCTGCTCACGTGCTGGGTTATTGGGAGCTTTGCAATGAGCGCCTTCGCGGTTTCGGAGTCGTTGAGCACGCCGGGTATTACCTTGTCCCCAAAATGCATGTTGATCTTTGTGCCGCCTTTCATGGGGACTCTGGTTGGCATGGACGGATCGGCCGTCTGCATGGTGGCCCCGTCCTTTGCGACGGCCTTCTTCGACGACGTCTCCTGCTGGGCCGACTCCTGCGCCTGCGACGAGGACTGGGAGCCTGACTGGGTTGACGATTGGGCCGACGTTTGCGACGACGATTGGCCGCTCGCGTTGCCGCAAGAGACAAGGGTGAGGCAAAGTGTGAGCGCGGCAACGAAAGCTGAGGCCTTCTTTATTGTCATGTTCTTTTCCTTTCCAGCGAACTTGGGGTTGATTCCATTGTGCGATGCGCGCCAGTGGATAACAAATACTTATGCAGCATTTCATACTATGCATGTTGAGCATGGCAAAACTGCCAAGGGGCGGGTAACTCGCCTGCTCGACCCTGCAGTTTGACCCACCGCCAACTTCCCATGGGCCCAAATGCACAGTTGAGGGGATGCCAAACTGCAGATTTTGTCTTCATAAGCCCTCTACCTGCGGTTTTGCGAGAGCCCTGCAGTTTGGGGGTGGCCCAAATGCGCATCTGAGGGGGTGGGAAACTGGCGGTGGGCCAAACTGCAGGGTCGGGGGGCCGCCAGGCGCGGGCGGGGCGCCGGGGAGGCCTGCCCTCGGCCCGCCCACATCCTGCACACAAGTCCCGGGCGCCTGGGACATCCCCCGCGCGGCGTGCGTATACATAGGCAGCGGGCGGAAGAGAGGGCCCGCTAGACGAGAAGGCGAGGCGGCAGAGGGC
>CADCPM010000117.1 GCA_902803315.1 uncultured Coriobacteriaceae bacterium
CGCAGCCGCAGCGGGCACGACACATGAGGTGTGTCCCCCCGAGTCTCATCCTGAGTCACATTCAGAATCAGCGAGCATCCCCGCGAACATGGCCGGCACCACCGGACAAGCCAGGCGCGCCGAGGCCGTCGAAGTGGTCATCCTGCCCAAGGGAGCAGCGGCACCTGGGAGCACGGCAAACGCCTACCGCAGCAAGTAGTGGCGGCGTTTTGAGTTGACAGGGCGACGGGTCGACCGTCGCCAGCAGACCGGCAGGTCGGGGCACATTCGCTCCGGCCTGCCTTTTTTCTCGGACGTGCCCTCGGGCTTTGACGAGACGGGCTACATCTCCTGATCCAAAGGAATGGCCAAACCCTCCAAGAGAGACTGTGGGCCAACATGTTCGGGCACGTGTACCGATTGCAGGCAACGGTAGGCAATGGCGCCCTCTGCCTGCGTTCCTAGATTCTGTCAAAAGGGGTTTAGCCCTCATTGACAGCCGGCAGATTCCGACTATTTCCGACTGTGTTGGAGATTTTCGAATGGTATTATCTCCAATAGCGGAGATTTTCGAAAGGAATGCATATGCTTGAACGGAAAGTTCAGGAACAGCTGCGCGCATGGAAAAACCGCCCCGACAGAAAGAGTCTCGTTGTGCAGGGGGCTCGCCAAGTGGGCAAAACGTATGCAGTCGAGCGCTTCGCCAAAGAGTCCTATCCCGAGACCGTTATCATCAACTTCAAGGAGACCCCCAGCGCGGCGGCCATATTTCAAGGCGACCTCACTGTCGACGGCATGGTGCAGGCGCTACGCTTCCGCTACCCAGGGATCGAGGTTGCACCGGGTCGGACGCTTGTGTTCCTGGACGAAATCCAGGAGTGTCCGGAGGCCATAACCTCGCTCAAGTTCTGGACTGCGGACGGGCGCTACGACGTGGTCGCGTCGGGCTCCCTGCTTGGCATCGACTACAAGCGCCCGAGCTCGTATCCCGTCGGTTACGTGGACTATCTCACGTTGCGGGGGCTCGACTTCGAGGAGTTTCTGTGGGCACAGGGGATGGGTCGCGACCTTACCGATACCATCCGTCAGTACTTCGATGCGCGCGAGCCGGTCCCTCCGGCAGTCCATCAGCAGCTCATGGAACAGTATCGCCTCTTCTGCGCGCTCGGCGGCATGCCCGAGGTCATTCAGACCTACGAGGATACCTCGGACTTTCGTCGCGCCGACGAGGTGCAGCGCGCCATTCTGCAGGGTTACCTGTATGACGTCGCGCATTACGCGGTCGCTTCCGAGAAGATTAAGGCCGAGAAGTGCTTCCTCTCCATAGCCGGACAGCTTTTGGGAAAAGAGAACCACAAGTTCCAGTACAAGGTGGTGGAGAGGGGCGGCAAGGCTGCCAAGTTCTACTCGAGCATAGACTGGCTCACGCGCGCCGACATGGCGGCGCTGAGTACCAACGTCACCTCGGCCTCGTATGATCTCGCTGACTACGAGATTGAGGGAAATTTCCGGCTCTATTGCACCGACGTGTCGCTGCTGCTCGCGATGCGCGACTTCTCCCTCAAGCAAGGCATAGTGGAAGGCACGCTTGTTGGCAACACCAAGGGCGGGCTCTACGAGAGCTTCGTTGCCGATGCGCTGCTGAAGTCCGGCCACACGCTCCACTTTTATCGAAGCGAATCGACCAAGCGTGAAGTGGACTTCCTCGTGCAGGACCGTGGTGGCGTGGTGCCCGTGGAGGTTAAGGCGGGTAGGGCTGCGGCGAACTCGCTCAAGTCCCTGATGAGCGCCAGCAACAGTATTGAGCTCGCCTACAAGGTCGCCGACGCCAACCTTGGCGTCGGGAAGGGCGGCATCGTGACCATCCCGCACTACATGGCGATGTACATCTGAGAGCCTGTCAATGAGGGCTAAACCCCTTTTGCCATTTTTTGACAAAAGCACGCCCCCGTCGCGTTACTTGTATGTCTCGTCGATGCGCTTTTCGTCCACGCCGAAGAACCACGTGAGCACGAATCCGGCCGCGCAGGCGGCAAGCGTTGCCACCATGTACGGCACCTGTTGGCCCGGCTGCATAATGAGCAGGCCAAACAGCCCCGACACGCCCTGCGACACCGTCCCCAAATGGAACGCCGACGCCAGCACGCCACCCACGCCAGCTCCCAAACACGCCGTAACGAACGGCTTTCCCAAGGGCAGCGTCACCGCATACATAAGCGGTTCTCCCACGCCAAGGATCCCGACGGGAATGGAGTCGCGCACGTAACGCCTCATGTGCTCGTTCTTGCTCTTGAGGTACAGCGCGAAGCCGGCGCCAACCTGTCCGCTGCCCGCCGTCATGAGGATGGGCAGCAGGTAGTTAATGCCGCCGGTGGGCCCCGTCGGGTCGTTGAGCATAACGTGAATGGGCGTGAGGGCCTGGTGCAGGCCCACCGAAACGAGCGGCAGGAACCCCGCCGCAAGCAGATACCCGCCCAGCACGCCCATATCCTCATACAATATCTTCATGACGGTGTACACCCCTTGGGTAAGAAAAGCCCCAATCGGCTGCAGCGCGGCGACCAAGAGCAAGCCGCCTGCGACAAGCACCACGAGCGGCGTAACGAAGGTGTCCACGATGTTGGGCACGACCTTGTGCAGCGCGCGCTCGAGCTTGGCGAACAGCGCTCCGGCAAGCAGGGCCGCCACCAGTCCGCCCGTGGCGGGGTTGTAGACGGCGTTGGTAAAGGGCAGCACAACCTGTGCGTCTCCCACCTTCGCCAATAGGGGCATCGAGGAGTTCGCCACGCAAATGGCTCCCGCAATGCCGCCCAGGATGGGCGACCCGCCGAACTCGCGGGCCGAGTTGTAGCCCGCAAAGATGGGCAAATACGCAAAGAGCGCCCAGCCCATCGTGCGAATGCATTCGTACCACCACTGGCCGCTGAGCGTGCCGCCAAAGGACACGTTGAGCACGTTGGTGACGCCGTTGATAAGACCGGCCGCGACGATGCCCGGCAGCATCGGCACGAATATGTTCGCGATCCGCTTGAGGAGCTGCTGCGCCGGGCCATCGTGATGCGCGCGCTGGTCCGCCTTGCGCTGCTGGGCCACCGCCGCAACGTCCGGGGCCGCGTCCGCTGCGCCCGGCTCCGCGTCCGCCGCGCCCGGCTCCGCGTCCGCCGCCGCGCGCGTGCCCCGCGCAATGCCGGTCAGCTCGCTGAACGCGTCCAGCACCTTGTTCACCGTGCCGGGGCCGAATACGATCTGCAGCGTATCGGCCTCTACGACCCCCATAACGCCCTCGACCTGCCGAACGCCGTCGAGGTTCACCAGTGACATGTCGCGCACGCCCACGCGCAGCCGCGTCATGCAGGCCTCGTTGCTCGTGATGTTTTCTCTGCCGCCAAGCTCGACCAGCAGCCGTTGGCTCGCTGCTCCTGCATCCATGCGCCCGCCTTTGCTCGTCCCTTGCGTCCTCTCGATTCTATACCCGCATTATCAGTTCGGGGGTGGTCCTCCAACTGATAATTGTCAGCCAGGGGACCACCCCCTAGCTGATAATTCTCAGCCAAGGGGTGGTCCCCGAAGTGACAACTGCCGCAGCAGCGCATACGCCTATTCGGCCGGCTTGGCCTCGATCTGCCGTATGCTCTTCGAAAGCAAAAGCACCGTGGCAAGCACCAGCAGAAAAATGCCATCGATAAGGAAGAAGAGCGGCGTGCCCGTGACCTCGGCAATTACGCCGCCGACCGCCGTGCCGGCGGGAATGGACATCCCGCTCATGGCCGTGAACAGGCCCATTACGCGGCCGAGCTTCTCTTCGGGAACGTTGCGTTGCAAAAGCGTCATGAGGGGCGCGTTGAACCACGCGCAGGCTATGGCCAAGATACCGATGCACACCACGAACACCCAAAACCCGCTGCTGGGAATGAGGCCCGATGCCACGGCACCGGTGCCAACAACATACGCAGCAACAACAATGACGCGCGCGAGCCCCTTTTGCGGGTTCACGACCATAAGAGCCGCCGAACCGACGAGCAGGCCCACGCCCATAACGGCGGCGACCAGCGACGCGGCGTATCCGTCTCCGCCAAAGTGTCCGCTAACCATAAGGGGAATGAGCGAGTCGATGGGCCCGTACGCCAGCAGGCCGAGCGACACGCCGATGGTAAGCACGAGCAGGCCGCGCTGCTCCGCCAGCGTGGACGCCCCCTCGCGAAGGCTCGCCCATGCCCCCGTTTGCGCCTGAGGTGCGTGGTCGCCTGGAATCACCGCGAGCATCATCGTGCCGGCGGCAATGGCTGCGCCGGCGCCGCCCATAAAGAGCGTGGCCTGCAGCCCGAAGCTCGTGTACAGCAAAATGCCGAGCGCCGGGCCCGCGATCAACGAGATGCTGCCGAGCAGCGTGTCCATGCTGTTGATGCGCACCAAATGGCGCGCGGGCACGAGCAGCGGCATGGTCGCGTTGTAGGCGGGCGTGCGGAACCCCGATACGATGCCGTACGCGGCGCAGTACAGCGCGACCGGCAGGAAGCTCGGGCCAACAAAAAGGACCCAGGCCGCCAGCGCCACGCCGGCCAGCGCCATGAGCATGTCGCTGACCACGATTATGGTCTTGCGGTCAAACCTGTCGGCCAGAACGCCGCCGAACGGCGAGAGCAGCCCCGTGGGCAAAAAGGCCAGCACGTACAGAAGCGCGAGGCTCAAGGGGGAGCCCGTTGTCTCGGTCGCGTACCAAATGCAGGCGTAGCTGGCCGCGCTGCCGCCGAGCATCGCGACGGCGTATCCGATTCAAATGAACACGATGCGCCTCAGCCAGTCGTCGGGCAGCGGGTGCCCTCCGGAGGTGAGGTTCGTGGCCTGCTTGGCCTGCATGTTCTTGTCGTCCATGATCAAAACTCCTCGTATGAAATGGCAAAATGCCTCAGACCCCTTTTGACAAAACCAAGCCCACAGAATCAGATTGCTGCGAGGACGGCCATCGACTCGTAGGGGCGCAGCGTACCCGGCTCCGGAGCATCGTAGTTGCACGCCTCGGGTATGCGCTCGGCGCTGCGGTATTCTTCCGGGAGCTGCCACAACACGTCGTGGTCGCTAAAGTTGCACGCCACGAGCATGCGCTCGTTTCCCAGCACGCGCTCGTACACGAACAGCTCCTCGCTCTCGGGCTCAAGCAGACAAAAGCTGCCGCCCACGACCAGCTCGCTTCGCCGGCGCAGCGCAATAAGGCCCTGGTAGTGGGCAAACACCGAGGTCGGGTCGTCCTGCTGCGCGGCTGCGTTTATCTGCGTGTGATTGGGGTTGACCGCGAGCCACGGCGTGCCGGTGGTAAAGCCCGCCTGCGGGCCGTCGTCCCACTGCATGGGCGTGCGCGCGTTGTCGCGGCAGATCTCGCGCATGGCGGCCATGGCCTCGTCGTGGGAGCAGCCGCAGTCGCGGGTGAGCATGCGATACGCGTCGTGGGCCTCCAGGTCGTCGATCTGGTCCATACGCTCGAAGGGGAAGTTGGTCATGCCCAGCTCCTCGCCCTGGTACACGTAGGGCGTGCCCTGCATAAGGTGCAAACAGGTGGCGAGCATCTTGGCGCTCAGCTCGCGCCACTGCGGGGCGTCGTTGCCCCAGCGGCTCACGGCGCGCGGCTGGTCGTGGTTGTCCCAGTACAGGCTGTTCCAGGCCACGCCGTCGAGCCCGCGCTCCCAGCGGTCGAACACGCGCTTGAGGTCCACCAGGCGGGGCTTGTCGGTTACCCACTTGCCGCGCTCGGGCGTGCCGGTCAGGCCCACATGCTCGAACTGGAACACCATGGAAAGCTCGCTGCCGTCCAGGTCGGCGTACTTCTTTGCGGTCTCGACCGTGGCGCCGCCCACCTCGCCTACGGTGAGCGTGTCGTACTTGCTAAGCACGCGCTGGCGCATCTCGCGCAGCCACGGATGCACGCGCTCGTCCTGGATGAGCGGATACAACGGCGCGTAGCCCGTCGGCCCCGGCTCGCCCGAGGGGAAGGAGGGGTCCTTGGCGATCATGCCGATCACGTCCATGCGGAACCCGTCCACGCCCTTGGCCAGCCACCAGTCCATCATGCGGAACACCTCGTCGCGCACGCGCGGGTTCTCCCAGTTCAGGTCGGGCTGCTTCTTCGAGAAGCAATGCAGATAATACTGTTGGGTGTGCTCGTCCCACTCCCAAATGCTGCCGCCGAACACCGCGCCCATGTTGGATGGCTCGTGCCCGTCCACGGCGTCGCGCCATATGTAATAGTCGCGATGGGGGTTGTTGCGACTGCTGCGCGACTGCACGAACCACTCGTGCTCGTCGGAGGTGTGGTTCGCCACGAGGTCCATTACAATGCGAATGCCCAGGTCGTGCGCCGTCTGCAGCATGTGGTCGAAGTCCGCCATGGTGCCAAACTCCGGCGCGATCGCGCGGTAGTCGCTAATGTCGTAGCCGTTGTCGTCCATGGGGCTTGCGTACACCGGGCTGAGCCAAATCACGTCGATGCCGAGTTTGGCCAGGTAGGGGAGGTGCGCCGTGATGCCTGGGATGTCGCCTATGCCGTCGCCGTTGCTATCGGCAAAGCTCCTCGGATAGATTTGGTATACCACCGACTGCTGCCACCACGGTCGTGTCATGAGTTTCCCTTCTGGTCATGCGTGCGGTACATGGGACTATCTTCCTGGAACATTGTCCCACATCGGACGGCGCAGGCGGCGTAGAGCTCTGCCCCGCTTGCGATGGCGCCGTCGTCGGCAAAGAACCGCGGGTCGTGCAGCTCGTGGACCTCGGCGCCTGGCGCCCGGCTCCCGAACCAAAAGAAAAAGCTCGGCACGTGCTCCCTGTAGTAGGCAAAGTCCTCGCCGACGAGCGTCGGTTCGGCCTCGACAAGCTCGTAGCCACTTGTCCGCACGCATTCGAGGGCGACCGCCGTCATTTCCGGGGAGTTCCACACGGCCGGGACACGTCTGCCCCAAACCACCTCGCCTCGGCATTCGTACGCTCGCGCGGTTCCCTCTACGATCGCCTCCACGCGCTTGGTCATGCGGTCGAGCGCGTCGTTCGAAAGCGACCGGACCGTCGCCTTTATGCGCACCTCGTCGGCCACGCGGTTCACGGGACTGCCGCCCTCTATCATGCTTATCGATAGAAGCCCGGCGTCAAGCGGGCTCACGTTCCTGCTCACCACCGTTTGCAGCGACTGGACGATGGCGGCGGCGCACACGATGGGGTCCACGTTGAGCTGTGGCATGGAGCCGTGTCCGCCGGACCCGTGCACGACCACGTCGAAGTTCTGAAGCGCGGTCATGAGCGCACCCTCCCGGCAAACCACCTTGCCGACCTGCACGGACGGCCAGTTGTGCATCCCGAAGCAGGCCATGGGGCGTATTCGGTCGAACAGCCCCGCGTCGATGAGCATGAGCGCGCCGGCACCGTTCTCCTCCGAGGGCTGAAATACCAGGTCGACGGTCGGAAGGACCGCCCTCTCCCGGCGCATCCGGGCGAGCAGCAGCGCCGCGCCGCACAGCGCCGTGGTGTGCAGGTCGTGTCCGCATGCGTGCATCGCGCCTGCGGTGCGCGACCTCCAAGGGATGTCCACACGTTCGGCTTGCGGTAGCGCGTCGATGTCGGCCCGCAGCATTACCTCGCCAGCCGTTCCGGGGATGCGGACCACCACTCCCGTGCTCACGGGCAGGTCGATGATGTGACACTCCGGCAGGGCGAGCAGGAACTCGCGGATCTTTTGCGTCGTGCGATGCTCCGCTCCCGATAGCTCCGGGTTTTGGTGCAGGTCATGGCGAAATGCGACAAGCGATGCCATGTCGGAGTCTGTTAGCCGCTCCATGTGCCCGCCTTTCGATCGATGGGACGCTCTTCCTGGAACATTGTCCCACAACCCCTCCCGCATCACGTGGCCGACGACGCGTCGCCGCCTGTGGACTCTGGGCTGTGCGGCCACGAATCATCCAAAATGTGACACGAAGCAGCGGACACGCGACAAAAGCAAACGACACGCCAACGGGAAAGGGATAGCCCACCGCCCTAACGCGTGATGCCATAGGCAAACACGCCGACACGCAGGGAAACGGGAAACTATGAACCCAGATCAAGCGACGAATAGCATATATCTAATGTTTGGAATGTTATTCATTTTGTTAGTATATTACGACGAATTGCAAAGTTTCACGCCACGATCTTCTTCAAATAAAGTTCTTGGTTCGCTGCCTGCTGCGATGTGGTTTGACGCGCAAGGGCCCTTCCGCTAGCGACGACGGTTTGAACGTGTGCAAAGCCTGCGTTTTTGATATAAAAGACAAGAAAGTTAGCAAGGAGCGCATGGGAGAACGCTATGGAAACAAACGCGCGCGCCAAGGAAGAGACAACCACTCCGCCCAAGCGAGGCAAAGTACGCCGCATCCTCTGTGTGCTCGGGGTTATCCTGGCGGTATTTGTAGTGACGTTCTTCGTCTATGTGAACATCTACCATCATGCCGATTCGCGTGCCCTGGCTGCCATGAAGTCAGGGGAGGGCGTTACGGTGGAGTAGTCCTCTGGTTCCATTGTCTTTACTCCCCAGAACCCTACGGCCGGTTTCATATTCTATCCTGGTGCCAAGGTTGAGTCCGCAGCGTATGCGCCGCTCATGCGTGCCTGTGCCGAGCTCGAACATCTTGCTGGGAATGTGGCAATAGCCGCCTGGGTTTTTGACCAGATAATCCTGGTGGTATTCCTCTGCGCGGTAGAAATTGCGCAACGGGGCGACCTCCACCGCCAGCGGTTGTGCGACCTTCTGTCTCTCGCGATCGTATACCTGCTGGATCTGGGGCAGCTGTTCCTCATCGGTATAGTATATCCCCGTGCGGTACTGCACCCCCACGTCGTTGCCCTGCCGGTTTACGGAAACAGGGTCAATGATTCTAAAGTAGTACAACAAGAGCTCCTCAAGAGAGATCTTGTTGTCATCATAACCAACGCGTACCGTCTCGGCATGTCCGCTTGACGCGCAGACCTCCTCGTAGGTGGGTGCGCCTTCCGGTCCGTTCGCATAGCCCACCTCGGTGAGTGTTACGCCGTCGAACTGGCGAAAGAAGTGCTCCACACCCCAAAAGCAGCCGCCTGCCAAATATATGTCTCTCATGTTCTCAACCACCTCCGCCAATGCATTCTCTTTGCCATTATCCTATCTGAATGCTGTGGCCAAGCCCGATGCGTAAGCTCTTGTCACGAAAGGCGTAGAATGGAGCTGGAGGAGGGAAGCGTGCAAAAAGGGATTGTTTTCTCTTATGCACGCTACGTCGCGGCGCAATCCATCCAAGAAGGAGATTCCCATGCCAGAGAACAGGATGTACCAGGTCTCGACCCTGCAGGCCCTTGCCCTGGGCTACACCAGGGCGGTGGTGAGTGCGGAGGAGCTGCTCCTAAAAGGCGACACCGGACTGGGGACCTTCGAGGGTGTGGACGGCGAGATGATCGTGATGGAGGGGCGCTGCTTCCGAGCCGACCAGGACGGGCAGGTAGACGTGGTTGCCCCAACGACGGGTGTCCCCTTTGCGGCGGTGGCTAGGCTCTATGGCGATCAGCAGTTCTCGATGGATGGGATGCCCAACATCGAGTCCGTGAGGTCGGAGCTCACGAGAAAAATCGAGGAGCGGTTTGGCCTGAACAGCATGCATGTGGTGCGGATTGATGGCGAGTTCGAGAAGGTGGATGCCCGGTCCGAGAGTCCATACAGATCGCATCACGTTACCCTAAAGGAAATCCTCAGCGAGACCCAAAGGGCGTTTCTCTTCCAGAACATCCGCGGTTCGTTGGTGGGGGTCTACTTCCCCGACTACATGGACGGCATTAACATGCCTGGATGGCACCTCCACTTCCTCTCCGAGGACCGCACGAAGGGCGGGCACGTCTTCGATGTAAGCGTTCGGACCGCAGTGGCAAGGGTGGACAAGATCAGCAACATGGAGCTTGACCTCCCCAAAGAAGCGGCGTTCGATACCTACGCGCTCAAGCAAAATCTGCAAGAGGAGATCAAGTCGGTAGAGTGAGGCGCTGTGGCCCGCTTTTCCGGGAACGCCAAATCCAAACATTTCCAAGGGTTTCAAGAACATCCAGGGCGACAAGGTAACCGATACCGGCTCATCCAAGGTCACCCTGCTGTTCTCACCCTCCGGTTTCGCCGTTAGCCTGGCCGAGCACATCCGCAAGTAGGAGCAGGCCAACGTCGCCTGATTGCTCGCGCCAGTCCCAAGTGCGCAACCGCCACATAATACTTTGTATAGATAGATTCATGTTGTAGAATCGATTGCGCGGCAATCGAGAGAAGAGCAATGTGAAGATCACAACGTTCAATCCGCTCATCATAACCAAGGACCCAGAGCCCACCATTCAACTGTTTGAGGAGCTGGGCTTTAAGAGGCATCATACGAAAGAGGGAATTGGCATACATGGCGTCACGGATGTCCGCATGAAAAACCCCGACGGGTTCTATGTGGACGTGTCGCAGGGCAGCGGCGAATGGACCATGATTCGCGTGAACGTTCGCGACTTCGACGAGGCAGTTGAATTCCTCTTGGATCATGGATTTAGGAGGGCGAGGCACGAGGCGGCCGACAAGACAATTGAGACCGGATCGTCCAAGATCGCAATCATGGTTTCCCCCTCTGGCTACATCCTGTCGATCTCGGAGCACCTCAAGAAGAAGGACTAAAAGGCAATTATCAAGAAGAGCAAAAAAGGGCGGGCGCCGCGCAATGGGTGCCTGCCCTTGCGTTGGCGCCTATTTGCCTATTTGCGGATGTGGTATACGACGTTGATGGCAAAGCCGCTCGGGGCGATCATGATGGCCGTCTTGGAGGAGCCGGTGTCGATCACATTGCCGTCGCCGCTCATGTTCTTGAAGCCATGGGCCTCCAGGATGCCCATTGCCTCGTCGAAGTCCCTCACGTTCATCTGCACGGCCACGAAGTCCTGGGGCACCCTGCTTACCTGTGCGACGGCGAGGCCGTGACCGTCCTCGTCCTTCATCCTGAAGCCGCCGTCTTTGTTCTCGGTGACGTTCTTCTTCTCGTGGCGCTTGGTAAAGCCAAGCTCCTCGAACAGCTGCTGGATGCTCTCGGCGTCTTTGGTCATGATGAGGGGGCCAAAGTTCGTAATCTCCATTGTTGTTCTCCTGTCTATGGTGGCTGCGCATGACGATTGCATTATTATGCACTATTTTGCGCTCTTGTGATGGCACAATTGCATGGCCTGCGCGGATTGTTGCCAATGTCGCAAATTACAAATTATGTAGTGCCGAGGCCACCCCATCGAGGCATTTTCGTTCCTACGCCTCTGCTGCGGAGGTGCTGGCTGCGACCTATCTTGTCGATCATGTCTATGCGCACCTGGTGACAGCCACCCCGATGCCCTTCTCCTGCACGTGGGCCATGATCTCGCTCTTCATGTCGATGGCGGTGTGGTCGTTGCCAATAGCTAGTTTTTTGAATGCCATAAGAGTTTCCTTTCTTTCTTCTTGTTGACTCATATGCGGTGTGGTTCATGCCTATGCGGCGCGAAGCGCCTCCATGCTCTGCGTGTATGGGCCGTGGCCAAAGAGGCCAGCGGTGCCCAGCACAAAGCCCTTAACACCCATGGCCGAAGCCTGCGCGACGTGCTTTGGGCTGCAGTTGCCGTCCACGACCACCTCGTAGTCGTTGGCGCCCTCGTGGCTCGCCGCGACCAGCCGCTCGATCTTGGGGTTCACGAAGTCGAGCCACGCCTGGCCCGCGAAGCCGGGGTTCACCGTCATCACCAGCACGTAGTCGCACAGCGGGAGCACCGGCTCAACGGCCGAGAAGCTCGTGCCGGGATTGATGGCAATGCCGGCCCTGATGCCCAGCTCGCGGATGGTGGCCAGGGTACGCGCCACGTGCGGGTCGGCCTCGGGGTGCACGTAGATCACGCGGACGCCCATGGTCGCGAACTTCTGTATGTAGCGCCCGGGATGCTCGACCATCATGTGGACGTCGCAGGGGACGGTCGCATTCCTGCAGAACCACTCGATGTCCTGCAGGCCCATGCCGTAGTTGGGGACGAAGTTCCCGTCCATGAGGTCGAGGTGCAGGCCGTCCGCGCCGGCGGCCTCGAGCGCGTCCAGCTCGTCGCGCAGGGAGCCAAAGTCGGCGCACATCATGGAGGGGATGAGGAGCTTCTTGTTGTGGGACATGATCGAGCCTTTCTACGTAACCGTTTAACTATTGCGAGCATAGCAGGGAGTCAACGATAAGTTAATCGGTTAATTTCAACTCCACATCTCTTACATAATCGGTTAACCTCCAGTTCCTAGGCGTAGTGTAGAATGGACGCACGCGACGAAGGGAACCCCATGGCAAAGCGCGCGGTATCCATCTACGACATCGCCAAGCTCGCGGGCGTGAGCACGGCGACGGTCTCCAATGTCCTCAACAAGAAGGGCAGCTATTCGCAAAAGACCCGCGACCTCGTGCTGCGCATCGCACGCGAGCAGGGCTACGTGGCCAACTTTGCCGCCAAGAGCTTGCGCGAGTCGTCGACCAAGACCATCGCCCTGCTCACGCCCGACGTAAGCAACGACTTCTTCTCCACCCTGGTACTCAAGGTGGAGAGGCTCCTGCGCGCGGCGGGGTATTCGTCCTACATCTGCAACACGGGCAACGACAACGAGCGCGAGGACGAGTACGTGCGCGGGCTCATATCCAAGCAGGTGGACGGCATCGTATATATCGGGGGCACCACGCACGCTCCCGTCCAGGCGGTGGCGGACCTGCCGGTGGTCCACATCGATCACACGGGCACGACAGGTGTGGCGCGCGAGGTCTACGTGGGAAACGACATGCCCCAGCTCAGCTACGACATGACCGCCACGCTCTTTGCCCACGGCTGTAAGAGGGTCGCCCTGGCGAGCGTCTCGGCCTCGCTCTACCGCACCGAGGAGCACGATCAGGCGGCAGGGTATTATCGTTACCTGTCGGAGCACGGCGTTCGCTTGGACAAGAACCTCGTGCTGGAAGGGCCGCACCGGCAAACAAGTCTTGTGGAGGCGGCGCAGCTGGTGGGGGAGTGCCTGGACGCGGGCTACGGGTTCGACGGCGTGGTCGCGTTGGGCGATCGCGTGGCACTCGGCGTGGTCAACGCGCTCAAGGAGCGGGGAATCGCCGTGGGCACGGACGTGCGCGTGATCGGCATGGACGACTCCATCTATTCGCGCATCTCGAGTCCTGCCATCTCCACGGTCCGACGCAACACGGGCCAGCTGGCCAAGAAGGGCGTGGAGGCCCTGCTCGCCCTGCTCGCCGGAAACAAGCCCGTGCAGACACACGTCGTCGTGCCGCACGAGGTTATCGAGCGCGCCACCACGCTGGGTGCGTGAGAGGCTGGTTGGGGTGTCAACGCCCCCCTGGCACATTAGAGAACGTTAGAGAACGTTAGAGAACGTTAGAGTATATTAGAGAAATCCAACGCTCTCTTACCGATACTCTACCGCGCGGCTCCTATGCCAGAGGAGGAATTGAGGAGGAGGTCGCTCGCCATCGAGGAGCGTGACGTCGAGCAGGCCGCGGCCGACGCCGCGATGGTGTTTCTCGACGCCGTTTGCGCGTCGGCGTATCTTGGCCTGACGGGCGCCCAGCAGGCATTTCTGAGGGCTATGGCACCGGACTGGCCCGCGCCGTCCGCCGTGGCCGAGATCGCGCGGAGGTCGGGGAAGAGCACTGCCTGGGCAGCGGCCTACCGCAAGAGCCTCATTGACGCAAACGTAATCGAGGCCGCTGGTATGTCACGGGGACGGGGGAAGTGACACGCTGTTTGGGATGGTGTGTCACTTCCCCCGTCCCCGTGACACATATCTGAACCTATGATATAAATGATTCTCCAAGGTATCAAAATTCGGGCGATTTTATGCTGGGAAACAATAGGAAACGAGGAAGGAAACAAGATGAAGATCACCACGTTCAATCCGCTCATCATTACCAAGGACCCCGAGCCCACCATTCAGCTGTTCGAGGAGCTGGGGTTCAAGAGGCGTCACACCAAGGAGGGCATCGGCATTCATGGCGTTACGGATGTACGCATGAAGAATGACGAAGGATTCCATTTGGACATCGCGCAGGGCGACGGCGAGTGGACCATGATTCGCATGAACGTACGCGACTTCGACGAGGCGATTGACTTCCTTTTGGCGCATGGGTTCAGGCGCGCAAGGCACGAGGCCGCCGACAAAACGATCGAGACGGATTCGTCCAAGATCGCGATTATGGTGTCGCCTTCCGGCTACATCCTGTCGGTTTCCGAGCACATTAGGAAAAACGACTAGCCAACGAGCGAAATCCGCGTGCCAGGGGGACGGGGGAAGTGACACACTGTCTGGGGATAGCGTGTCACTTCCCCCGTCCCCCTGGCACGCTGCGATGACTCGTGACACGGCGTACCGCTCGATCATGAGCGCTCCTTGGCGTACAGGCCGACGCCGAGCATCTGTAAGAGGTACAGGGCTTTTCCCATCTCGGCCGTCTCCTTTCCGTTTTCCAGGTGCGAGAGGTATGTTACGCCAACCCCCACCATCTCGGCGAGCTCTGTCTGCGTGTAGCCGAGCTTTCGACGTCGCGCGCGAATGAATGCGCCCACATCCGCCATGTCGTCCAGTTTTGTCATCGCTATCTCCCTCAAGATTTATTCGTACGCATAAACTCAAACCCCTACGAGAAGCACCGGTCATCTGGACGGGGAACGACGACGAGACCGCCTTGAGGATGTGCGTGGTCGGTTCGAGGCCCATGGGGATGAGCCAAGAGCCGCCGCGTCGGACAAGGCCTATCTTTGACACGGCTCCGTTGAGCGAGAGGCGGCTCTCGAGCACCGTTCGGATTTCGTGCCCGACGCGGCCCTCGGGTCCGAGCGAGAAGAACGCCGCTCGGGTCGCGGACGAGTCGATGCGCCCG
>CADCPM010000118.1 GCA_902803315.1 uncultured Coriobacteriaceae bacterium
GGCAAAAGGCCCGCGTACGGCGGGCCTTTTGTGGAACTGGATTATGAGTGCGCTTAACTTAATGGCGGTGGGACAGGCCCCAAGTTGTGGTTTTGCAACCCTAACTTGGGGACAGTCCCCTATTTAGGGTCTAGATCCGTCGCGAAGCGAGAGCGGAGCCAAGGATAACTGTACCGCTCGATTACCAAAGAAGCGTCTTCTCCCTTCCTGTCCTATACTGGTTACACATAGGAAACGAAAGGAGT
The DNA here is from genome assembly GCA_902803315.1 of uncultured Coriobacteriaceae bacterium. Classification (GTDB taxonomy): domain Bacteria; phylum Actinomycetota; class Coriobacteriia; order Coriobacteriales; family Atopobiaceae; genus RUG440. The sequence goes on from CADCPM010000118.1 coordinate 246, forward strand.
GGGGATGAATCAAACGGTAGAGCATCTTCGCGAGTTGTTTGAGCGCTCGTTTGGCAGCACGGAAGGAAGAAAGCAACTGCTGGTCGTCTCGCCAGGACGCACCGAGCTTGCGGGCAACCACACGGACCACGAGGGTGGCAACGTTATTGCGGCGGCCGTGGACCGCTACGTAAAAGGGCTCTTCTCACCTAGCAACAGCGGCGTGATGCGCGTGCAGAGTGAGGGCTATGGCCTGGTGGAAGTTGGCACGGACGACCTGGAGGCGCGCGAGGACGAGCGGGGCACCACGGCGGCGTTGGTGCGCGGCATGGCGGCCCAGTTTGTGGCGCGTGGGTACGAGGTCGCCGGCTTTGACGCGGCCATAACAAGCGACGTGCTGGGAGGCTCGGGCCTCTCCAGCTCTGCGGCCTTTGAGCTGGAGCTTGGTCAGGCCATGAACGCCCTGTGGGCAGACGGGGCCCTGCCGGCAGACGAGCTTGCCATGATGGCGCAAAAGGATGAGCGCGAGTGGTTTGGCAAGCCGTGCGGCCTTATGGACCAGGCAGCCGTGGCGCTGGGCGGCGTGCAGCACATGGACTTCTCGGATCCGACCGTCCTTAAGGCGGAGCCACTGAACTTCGACTTTGCGGAGCACGGGTTCGCCGTCTGCATCATTGCCGTTGGTGCCGATCACGCGGCGAACATAGACGACTATGCGGCGGTGCCGTCCGAGATGCAGGCCGTTGCGCGTGCCTTGGGTAAGGACATCCTAAGCCAGCTGACCGTGGACGATGTGGTGGCGGCGATTCCGCGCTTGCGAGAAGAGCTTGGCGATCGCGCAGTCCTGCGCGCGCTGCATTACTTCCACGAGGAGGACCTGGTGGCTTCGCGTGCGGAAGCATTGCGTAACGGCGACGTAAATCGGTTTGTGGGACTCACACGCTTCTCGGGAATCAGCTCGGCCATGCTCTTGCAGAATGTAAGCGTGGGCGGCGCGTCCGAGCAGCCCTCCATGCTGGCCATCGCGCTTGCCGAGGGCCTGCTGCAGGGTCGTGGCGCGGCTCGCGTGCACGGCGGCGGCTTTGGCGGAACCATTCAGACGTTCGTACCGCTGGATGAGGTGGAGTCCTTTAGCGCGGGCATGGATGCCGTGTTTGGCAAGGGTGCCTGCGGTGTGTATGGCGTCGATCACGAGGGGGCACGCGCACAATGGCTGTAGCACACGACGTCGCCCATGCCGCTTCGTGGCTTGTAGGGCACATGGCCGCACGCGGAGTGGTTTTACCAGTTGACAAGAGCTGGGCGTACAACCGCATTCTGGAGGCGGTGGGAGCCTATGGCCCCGCCTGCCCGTCCGTGGCGAGCGACGAGTTCAACCTGGACTTGGCGCTTGAGGTGCTGGCTGAGGTAGCGGTGGAAAACGGCCTGGTGGAAGACTCTGCCACCGGTCGCGATCGTGCGGCTATGCGTGTGGCGGGTTGCGTCATGCCGCGTCCGTCCGAGGTGGCGGCTCGCTTTGACGCGCTGATGGTCAGCGACGGTCCCAAGGCCGCAACGGATTGGTTCTACGGAATGTGCTGCGACGTTAACTACGTTCGCAAGTCGGCCATCGCACGCAACCTGGAATGGGTTGCTCCTACGCGTTGGGGCGATCTGGAGATAACCATCAACAAGTCCAAGCCTGAAAAGGACCCGCGCGACATCGCGGCCGCGGGGGCCGCGCCTGCGGGGGAGGCGTATCCCGCCTGTCAGCTGTGCGTGCAGAACGAGGGCTACTCGGGCCGCCCGGCCGCGCTTGGCGGTGGGCATCCTGCTCGGCAGAACCTGCGCATCGTGCCCATTGAGCTGGGCGGCGAGCGCTGGGGGTTCCAATACAGCCCCTATGCGTACTTCCAGGAGCATTGCATTGCCATGAGCAGCGAACACAGGCGCATGCACGTGGATCGGGAGGCCTTCTCGTGCCTGCTGGATTTTGTCGACCTATTCCCGCACTACTTCATAGGTTCGAATGCGGATTTGCCCATTGTGGGCGGGTCGATTCTCTCGCACGACCACTTCCAGGGCGGATGTCACGAGTTCGCCATGGACCGCGCGGAGGAACTCGATGCGTTTGCGATGGCTGGATATCCTGGCGTCGAGTGCTTTGTGCTTCGCTGGCCGCTTTCGGTTGTTCGCCTGCGGTCGCGCGATCGGGCGAAGCTGCTGGATGCCTGCGAGCACGTGCTTACGGTGTGGCGTGACTGGGATGCACCGCAGGTGGGCGTGGTGAGTCACGATGCGGATGGCACAAGGCACAACACCGTAACGCCCATCTGTCGCCGTCGTGGCGATGCCTACGAGATGGACTTGGCCCTGCGCTGCAACATTACGACCGACAAGCATCCGCTGGGCGTGTTCCATCCGCATGAGGACAAGTGGCATGTGAAGAAGGAGAACATCGGCCTCATTGAGGTAATGGGGCTGGCCATCCTTCCGCCGCGTCTGGAGGGCGAGATGGAGGCCGGACGTCTAACGCGCGACCAGATCGGCCAAGTGTTCGGTGCCGTGTTGGAAGACGCTGGCGTCTTCAAGTGGGACGAACAGGGACGCGCGGAGCAGGCGCGTTTTGTCAATGCGCTGTAAGGACCCTAAATAGGGGACAGCCCCCAAGTTGGGGTTTCGCGAAACCCCAACTTGGGGGCTGTCCCCTATTTAGGGTCCCGTTGGCTCAGCTTTTTAGTGTGCGCGAGAGTATAATCTGTGCCACATGAAGACAACACCCCTCACGTGCGAGAGGAATGACATGGCAAGCATCGGCAATACAAAGGACGCCTGGCGTCATTCGGTTCAAGAGATTCTGAGCACGGAAGGGAAGCGCAGCGCAAAGCAAAGCAATAAATACGGGAAGTCGTTGCGCAAGGCGGTGCCGCGCGATGTGTTTGCGGCATGGCGGCCTCCCATGGGGCGACCCGACCCTAACGAGCTCTTGTTTGAGCAGGACAAGATGCGCGTGCAGGATCTCGTGCCCGTGCGTCACGAGCGCATGGGGGTTTCGGCGTTCACGTTCTATCGTGGCGCGGCGCTGGTAATGGCATCCGACCTCTCGTCGCTGCCGACCACAGGGATTGAGGTCCAGGCATGTGGCGATGCGCACATATCTAACTTCGGCCTGTTCTTGTCTCCGGAGCGTCGCACGGTGTTCGATATAAACGACTTTGACGAGACCTGCCGTGGTCCCTGGGAATGGGACGTGGCGCGTCTGGCGGTTAGCGTGGAGATTTGCGGGCGCGACAGGGGCTTCACCAAAAAGCAACGTCGCAACGCAGTGCTTGCGGCGGTGCGGGGATATCGCGAGGCCATGCGCGAGTTTGCGTCCATGGGCACCATGGATGTGTGGTACGCGCACTTTGATACCGACAACTTCCTCGCTCGCTTTGGTGACGAGTTGGAGGCAACGGAGCGCAAGAACGCCAACAAGGTGCTCACCAAGTCGAAGAAGAAGAACAGCGTGCGAGCCGTTAGCAAGTTTACCGAGGTCGTGGATGGAGAGCTCCGCATTGTGAGCGATCCGCCCCTCATAGTTCCTCTGCGTAACTTTGCGGAGCAGGTGGCCGGGCAGAACGTCGATGGCAGCGAGCCAGAGATGGCAAAGATAGTGTCGATGGTTCTGCGTAAGTACGAGAAGACGCTTGCCCCCGAGCGCGCAGCGTTGGTGAGGCAGTATCACGGCGTCGATATGGCGCACAAGGTCGTTGGCGTGGGCAGCGTGGGCCTACAGGCGTGGATTGTGGTTATGGAGGGCGCAACGCCCGACGACGTGCTGGTGCTCCAAATCAAGGAAGCCACTGAATCGGTGCTGGAGCGCTTTGTGGGCAAGGCCGCCCAACCCAATCATGGTCAGCGCGTGGTGGAAGGTCAGCATGCCATGCAAACGGCGAGTGACGCGCTTTTGGGCTGGACGCGTCTGCTTACGCCCAAGGGCACGCATCGAGATTTCTATGTGCGCCAGCTGTGGGATGGCAAGGGCTCGATTGATTTGAATCGCATTGCTGCCAAGGGGTTGTCTCATCTGGCCAGGGCCTGCGGCTGGACGCTGGCGCATGCCCATGCCCGCACGGGCGACCGCTTTGCCATTGCCTCGTATTTGGGCAAGTCCGACGTGTTTGACGAGGCTCTCTATACGTTTGCCCAGGCATATGCGACCCAAAACGAGCAAGATTACGAGGCGTTTGTGGCGGCAACCGCAAAGGACGTAAAGGACGCAGAAGACGCAAGGGACGCGGAAGACAACCAGTAGCCGATGCCGTCGACTGCGCAAGCAAGCGCATTTCTTATCACAACTAAAAATCTAAGTGCCAAAAGTGAGATTTTTCTAAGTCTCGTTGTATAAACCCTCAAAGGTGGGTAGTATACAGAACGTTGGCTATTGCACAGGCGCCTTCGCGCGCCACAAAAAGGAGGTAATGCATCATGACACTCAAGCCTTTGGGCGATCGCGTTCTCGTCAAGCCCGCTCCCAAGGAGGAGAAGACCGCAACCGGTCTGTACATCTCCTCGGGTGCCCAGGAAAAGCCGCAGCGCGGCGAAGTCGTGGCCGTGGGCGAGGGCAAGCGCGACGACAACGGCAATCGCATCCCCATGGATGTGAAGGTGGGCGACCAGGTCTTCTACGGCAAGTTTGGTGGCAACGAGGTCAAGGTCGACGGCGAGGACCTGCTCCTGCTCCGTGCCGACGATATCTACGCCGTCATTGAGGACTAAGCGCAACTAAGGGGCCATGCCCCTTTTGCAAAGGCAACATTTTGGGGCAGTGCCCCGTTTCGCAAAGGAGATAGAAAATGGCTAAGGATATTGTCTTCGGCACCGATGCACGTGCCAAGCTCGCCAAGGGTGTGAACACCCTGGCCGACGCTGTTACCACCACCATGGGTCCCAAGGGCCGCTACGTCGCCCTTCAGCGCTCCTATGGCGCTCCCACCATCACCAACGACGGTGTTTCGGTGGCCAAGGAGATCGAGCTCAAGGACCCCATCGAGAACATGGGCGCTCAGCTGGTAAAGGAGGTCGCCACCAAGACCAACGACCTCGTGGGTGACGGCACCACCACCGCAACCCTGCTTGCCCAGGTTATCGTTAACGAGGGCCTGCGCAACGTTGCCGCTGGCGCTAACCCCATCGCCATCCGTCGCGGTGTCGACAAGGCCGTCGCTGCTGTGGTTGAGTCCATGCGCGGTGCCGCCAAGGAGGTCTCCACCAAGGAGCAGATCGCGTCCGTCGGCACCATCTCCGCCTCCGATCCCAAGGTCGGCGAGAAGATCTCCGACGCCATGGAGGTCGTGGGCAAGGACGGCGTCATTACCGTCGACGAGGACAAGACCAACTTTGGCATCTCCATCGACACCGTGGAGGGCATGCAGTTCGACAAGGGCTACATCTCCCCGTACTTCGCCACCGACACCGAGAACATGACGGCCGAGCTCGAGGATCCCTAC
>CADCPM010000119.1 GCA_902803315.1 uncultured Coriobacteriaceae bacterium
AGGTCAATTAGGCGAGCGGTGGCAAAAGGCCCGCGTACGGCGGGCCTTTTGTGGAACTGGATTATGAGTGCGCTTAACTTAATGGCGTTGGGACTGTCCCCTATTTGGGGTCAGGAGGCTGTCCCCCTTTAGACCCTCTCGCGCTAGAATGGCCTCTTGGAAGTCATACTCAAGCGTTAGGTTCGCCGTGGAGAAAACCGTTGTTGGTCGCTTTGCCCCTACCCCGTCAGGCCGCATGCATGCGGGAAACGTATTCGCCGCGCTTATGGCGTGGCTGGGAGTGCGTTCGGCTGGCGGCAAGCTCGTGCTGCGCATTGAGGACCTGGATCCGCGCGGCCACAGGCCCGAGGCGGCACGCCTGCTTTTGGACGACCTGCAGTGGCTTGGCTTGGATTGGGACGAGGGCCCGTACTACCAGAGCCAGCGTGGCGACTTGTACGTCGAGGCCCTGCACGCGCTGCGGGAGCGCGAGCTCACCTACCCGTGCTTCTGCACACGCGCAGAGCTTCACGCAGCATCGGCACCCCATGCCTCGGACGGCACGTACGTGTATGCCGGAACCTGCAGGAACTTGTCTGCAGAGGAGGTTGAGCACAGGGCTGCGAAGCGGGCGCCTGCAACGCGACTGCGCGTTCCCACAGACGATGACCCTGCGGGAACCATCGCGTTTGACGACCTCGTGTGCGGTAGGCACAAGGAGGTCCTTGCGCGCGAGTGTGGCGACTTTTTGGTACGACGCAGCGATGGCGTCATCGCGTATCAGCTTGCCGTGGTGGTAGACGACGCGCTTATGGGCGTGAACCAGGTGGTGCGCGGAAACGATCTGCTAGGCTCTACCGCGCGTCAAATCTACCTGCAAAGACTGCTTGGCTACGAGCAACCGGCTTACGCGCACGTGCCTTTGCTGGTGGCGCCGGATGGCCGGCGCCTTTCCAAGCGCGACTTAGACCTGGACCTCGGGCAGATTCGAGCACGAGAGACCGGACCCGAACGACTGCTTGGACGCCTTGCCGAAACGGTAGGTCTTGTCGAACAGGGCGAACAGATAAGGGCAGCCGAGCTGGTAGAGAGGTTCTCGTGGGACGTGCTCGCGGGAGATTCGCAACGCCACATCGTCTTCGAGTCCGTTTAGGCCGACGTCGTGAGACTCGCGTAGGAGCACGCGCACGGCAGCCCTATCGCGGGAGAAAAAAAGAGTGCAAAGTCGTAGACTATTGACAATAGAGTCGTACAATACTTTACCGTTTTGAAAGAGCACTCAAAGAAAGGAAGGGATCATGTTCTTTTTTAACGCCACGACGCCCATGCAATGGCTCGGTTGGGTCCTTGTGTTTGTGGGGCTTATCGTGTGCAACGAGATCGAGCGACGCAGCAAGATCGGCGGACTTATTTTCTTCGTGGGACTCCCCATCCTCATGACCATCTATTGCGTTGCCATTGGCATAGGCGTAGCCCAAGGTGCGGAATGGGCGCTTTCCAACCCCACGCACCTCTATCAGAACGGCTGGTTCCACTATGCCAAGGTTTACGCGGCACTTACCGGCTGCATTGGCTTTATGGCCATTAAGTACAAGTGGGGCAAGCTTGGTCGCGCGCACTGGTTCCGCGCGTTCCCGTTTGTGATCGTGGCCATCAACATCCTGATCGCCGTTGTCTCGGACTTCGAGAGCTACGCCCACTTTGTGAGCGGCGACTACACCGTCGTAACGGCTGGAAGCGGGCTTGAGCAGTATGCAGCCATAGGCGCGCCCGTGTGGCTCACCAGCGAGGGCGTTTGGCAGCTTTGTGGCATAAACAACCTGTTTAACGGCATCGCCGGCCTTATTAACATCTTCTGCATGACTGCCTGGTGGAGCGTATACGCTGGCAAGAAGGAAGAGGACATGCTCTGGCCTGACATGACCTGGGTCTTCATTGTTGCATACGACATTTGGAACTTCTGCTACACCTACAACTGCCTGCCCACGCACTCGTTCTTCTGCGGCTTTGCCCTGCTGCTCGCCCCTACCGTAGCAAATGCTCTTTGGAACAAGGGCGGCTGGATCCAAAACCGCGCCAACACGCTGGCCACCTGGTGCATGTTTGCGCAGGTGTTCCCTTGGTTCCAGGAGGAGTCCATATTCCGCACCGTATCCGTACAGAATCCCGCCATCACCAACGGCGTTGCCATTGCGGCGCTTGTGGCTAACGTGGCCGCCATCGCATACATTGCGTACCGCGCAAAGAAGCTTGGCGTGAACCCCTACAAGAGCGACGTGTTTGTTGGCACGCGCGATTGGGAGCAGGCAACCGCTCGTCGCGAGGACCCCGCGCTCGATCCTGGCATCGCCGCATAGCACGCGGTACATACGCTTTCCAACAGGCGCCCCAGCGGATCACATGACCTCCGCTGGGGCGCCTTTTCATAGCGCCCCTACGCGCAAAGTCTGTAGCCTTCCTGACAAAGTCTGTAATCCAGCATGCAAAGTCTGTAATCTCTCTCGCAAAGTCTGTAGCATTAAGGTCTTGTCATTGACAAAACCGCAGGTATATGGCTTGTCATTTTTGTCTAATTCTTAAAAAGCTACAGACTTTAGGGGTTGAATTACAGACTTTGTGTGCCGAATTACAGACTTTATGAACGGCGCTACAGACTTTGCGTCGGGGGCTACAAACTTTAGGGAGTGACCTACAGACTTTGCGTACCGAGGTACAGACTTTGCACGAGAGGAGGGGGCTGGTCCACAAGTATGCCCAGTGAGCCTCGTAACCCCGAAGAGCCCACCCAAGCGCCCGTCCTACTCCCACCGAAACACGGTTAGCCTACAAGCGCACACGGGTATACTAAGACCGTACTGTTCGCTCGACGATTGGCCCTAGGTGAAACGCTACGTCCGTCTCTTTGCAATATACGTGCTCATAGCACTTGCCGTAGTCTTTATATACGCGCCTTGGGGCCTGGCATTGCGTCCGTGGGACGCAAACCTGCTCCGCGCGGGCTTCTCTATAATCGCCGGCATCGCATTGGCCGGCACGTTTGGCACTGCCACCTACCTTACGCTCAAGGACCCGGACGTAAAGCTCCTCGAACCCACGAAAGTCCTCGAGGATGACGAGGTCGTACCCGTTCTTGAGGAGTACAAAGAGGCACCTTATGTGGGAGACATAGCCACCGAGGCCCTCGAGCAGGTCCATAGCGCGGCTCGCAAGCGCAGCCGCCTGCACAAGGTCATAAGCGTTCAGTTTTCCGAAGGCAGCCTGAGCTGGGATCGCTTTACCACCCTCGTCGACACCGCCCAGCGCACGGTGCTGCGCAATTCCGCACTCGTGGCAAACGACGTGCAGTCGTTCGACCGAGACGGCTACACCAAGGCCAAGCGCAGCGGTACGAGGCAGGAGCAGCACCTCGCGCTCTACGACCAGTCGCTGGCCGAGATGCAGGAGATCCTTGCCGCCAACGAGCGCGTGTTGTTGGAGATGGCCAAGCTCGAACATGAACTTGGCAAGCTCGAGGCCGACGACACCCGTGAGGAGGCCGGTCAAACCATAGAGGATTTGCAGGGCCTCATAGAGGAGACACGGTATTATCGCTAGTCGCATCCGCCGTTCATACGTGCGACGCGCAAGCTAACTTAGCAAGGAGGAGTCATGGGCAAGAAGCGCGTTATAGTGGGACTCGTTGTGGGTCTTGTGGTCATAAGCGGCCTGGTGTTTGGCATCCTTTCGCTCACGCGCAACGTGGGCAAGACGGAGCGCACCATTAGCACCGAAACCGCCCAGCAACGCCTGGACGACATGCTGCGCGAGATTGACCCCCAAACGGCTCAGCCCATAAAGTCGTCGGTGGAGTACTCTCAAATGGAAACCACCGCCGAGGAGCTTCCCGAGCTCAACACCAACGAGGTTACCGTTAAGGCCACCACCGACGCCTTTGCCGAGATCTGGGCCTCCCCCGAGAAGGCCGGCACCGGCACGGACGGCTGGCTACGCGAGATGGCAGAGCAGTTCAACAAGTCCGGCGCCACCGTGGGCGGCAAGCCCGCGAGCGTGCAGGTCCGCAACATGAGCAGCGGCCTGGGCGTGGACTACATTGCCACCGGCAAGGCGACACCCGCCGGCTACACCCCCTCCAACATGCTGTTTGTTGACCTCCTTGGCAGCCGTGGCATAAAGTGCGACGTCGTACGAGAGCGCCTGGTGGGCAACGTGGCCGGCATCCTGCTAAACAAGCAGCACTACGACGAACTCATCAAAAAGCATGGCTCGGCCGACCTCAAGGCCGTAACCGAGGCCGTGGGCGCCGGCGAGCTCACCATGGGATACACCAATCCCCTTACGTCGAGCACTGGTCTTAACTTCCTGGTATCGACCCTTTTGCGCTACGACCCGAACAATCCCTTGTCCGACAAGGCCGTGGAGGGCTTTAGGCAGTTCCAGTCCAACGTGCCCTTCGTGGCCCTCACCACCGTGCAGATGCGCGATGCGGCCCAGCGCGGAGCTCTGGACGGCTTCGTAACCGAGTGGCAGCTCTATACCAACGACCCGTCCCTCTCCGACAATTACGTGTTTACCCCATTTGGCTACCGTCACGACAACCCGCTGGTTGCCTGCCCCACCGCAACCAGCGAGCAGCGCGAGATCCTGGAGCAGTTTGCACAGTATTGCGACAACAACGGCAAGGAGCTCGCCGATCGCTACGGCTTTAACGGCAAGGACGACTACGTGAGCGAGGTGCCCGCCATAGGTGGCGACCAGCTGGTAAAGGCGCAGGAGCTGTACAAGAAGAACAAGGACACCGACAAACCCGTCGTCGCCGTGTTTGTGGCAGACACAAGTGGTTCCATGAGCGGCACGCCCCTCGCCGAGCTGCAAACCTCGCTGGTCAACAGCATGCGCTACATTAACCCCGAGAACTACGTGGGCCTGGCGTCCTACTCCGACACCGTGACCATAGACGTTCCCGTGGCCAAGTTCGACCTCAATCAGCAGTCGCTGTTCAAGGGTGCGGTTGAGAACCTGCGCGCTGGCGGCGGCACGGCCACCTTCGACGCGATTCTGGTGGCTGCCGATATGGTGAAGAAGGCCGCCGAAGAAGTGCCGGGCTCAAAACCCATGATCTTCGTTCTGTCTGACGGCGAGAGCGGCGAGTACGTGGCCAGCTTCAACGCCATGAGCGAGGTTGTGGCCGGTCTGCGCATTCCCATATACACCATCGGCTACAATGCCAACATTAGCGCTTTGCAACAAATAAGTAGCATTAACGAGGCCGCCAGCATAGACGCCTCAACCGATGACGTAACATATCAACTGAGGAACCTGTTCAACGCCAATATGTAGGAGGATGTATAATCGCGGGACCTCTTGTGCAAGCGCAACAAAGGTCCCGCTGGCTGCGACAAGCGATTTAGGAAGGACGCAACATGGCATTCGATCTAGAGATTCCCGAGCCAGAAGAGGTTAAGGAAAAGGTTCAGCAGGAGCTTGCCGTGCCCGAAGAGCACGCGCAGGTAATCAACAACACGGCCGAGAAAAAGGGTCAGGAGATCATGAAGGTCGACCTCGACTCCGTGCAGAGCCGTCGCGAGATTACCAACGCCGTGGAGGATCTGGGATCCGACCTCGTGCGCAAGTCCTCCTCCAAAAACGATATCCTGGCTCGCCGCATGGCCGATCTTTCACGCGCTGGCGGCGAGAGCGGCGACGTGGCCAAGGGCCTGGAGGACCTCGCCATAAAGATGCGCGACCTGGACCCCAGCGGCATCGACTTTGCCAAGCAGGGTAGCCTCGGCCGCCTGTTCAATCCCGTGCGTCGCTACTTCGATCGCTACAAGACGGCCGACGCCGAGATCGCCGAGATCGTAAAGTCCCTGGACAAGGGCCGCGAGACCCTGCGCAAGGACAACGTGACCCTCGAGCTCGAGGCCGGCGGCATGCGCGACCTTACCAAGCAGCTCAATCAGCGCCTGGAGATGGCACAGGACCTGGACGCGTACTTGTCCAATGCGCTGGACAACTATCGCGCCGAGCAGGGTGGCGACGACGACAAGACCCGCTTTTTGGAGGAGGAGGTCATCTTCCCGCTTCGCCAGAAGATCATGGACTTCCAGCAGCTCCTCGTCGTAAACCAGCAGGGCATCGTGGCCATGGAGGTCATTCGCAAGAACAACCTCGAGCTCATCCGTGCCGTGGATCGCGCCGAGAGCGTAACGGTGGCCGCGCTTCGCACCGCCGTAACCGTGGCGGGTGCCCTGTACAACCAGCGCATCGTCTTGGAAAAGGTACAGACCCTCAATGCCGCAACCAACGAGATGATAAGCGCCACCTCGCGCATGCTCAAGGAGCAGGGCGTGGCTATCCAGAAGCAGGCCACCGACGCCGCCATTTCGCCGGACACGCTCAAGACCGCCTTCCAAGACACCCTTTCGGCGCTCGACGACATTACGGACTACAAGCTCAAGGCACTGCCGCAAATGCAGCAGACCATCGAGCAGTTCCGCGAGATCGCCGACGAGGGCGAGAAGCGCTTGCAGCAGATGGAGGATGCCGGAAGCTTTTCTCTGAATCCGTCCAGCAGCGATACGAGGCGACTGCGCTCGTAACGAACACTGCCAACACCCTAAATAAGGGACAGTCCCCAAGTTAGGATTCTTCAAAACCCTAACTTGGGGACTGTCCCTTATTTAGGGTTTAAGTCCGCCATACCTCCTCGATTACCCAGCAGCCCTTGCCGGCCATCTTTGCCTCATACATGGCCTTGTCGGCAACTTCCAGCAGGTCGTAGAACGTGGCCCCTCGATCGCGCGAAACCACCACGCCAACGCTACATGCGGCGTGGGTGTTGTCGCTGGCCGTCACGCGCGAAACCGCCTGCACGATGGCAGATGCCCGACGCTCGGCCAGGCTGCGCGCCTCTCCAACCGACGAAGGCATGAGCGGCATAAACGCCACGAACTCGTCGCCGCCGTAACGCCCCAGCACGTCGCTCTCCCTAAACTGCGACAAGAGCGCCCGTGCCACGCTGCGCAACAGCTCGTCGCCTTCCAAGTGCCCCAGCTCGTCGTTTATGCGTTTAAAGCCGTCCAGGTCGATCATGAACATGAGGCCTGCGCCCTGCGTGCGCATGGAGAGGTTCATCTCCTGCTCCACGGCATTGCGGTTGAGAAGACCCGTGAGCTGGTCGGTTACGGCCTGGCGGCGCCACCAGCGCACAGAGCCCATCTGGTCGTTGGCGTCCTGCGCATAACCTCGCAAGACGGTGGTGTTTCCCTCTTCGTCCGCTTCGCAGGTGTAGTTGATGTGATACCACCGCTGCTCTTCTCCCCCGCGGAAGTTGCACTTCACATCACCAAACCCTGCTGCGGGATGGTGGCGGATGTCGCGTATGGTGGCAAGCACGGTGACTGCGCTCGACTTGGAAAGGACCTCGGGCATGGACTCGACGTTCTTCGCCAGGTCGCTTACCACAATTTCCTCCTCGCCCTCCTCGCCTGCGGGAAGATGGATTACCAGCACATCGGTACGCAAGTCGTAGTCAAACCGAGTTACGTGTGAAGAAAGAACGAAGTCTTCTTCGTCATTTTCCATTACAGGGTCGCCCATTATTGACAAAAGCGCATAGAGCCAGCGCTCGCCCTTGTCGTCAAACTGCACGCGACCCATAACGCGCGCCTTAAGCGTGGCGCCCTCCAACCCGTAATACAGGTTCACGTCGCAGTCGAACGGCTGGCCGATTTGGGTGCTCTCCTTTACGGCCTCAAGAAGCACGATTCGATCGGAAGGCACTATTACCTCCGCGAACGAGTTGTGGAACCGCCTCGTAAACTCAACGAGCGAGAGCCCGCTGTGCTGAATGAGCGAAGGGGTAATGTGAACGATGTCGAGCGTGTCGTTGCACGCGCACTTAATGAACCCGCTGGGCACGATTTGGTTCAGAAGGTCCAGGCTCCAGCTGAGGTCCTCGGTCGCACGCGCGGTCTCGTCGCGCGCACTCCCCTTCCCTCGCGAGCGGATGATGTTGAGCGAGTAGATGTCGCCCCGGTTGGACGGACCAATGTAGCGCATGACACAATCGATCACGCGGCCCGAGTTCTTAACCGTCCCCGTGCAGGTGGCCGACCCGTACTCGCGCGCCTCCTGCGCCGCGCGCCACATGGTGGCACGCGTGTTGGCATCCAGTTCATCCACGGGATCAATCTTGCGATTGCCAAACTCCGAGCGTCTGAGACCACAGGCCTCGTAGAACTCGTCGTTTACCAAAATGCTTTCGGTGGACCCGTCGCTGATGAAGAAGAAGATGGTCCCCCCGATGGCGTTGTTGAAGAGATACGACGAGTTGGCATCGAAGCTCAGGAGCTCTTCCAGGTGTGCCACCGAACGCGTGCGACGCACGTTCTTCTCGGCAGCACGGTTGGAGGCCATAAAGCCCTCAAAGTCCTTTAACGGCATGGGGCGCGAAAAATGGAAGCCCTGCATAAGGTGGCAACCCATGTTCTTGAGCATCTCCGCCTGCTCCAACGTCTCCACGCCCTCAGCGATGATGGGGGTGTTGAGGCCCTGCAGCATGCGAATGATAGACCCCAGCACCACTCCGCCACGATCCTCGTTCATGGCGGAGCGCATGAAGCCCATGTCGAGCTTAACCACATCCACCGGCACGTCCTTGAGCATGTTGAGAGAAGAGAGTCCGCTGCCAAAGTCGTCCATCTCCACCAGCATGTCGTGCGCGCGCATTTGCTCGATTACTTCATACAGGCGATCGGCCTCTTCCACAAACGCACTCTCGGTTACCTCCAGGTGCAACGACCCCTTGGGAAGGTCGTAGCGTTTGCGCAGGTCGAGGAAGTGTCCCAGAAGGTCCGCCTCAAACATCTCCGAGCGCGAGACGTTGACCGATATTGGTACGGGCTTGCCGTCCGACATGGAACGCCAGCGACCCGCGCTACGGCAGGCCTCCTCCCACACGAAGAGGTCGAGCTCGTGCACTTTGCCGCAGTTCTCGAGCACGGGTATAAACTCGGCAGGGCTTATCCAACCCAGCGTAGGATGGTTCCAACGCGCAAGGGCCTCGGCACCAACGACCTCGCCGTAGGTGTAGTCGATCTGCGGTTGATACCACACTTGGATCTGACCGTCGGCAAGGGCTTTGTCTATGGTCTCCTCTATGGTAATGCGCCGCAAATCGCGTTCGAGGTCTTCTTGGGTAAAGCGAACCAGGCTGCTCTTTGGTTCCTCGCGCGCGTTGCGGTGCGCTATGGAGGCATAGTCTACGGGCAGCTGATGATTGGCACTCCTATAGTCCTCTTCGCGCAAGTAGTAGATACCAGCCGAGAGCATCGCATTGTGGTTTATGCCCTTTTGCTCCAACGTGCCCGGCAGCCAATCCACCAAGGAGAGAAACGCCTTGTTGGCCTGGTCAAAATCCATGTTTGCGGTAAGCACCAAAAAGCGATCGCCGCCCAGGCGGGCAACAGGCGTGTCTTGGCACAAAAAGCGCTTGATGCCGTCGGCGATGGTACGCAGGACCTCGTTGCCGCGCATGAATCCGTACTTGGGGTTTACCGAACGGAAGTTGCGCACGTCCATAAACCACAGCGCCGCGTCCTTGAGTTCACCCGAACCGACCTTTTGAGAGTAGGAAATGATAAAGGCAGGCATGTTGAGCGCACCCGACACCGGATCGGGTCCTGGTGGAGGTCCTTGGGGGACGCCGGGCGGCGGACCTTGTGGTGGGCCTTGGGGGACGCCGGGCGGTGGGCCTTGTGGTGGGCCAACGGGCCGAGATTCGTCTGCATTAGACATGGCACGTATCCTTTGTCAAAGTCGTTTGACATTTTTGAAAAGTACAAACTCAATATTATAGGAGTCGGCACGCTCTTCTCCCTTATCGAATCGGCTATTTTAGGTGAGTGAACGAATGCCACCAGGACAACTGCGAGCTGCTCCTTTGACAAAGCAACGGCGGACCGCCCTAGTCCGCAACCTTGGATCTCTCACTCAAAGTCTGTAGCCTCCCTCGCAAAGTCTGTAATCTCTCTCGCAAAGTCTGTAGCCTCCCTCGCAAAGTCTGTAATCTCCCTCGCAAAGTCTGTAGCGCTGAGATATTCATTTTTACAAAACCCCAGCTCAGAGACTTACATCTTTCTAACAAGCGTCAAATACCTACAGACTTTACGCGGAACGCTACAGACTTTATCCAAGCGGCTACAGACTTTGCGAGCCGGACTACAGACTTTGCGCCTGGGGTTACAGACTTTATGAGGCGGATTACAGACTTTGCGCCTGGGGCTACAGACTTTGCGAGGGGAAGTGGGCTTGGGAGCGCACGGGTCGTTCGTGGAGTTCCTGTCGCTCTTCCCCTGCCCTGCCCATACCTGCTTCTACCAGCTAAATCGCAAAATCATCGTGTTATAATGATTATGGATGGCTATACGTAAAGGAGGTCACATGCCCTCTTTAACAAAATTTCAAAGGCGCATTGGTGCCCTTGTTGCGGTTGCCTTGCTCGCCGTTCTTGTTGTTGCTCTGGTTGCCCTGCCCAACACGACGAGCAAGAGCAGTCCCGAGCCCTCCCCCACCCCATCAGCCACAAAGACAACCCCTAACGAGGACGAGCCCTCGCAAGAGCCATCCCCCATGTCAGCGATAGGAGATTCTTCCAGCGAGCAACAAGTCGACCAAGCGCCCGCCACCAACCCCTCCAACGAGCAACCAGCGCCCTCGGCAACAAACGCGCAGCAGGACGAGCCCTCCCCCACCTCATCCATCAATCAATCCGTTAGCAAACAAATCAAAGAGGCCATGCCCCACGTGGAGCCGCATAAGATTCCCGCAGGTGCGCAATACGAACCAAACGTCATTCTCATATCCGTGCAGGAAGGCACAACTGTCGAGCAACTGTCCAAAGAGTTTGCGCAAAAGAACATCCAAACGGTAAACCCCTCAAGCATCTCCCCCGTAACTGATGACGTGTTTGAGGTATCTGTGCGTGCTGAGTCAACCATCGAAGACGCCATCGAAGAGCTCGAGAAGACCGGCGTGGTGCAAGGAGCACAGCCGAACTACGTGTATCACACGCTCGAAGACCAGAGCGAAAAGATCGCGGGTCCGCAACCAGCGACCGAGCCCGAGTCTGCGGACCAATCTAAGCCCGCTCCATCCAAGCCAGCAAACGAGGATTCGCCCGACGAGCAGCAACAGGCCGCATCCGAGGACCAAGAACCTGCGAACCCCAGCGATTCAAGCGATGCCAACGCAAACGCCAGCGCCAACGAGGCTGCCAACGATGCCGACCAGGCAGACGAACAGCAAACAGCCAGCGAAGAGGAACTCAAATCGGAAGACACCGCTTCCGCAGCTCAAGACGGCGACTCCAAGGGCCAAGCCGAAACGCAAACCCTCTCTTCTGCCGCCTCGAGCAATCCGGTAAACGACGAAAAATTTGACGATCAATGGGGTCTTGTGAGCATCGACGCTGCTCAGGCCTGGAATTCCCCCACACTCGCCAATGCAACGAACACCACCGTGGCGGTTCTTGACGAAAGCTTCGACGCCAACCATCAAGATCTCGTGGACAACATCATCGCTACGTACAACGCGACTACCAAGACGGAAGGAAACGTTTACATACAAGGCAGAGACCACGGCAACCATGTTGCCGGTGTTGTGGCTGCCACCTCGAACAACACCCTGGGAATCTCTGGCGTGGGCAACAACCACCTCAAGCTTATGCTCATTCGCCTGGTCAGAGACAGTGAACAGAGCGAAGGAAACATGTATACGAGAGACATGGTCGCTGGTTACAATTACCTAATTGCGAACAAGAGTAAGTACAACGTTCGCGTCGCAAATATGAGCCTGGGCTCAAAGGTGGAAGCCATAAATCCCGACGACGCACTCTTGCAGAAGGTCGACCAAGCATACGCTGCGGGCATCGTTACCACAGCAGCTGCCGGCAATGCATCTAGCGGCGTCACTGTGCCTTGCAATTACTATCCCGGTGACTTCGAAAAAATCGTGAGCGTCATCAATCTCGCTCATAGAAACACGAACGCAAAAGACGTGTATCGGAATTCCGATTCGAACTACAACACCCCAGGGCAGAAAGCCAAGGACATAAGCGCTCCAGGCACCTCAATACTGAGTACCGGCTGCAATAACGCGTACATATACAAATCTGGCACGTCCATGGCAGCACCGTATGCCGCGGGCGTGCTTGGCCTTATCTTTGCTGCCAATCCCAACCTCACGGCAAGTCAGGCTGTGGACAAGCTGTACAACACCGCCCACGACATTGGCACCCAAGGCTGGGACGAACAGTATGGATACGGTGAGATAAACGCCGCGAGTGCCCTTGCCTCGTTCCTAAGCCTCACAGGCCCCGAACACCTTGCAGTTGGACAAGATGGCGAATGGCACATGGTCTTTGGTTCCAATGCGGATGCGCTCCAAGGGTTTACGTTCTCGTCTTCCGATCCAAAGATCTTGTCCGTAGACAGCTCGGACGGCACGGGTCAAGCCAATGCCTGTGGCATCGCAACCGTAACCGCTACCAAAGACAATACCTCCTACTCCAAAGAGGTCACGGTTCTTGGCCCCCTTACGGTTAACCGCTTTGTTCCTGTTGATGAGTCGGTGCAGGCAACCGTCGCGATACCCAGCGGCTCGAACGCCATGGCCTGGAAGTGGGAATCCAGCAACGAAAACGTCGCAACCGTTACCACAAGCGGTACGATAAACGCTCATGCTGTGGGCACCGCTCACATTACCGCTTCGCTCGTGGCAGACCCCAACGTTGAGTTTGCTGTGGACGTAACCGTGTACGATCCAATACAGCAGCTACTCTACCTGCCCCATGGTAGCGACGCCGTTCTTGCTGCGAGCGATTCGATACCCGTCCCCGAAGGCGACAACAGCACGGCGCAAACAACGTGGGAAAGCATTGAACCCAAAGTGGCAGCCGTGGATGATCAAGGCAAGGTTACTGGCGTATCCGCAGGTATAGCAGCCATTAAGCGCACGATTTCCTATCCAGACGGCTCATCGACCATCTGCGCGTGGCCCGTGGTGGTATACGGCTCGATTGTTGGAGACGATGAGGTCATGGTAGGTGGCACCATCGACCTGTCCATTTCAGGTTGGAATAATTTGCCAAGCGAACTCAAGAGCGCCTTTACGTGGTCGTCAAGTGACAATACCAAAGCCACGGTTAGCGAAGACGGAGTCGTAACTGGCGTGAGCGAGGGGTCCGTTACCATATACGCAACCGCAAAGCAGGGACAGAAGCAAATCGCTCAGTTCTCCAAGAGCATAACGGTCGCGCCTTTCGTTCTTAGAGAGGCGGATGAGCCCACGGTGGCCGCAAATAAGTTCGTGTACAACGGCAGCGAGCAACAGGGCATTACCGCAGGTACGGGATACGTTCTTGGCGGAACGTTCAAGGCAAAGGACGCTGGCACCTACACTGCCACCGCAACGCTCAAGTACGGCTACAAGTGGAAAGATGGCTCCGAAAGCCCAAAGACCATCGAATGGGCCATAGACCCAGCCGCGCTTTCCGCCACCTACAACGCCAGCATTAATGTGGGCGAACGACCCTCCCCCAACGTCACGGTATCGGGATTTGTGGGAAACGAGAACGAGACCAATGTCACTGGCTATGTGGCACCCTCCGTCCAGCTTCCCAACAATTTGAGTAAGCCAGGACGATATGAGATCACGCCAACGGGTGGATCGGCAAAGAACTATGCGTTTTCATACATTGCAGGATACTTGGACGTTTTTGGCAAGGCAAAGATCCCCATCCCCGCCGCTGGCCTGACGTACAACGGCCGTCTGCAGGTGGGCGTGGCTTCCGGTACGGGATTCACCCTCACGGATACGTACTCTGCAACCAATGCAGGAACATACAAGGCAACGGCCAAGCTCCAAGACCACTATCGTTGGAGCGACGGCACCAGCAACAGCAAGACCATCACCTGGTCCATAGCAAGGCAGACCGTAACCATTCCCACAGCGCGGAAGGGCTTGGTGTACAACCGGGCCACGCAAGTTGGTGTGGCATCAGGCACGTCCTATACCTTGAGCGGCACGTATAGAGCAGTCAATGCAGGATCTTACGTCGCACGTGCCACGCTCAAGGACGCTGTCAACTACCGTTGGAAGGACGGGTCCACCGCCGCTAAGGCCTTGTCTTGGAGCATTGCGGCCGTTCCGCTGGCGTCGTGTTCCATATCGTCCATTGGCACACAAGCATACACGGGCAAAGCCGTAAGTCCGAGACCCATCGTCTCGTGGGGTGGTCGCGCGCTCAGCCTGGGAACCGACTACGCGCTCTCCTACCGCAACAACGTGCGTGCCGGCACCGCGACCGTGACGGCGACGGGTCGCGGCAACTACGCGGGCACGAAGAGCGCGGCGTTCCGCATCGTGGCGCCCGGCACCTCCTACCGCACCCACGTGCAGAACGTGGGCTGGCAGGGCTGGAGGTCCAACGGCCAGATGAGCGGCACCAGCGGGCGCGGGCTGCGCCTGGAGGGCATCAACATCAGGCTCTCCAGCATGCCGGTGTCGGGCGGCATACAGTACCGCACGCACGTGCAGAACGTGGGCTGGCAGGGCTGGAGGTCCAACGGGGCGATGAGCGGCACCAGCGGGCGCGGGCTGCGCCTGGAGGCCATAGAGATCCGCCTCACGGGCCAGATGGCCCAGCTCTACGACGTCTACTACCGCGTCCACACCCAGAACGTGGGCTGGATGGGTTGGGCAAAGAACGGCGCCCGCTCCGGCACCGCCGGCTTCGGCTGGCGCCTCGAGGGCATCCAGGTGGTGCTCGTGCCCAAGGGCCAGCCCGCCCCCGGTGCCACCTACCTCGGCGTACGCCAGGTGAACTGGCGACCCTTCCGCCAGCGGTAGCAGGTAAGCCATGACTGAGGGACAGTCCCCAAGTTAGGATTTTCGAAAATACAAACTTGGGGACTGTCCCTTAGTCATGGCCTAGTGTGAAAGTGGTACAATACTGAGCCACGGGCCGTTAGCTCAGTTGGCAGAGCAGGAGACTTTTAATCTCAAGGTCTAGGGTTCGATTCCCTAACGGCCCACCAGCTCAATAGCAATACAGGCGACCCTCGGAACTTGTTCCGAGGGTCGCCTGCTTCCAAGGGCGATAAGTCCATGATCAATGATTTCGGTATGATCGGTATGATACTGACAGAGGAAATGGACGAAAGGGTTGAGAAAATGTGCAACTTTAGCGAAGGCGTTTGGGAGGACGGTAAGGCAGAGGGCAAGGCCGAAGGTCTAGCCAACCTCATGCACAACATCTCACTGCCCATCGAGCGCGCAATGGAGGTACTCGGTATTCCCCTCGACGAGCGTGGGAAATACGAGCAGCTCATTGCCAGCATTCCAAGAAATTAGCTGGTAGAGAGGGGGCAGAATCCCTACCCCCTCTCCCCTACACGTTCAATCTATGCGACACAGCGTCGCAGATAAGCGCTCCCGTTACCGTCTTGCAGTCCTCGATCCGTCCGTCCAACACGGCATCGATAAGCTCGGAGAGAGGCACCAAGTCTACGTTAATGAACTCGTCGTCATCGGGATTGGACATGGCAAAGGTAAGACCGGTTGCCATGTATATGTGAATCAGCTCGTCGGTAAACCCATCGCTTGTGGCAATGGTGGTTAGGAAGGCCATCTGCTCGGCAACCATGCCCGTCTCCTCGCGCAGCTCACGCTTTGCGCAGGTAAGGGGATCCTCACCGGGATCGAGCTTGCCCGCAGGAATCTCAACTGTCACGCGCGCCAGCGCGGTACGGTATTGTCGCACCAGGCAGATTCGCCCGTCGTCGGTAAGGGCAACAATGGCAACGGCGCCGGGATGACGAACCACATCGCGCACTGCTTCCCTACCATTTGGCAACTTTACACGCAGACGATTGACATTGAAGATTCTGCCAGTCCACATGACGTCCTCAGTTAGGGGCACCTCTTCCAATCCCGCATCGCGTGGGTCGTCACTCCCCAACACGAGATTGCGACGGAGGGGATCGCCGGATTCGTGATTCTGTTCCTCTCGGCTTCCGTCGTAGGTAAACGCTTCAACCGCCTCCGCCATGCTATCGGTAGCCGAGGTAAGGTCGTCTTGTGTCGGTACGTTGTCCATCGATGCTCCTTATGCAAATTATTAATAATATCAATTCTCAAAATTCTGTATTATATTGTATTACAGTGCGCGAGCTCCAATGTCGGTACGGAACTGCTTTCCCTCGAAGTCAATAAGATCGCAGGCGGCGTATGCATTGCGCCTTGCCTCGGAAAACGTGGGTGCAACTGCGGTAACGTCCAAAACGCGCCCACCGGCAGTGAGCGTATTACCCTCATCGTCCAGCTTGGTACCAGCGTGATACACCGTAATACCATCCTGTGCCGCGGCTTCCTCTAAGCCCGTAATACGTTTTCCCGACTCATATTTTCCGGGGTAGCCGGCGCTTGCCAATACCACCGACACGGCGTAGTCGTCATCCCATTGCACCATGGTCGAATCCAGCGTTCCCGCGTCGCAGGCCATGAACACCTCCAGCAAGTCGGCATGCATGCGAGGGAGCACCACTTGCGTCTCGGGGTCGCCAAAGCGCGCGTTGAACTCGAGCACCTTGGGACCGTCCTTGGTGAGCATGAACCCACCGTACAGGCAACCGGAATACACGATGCCATCCGCTGCGAGCTGGGCGACCACACGTTCCATGATGTTTGTCATGCAGGCCAGGTCCTCGGCTCCGACCAAGTGCTCGGGAACGGGGGAGTATACGCCCATGCCGCCGGTATTGGGGCCCTTGTCTCCGTCGTAGGCGCGCTTGTGGTCTTGGCTCGTGGCAAGCGGTACCACGGTCTTTCCATCCGTGAGCGCCAGGAGGCTGCATTCCGGTCCCTCGAGCATCTCTTCCACGACCACGGTGTTTCCCGCATCGCCAAAAGCGCCCTCGAAGCACTGCGCAACGCCTGAGAGTGCCTCCTCGGTGGTCTGGGCCACGATTACGCCCTTGCCTGCAGCCAACCCGTCCGCCTTGATGACGCAAGGACCAGCAAGCTCACGTACGTAGTCCTCGCACGCCTTGCGGTCGGTGAAGCTCTTGTATGCCGCCGTGGGTACATTCGCGCGTGCCATAACCTGCTTGGCAAACTCCTTGGAGCCTTCCATGCGTGCGGCACTGGCGTTTGGGCCAAAGCAGGGGATTCCCGCCTCCCGAACGGCATCGGCCACGCCCTCGACAAGCGGAGCCTCGGGACCAACAACAACCAGACCAATGTTGTTCTGCGCTGCCCACGTGGCAACCTCGGTGGGGGAGTCCTGGTTCACCGGTGCCTGTTGAGCCAGCTGCAGCATGCCACCATTGCCTGGGGCAACATACAGCTTGCCCGCACGCGGAGATTCAGCAAGCTTTAGCAAAAGCGCATGCTCTCGTCCTCCGGCACCGAGCAGAAGAATATTTATCTTGTCCATGGTTCTTCCTCCTGTGTTTGTCGATTAACCCGTACATGTTACCCGCAAAAGAGGGGAGAGCGCGTATCTGCACGCACTCTTAACAGCAACGTGGATGGGATCCCGCGCAGAGGGACAGGCCCCAAGTTTAGGTTTTCAAAGACCTAGACTTGGGACCTGTCCCTCAGCTCTGGTTAATCTGATTAGCGCCAATAGCGGTCGATCGTCTGCTCGCGATCGGGACCCACGGTTATGATGCTCACCCGCACGCCCGCAAGCTGCTCGAGGAAGTCGATGTAGTCCTTTGCCTCGCGCGGCAACTGGTAGAAGTTGCGTACGTCGGAGATATCGCACTTCCAGCCAGGGAGTGTCTCATAAACGGGCTTGGCGTGGTAGAACACGCTCTGATGCTCGGGCACGGTGGTATAGCGCACGCCTTCGCACTCATAGGCAACGCACACCTTGATCTCGTCCAAACAACCCAGCACGTCCAGCTTGGTAATTGCCAGGTCCGTAAGGCCGTTAACGCGGGCCGCATAGTTTACGACCACGGCATCGTACCAGCCACAGCGACGCTTGCGGCCCGTCGTTACGCCAAACTCATGCCCAACCTCGCCGAGCTTGTCGCCAGTTTCGTCAAAGAGCTCGGTGGGGAAGGGACCACTGCCCACGCGCGTGAGGTACGCCTTGGCAATGCCCAGCACGCGCTGAATGTGCACCGGACCCACGCCACTGCCCGTAACTGCGCCTCCCGCCGTGCAGTTTGAGCTGGTAACGAAGGGATAGGTGCCGTGGTCGATGTCGAGCATGGTGGCCTGGGCGCCCTCAAACAGCACTGAGCGACCGCTCTCCAGCTGCTCGTTCAAGAACATCGAGCTCTCCACGATGAAGGGACGGATGCGCGTCGCCATGGGCAGATACGTCTCGCAGATCTGGTCTACCGTATAGGTGGGCAGCTCGTAGACCTTCTCTAGAATCGGGTTCGTGTATGCCAGCGCCGCCTCGAGCTTTTGGCGGAAGATCTTCTCGTCCAGCATGTCCTGAATCCGCAGACCGGTGCGGTTCATCTTGTCCATATAGGTGGGGCCGACACCTCGCTTCGTGGTGCCGATGAGGTTCTTTCCCAGCTTCTTCTCGTGCGCGCCGTCCAGATCCTTGTGATAGGGCATCACGATGTGCGCGTTACCCGAAATCTTGAGGTCGTCGTAGGCAATGCCCTGCTCGTCCAGCAGGCTGAATTCCTCAAGCAGGATGGTTGGGTCCACGATGCATCCGTTACCGATAACGGGAATGGTGTGCTCGTACATAACGCCACTTGGAACCTGATGCAAGGCCAACTTCTTGCCGTTGGCAATTACCGTATGCCCGGCGTTCGCACCACCGGCGTAGCGGCACACCACGTCGTAGTCGCCGGAGATAAGGTCTGTGACCTTGCCTTTTCCCTCATCACCCCATTGGGTACCCACAAGTACGTCTGCTGCCATGGCCCTTCCTTTCGTGTGCCTTTTAATAACGTTTTCCAAACCGCGTCCCACAAGGGGCGCATAACGAGTTTTGCCGTTCCGTTATACCTCGTGATAGGGGTCCACCTCGTAAAACTTAATGGTCTCGCCATCAAAGCGCATGGGCACCGTTGCCAACGGACCCGAACGGTTCTTCGCGATTATGAAGTCGGTGATGCCTTGGTCGGGCCTGTCGCTGCGTTCGGCCTCCTCGGGCGTGGCGGAGCGATCCAGCAGGATGACGATGTCGGCGTCCTGCTCGATTGAGCCCGATTCTCGCAGGTCGGAAAGCTGAGGGCGCTTGCCCGTACGGCCCTCCACCTCGCGGTTGAGCTGGCTCAGCGCCACCACGGGCACGTCCAGGTCCTTTGCCATGATCTTGATGCCACGGCTCATCTCGCCCACCTGTGTGGCGCGGTTGTCATTGCGGTTGCCACCGGAAGGCGCCGACAAAAGCTGCAGGTAGTCGATTATTACGATGCCGTTCTCCTTGCCGTGAAGCATGCGCCGTGCCTTGGCGCGAATCTCCGTTACGGTGGTTCCCGGGGTGTCGTCTATGAGGATATCGAGCTGTCGCAGCTCTTCGGTGGCCTCCAGGATCTGCGGCCACTGGTTGGGATGTATGTTCGCGGAGCGGATGTCGGTGAGCTTTATGAGCGAGCGGGCCGCAAGCAGGCGCTGCGCGATTTCCACCTTGCTCATCTCCAGCGAGAAGAGCGCGACGCTGGCACCTTGCTCGGCTGCGTTTACGGCCAAGTTCAAGCAGAACGAGGTCTTGCCCACGCCAGGTCTCGCGCCCACGACCACCATCTGACCACCGCGAAAGCCGAGCAGGCGCGAGTCCAGGCCCGAGAAGCCCGTCTCCACACCAAGGACGTCCGTTTGGTTTTCGGCCTGCTCACCGAGTTCGCTGTATAGCTGCTCCATGATCTCGGCAAGGTTGGAGTAGCTCGAGCGCACGCCGCGATCGGTAACCGAGAGGAGCATGCGCTCGGCCTGGTCCACCACTTCCTTGGTATCCTCGGGAGCGTCGAACGCAAGCGCGGCGATCTGCGCGGAGGCCGCAATCATCTGGCGAAGCGTGGCGTCACGCCGCAGCATCTCCGCATGATGATGCCAGCTTGCGAGCGCAAAGGGGTCGTTTACGAGGTCGAGCAGGTACGCCATGCCACCCACTCGCTCCAGATTGCCCTCGCTCTTGAGGGCGTCCGCCAAAGAAACCGGGTCGACAGGGCGACTTTCGTCGAACAGGCGCCGCATGGCCATAAAGATCGTGCGGTTTGAGGGACTGTAGAAGTCTCCCTCGTTTATCTCCAGCAGGCATTCCTGAAACGCATCTGCCGACAAGAGCATTGCGCTCAGAACCGACTGCTCCGCCTGAAGGTCCTGGGGCATCTGGCCAGTGTGGTTGAGCGTGGCCCGTGTGGGGTTTATCTCTAAGTTTGTCTCGGGCATAGTGGCTCCCTTATGAGCATGGAATGTCTATCGTAGCAGAACGGGGGAGGGGAGGGGCTTGGTGGAGACGCGCGGTTGCGCCACCAGACCCACGAAAAAACGCGACCCCCGAGGGGGCCGCGTCAGATAGCGCAAGCTGAACTTCGCGGGCAGCCTACTCCTCGGTAGCCTCGGCGGCTTCCTCGGTGACCTCTGCCTCTGCGGTTTCCTCAGCCTCGGCTTCCTCGGCTGCAACCTGCTCCTCGTCCACGCCAACGAGCACGGCAACGGTCGCGTTGATGTCGCGGTACAGGTTGATCTCGACCTCGTGGCGACCGGCCATCTTGATGGCCTGGCTGCGACCGATGCGCTTGCGATCGATCTCCACGTTCAGCTGATCCTTGATGGCGTCGGCAATGTTTGCGGCGGTAACGGAGCCAAAGAGCTGGCCTTCCTCACCGATGTGTGCCTCCACCTTAATGGACTTGCCCTCGAGGGTCTCCTTCAGCGACGCTGCGTCGGCCAGGCGCTTCTCCTCGCGCTTGGCGATGTTGTGGCGGCGCTCCTCGAGCTGCTTGAGGTTGCCCTTGGTCGCAGGAAGGGCCATGCGGTTGGGATACAGATAGTTCTCCGCGAATCCCTGAGCAACGTCTACGACGTCGCCTTCGCCACCCTTGCCGCGAAGCTCACCCAGAAGGATTACTTTCATGCGATTCTCCTTTCCTGGGTCGGCTTATCCGCGACCGCGCCCACCGCGGCTGGAGACCACGGGGATTACGTAGGGGATAAGGGCCATCTCGCGAGCGCGCTTGATAGCGTTCGCGATGTCGTGCTGATGCTGCGTGCAGGTGCCGGTAACACGGCGCGGCTTGATCTTGCCGCGGTCGGTGGTGTACTTGCGAAGGAGCTGCACATCTTTGTAGTCGATGTACTCGGTGCCTTCCTTGCAGAACTGGCAATACCTACGACGCGGCTGGCGCTGATAATCTTGCTTTTGCTGAGCCATGTCGATGCCTTTCTTCAAACGGCGGTGCCGTTCCTAACGTTGGGCTTATCCCAACTCCTAAAACGGAATGTCCTCGTCGTACACGTCGTCTTGGGGAGGCGGCGCAACGTTGGGACTTTGCTGCTGGGGTGCAGGTGCCGGCGCAGGTGCTGGACTCGCAGACGGGGAAGCGTACCCCTGCTGCGGAGTGGGTGCGGAGGCATTGAACGAGCCCCCTTGTGGTGTAGAAGGACGCTGGTTGTTGTATCCCCCTTGAGGGGCATAGCCACCTTGCTGGCGAGGAGGACGCTCGTAGTCGATTTCGTCCACCACGACTTCCAGCTTACTGCGGCGCTGACCATCGCGCTCCCAACTGCTGTAGCGAAGCTTGCCTTCTACAAAGACTTTCTTACCCTTGTGAAGATCGCGGGAGAGCCACTCCGCACGAGCCCCAAACAGAACGCAGTCAACAAAGTTGGCGTAGTCCTCCCATTCGCCGGTTGCGTTGTTGCGCCTCCGGTCGTTTACGGCCATGCCAAAGTTAAGTATCTGCATTCCGCTCTGCGTGGAACGGATTTCCGGATCCCTGGTAAGGTTGCCCGATATTGTTACCCTATTAACACTCACGCTGTTCCTGCCTTCCCATTTTGCGCTCACCCGCAGGTGAGTGCCGTTCCCGTGCTACTCCTGCTCGCTCTCAGGACGGACAACGATCATGTGACGCTTTACCGCATCGGTAATGCGCAGCACGCGATCGAGCTCCTGAACATGAGTGGGGTCTGCATGGAAGTTCACGAGGATGTAGTTGCCCTCGCTAAGGTGGTCGATCTCGTAGGCGAGCTTGCGCTTGCCCCAGTCGTCCACGTCGTCGATTGCTCCACCCTGCCCAACGATGGCACCGTCAATACGAGCGGTAACGTTTGCGCGAATCTCGTCGTTGGCATTGGGATCGACAATGTACAGCAGTTCATAAGCCTTCATCTGGTTCACCTCCTCTGGACTAATGGCCCCGGGTCGTGAAGGTCGCCCGGAACAGGAAAGTACGATCTGCTATGGTACCACATGCACGGCCCATGACTTCCTCATCGCCCAACTCCTATATGTCTCCATGAGTCTACCCATTGCGCGGCATGTGGGTTCGCGGTATTTTCGCAGGTATTTCCCCGATTTTTCAACATCAGCAGCTCCGCCTTGGTGCCGCTTCGTGCAGCGACTTTTGTGTCTTGTATTTCTTCACATTTTGTACACATATATTAAAAAGCTAATAACATGGAAGGAGTCGGAAGTCGCTTTGTTCGTATGGCAATTGAGGTGGTGGTGGCGTTGACAAGACCGTGCATGTGGGGTGTGAGTACGCTTTTCGGCCTGCGGGCCCGTGGCGAGCGCACGGGACCTCGGCGTCTGGCCTCCCGCCGGGCGCACTTTTGGGTCCGCGGGCGTTCCCACCAGGTGCACTTCTCGATGCCGGGCCTCCCGCCGGGCGCACTTCCCGGCGCCAGGCCTCCCGCCGGGCGCACTTTTGGGCCCACAACTTCCCCCACCGTGCGCACAAATCGTCCATTTGTGCGCCCGGTGGGGACACTTGTGGAACGGAAAGTGTGCACGACCCCTCACGGCCCCAAGAAGGTGCGCCCGGCAGAGGAGCACGCAGACAGGAAAGTGCACGGCGCAACTCTTGGACTCTAATGTCCGATTTTATCCGCAGCCAAATCGATGCCGACAATTTCGGAAGTTTGGAGGCCGATTACGTGCCCCTAACTTCCGTTTTTATCTGCAGTCAACGAGTTGCCTATAGAGTCGGACATTTTGAGGTCCCTCGGGGGCGTTAAACATCCGATTTTGTCGGCAGGGTTAGGAATGCCTATAGAATCGGACATTTTCCCAGCTCAAACAAGAGGCGCCACTCCCTCGCACGCTGTTACGCGCTCGAAGGAATGGCGCCCATTTAGATTTGCGGCAGAAAGCCGAGAAAGCCGAGACTAGTCGCCTTCCACGCGATCGTTTTCTCTTATTGCTTCGGACATGCTTTCGTATAGATCTTCGGCATCCGTTTGGTCATCTTGCTTGGAGGCCTTCGGCTCAAGTGAAATCGTGGGAGGCAGCTGCTCGGAAACATCGTCGGCAGCCACCTGCTGTTGGGGCGCTGGCTCGGCCTCTGGCTGCTCCGGCTGCTGGAATGCGACCTCAGGCTGAGGAGCCTCTTCCGGCTGCGACTGCACTTGCTGAGTCTGCTGCTGCATAGCCTCCGGCTGAGCCTCCACCTGCGGCTGCTGCTGCGGAGCCACCTGCTGCTGCGCCATCTGATCGCGGAGCGTCGCAGCTTCTTGCTGCGCGGCCCGATATACCTGTTCAGCCTGCTCAGCGGCCTGCGCTGGCGACTGCTGCATCGGTTGCTGCATGGGGGCCTGCTGCATCGGCTGCCCGTAAGCTCCAGGTTGTCCACCCTGCGTTTGCATGGGCTGCTGCCATTGCTGGGCAACGTTCGCCTGCGTTCCAGGTGTGGTGGGCAGCGGATCCTCGCTCCGTCCCCAATTGGGCACGTCAAACTGACGCATCCACAATCCGAGCGCGTTAACCACCAGCATCCGAACCGCGTTTGCCACAAAGGAAATGACGTATCCGAACAGCGCGCATACGACCACAAGAGGGAAGATCATGCCCGCAAGCATGCCTACGATCACGTCGCTGTCTACATATCCACCGCTGAGCCTCAATAGAATCGGCATGAAGAACAGCATGCAGACGATGATGAAAACCGTAATGATTGCGCCAATTATGAGGCCACTCACGAACTGAATGAGAAAGACGCGTAAGAATCCCCTGGTATCGCTGCTTATGAGCTCGTAGATACGCTTCGGCTGGTATCCCGCTCCAATCTTTTCGTATATCGTCGTGCGCAGCTGAGCAACCATAATCGCAATGCTTACGATCGACATGACCACCGAAAGAGCCAGACTCATCATCGCCGAGAAGAGTTGGCCTATGGCGCCGGGAATAATCGAGAAGATTCCGTTTAAAACCGCAACCGCAATGCCACAAATGAATCCCCAGCCAAGGCTCACCACAAAGGCGCGTGCCCCACTGGTCACGCACTTGCCCACGTCCACGTTCTTCTGCTTGGGAGCGGAGTCGACTCCCCAAGCGGTAAGGCGTGCCCACTCCAAGGCATATCCGTTGTTTCCGAATTCACCCACGACTGGCACCAGTGATGCCGCAGCCATAACAAGCAAGGGTTTTATCCAGCCCTTGTCGCGTGTGAGCATTGCCCACGAGCGAGAGAAGTAATTCTCATTTTGCATAATTATCCCTTCATCGGAAGTAGTAAGAGGATACTCCATTGACGAGAGAATCGCATGACAAAAGCGGAGAATCCCTAGCCCAAAAGCTGAATCGGATGTGTCTTGTCGGGACCCCGAATAGGGGACTGTGCTCTGGCGGAGGAGGAGGGATTCCCACGTCTCGGCCCGCGAGAAGCCGTTGGGCTTCTCGCGACCTTCCGGTTCGAATCCCCTACGCGTCCTTCCAAAAGAAAAGCGCCCCGTTGCCGGGACGCGGACTGTACTCTGGCGGAGGAGGAGGGATTCGAACCCTCGTGACCCGAAAAGGGCCAAACGGTTTTCGAGACCGCCGCATTCAACCACTCTGCCACCCCTCCGAA
>CADCPM010000120.1 GCA_902803315.1 uncultured Coriobacteriaceae bacterium
CGCCCGTGCGGCGCCCCCTACTTCGACGGCCTCGAAGAGGCCGAAAATACATTTCGGTTATATTTGCAGGTCAATTAGGCGAGCGGTAGCAAAAGGCCCGCGTACGGCGGGCCTTTTGTGGAACTGGATTATGAGTGCGCTTAACTTAATGGCGGTGGGACTGTCCCCTATTTAGGGTCAGGCTGACCGGTGCGTCGGGATACTACAGCGGCCTCATGTAGAACGCGTACTCGGCCGTCTCACCAGGCTCGAGGAAGTCCATGCCGCGCTTGTGCTCAAACGTGTCGTCCTCGTCGGTGCCGGTGGCGGTACCGCGCCAAGGCTCCAGGGCAATAAAGGGCGCGTCATTGGCTGCGCTCCATACGCCCAGGTAGTCGAAGCCCTCAAAGTCGACCTGCATGCCATGGCCGGAGGGGCCGACGAGCGAGACGGTGCGCTGCGGCACGTCCTCGAATATGAGGGTGTCCACGTCAAAGAGGCGATGGCTTACGGGCAGCGTGTCGGAGTCTTCCAGCAGCGAGAAGCGCGTCTGGTAGTCGATGAGACCCGTGGTGGTATTGATGGTGGGGGAGGCGTAGGTCCAGGGCTCGGCAAAGCGCAGGGCGTAGTCGCCAAAGTCCTCGTCCTCGCAGCCAGGTGCGGGAACGTTGAACGCGGGGTGTCCGCCAACCACGAACGGCAGCGTGACGTCGCCCGTGTTCGTTACCGTAAAGCGCTGCTCCAGGGCATCGTCGGTAGCGGCGTAGGTCATGTCCAGGCGGAAGTCGTAGGGGAACTTGGAGCGCGTGTCCTCGGTGGAGGAGAGCGAAAGCGTAACGAGGTCGTCGGTCTTCTTGGTAACCTCAAACTCGTAGTTACGGGCGAGGCCGTGCCTGCCAAAGCGGATTTTGCCCTGCGCGGAGTCGGCCTCGTCGTTGCGGATGTTGCCCACTATGGGGAAGAGCACGGGTGCGCAGCGGGGCCACCACTTGGGATCGCGCTGCCACAGGTATTCCTTGCCGTCCTTCTTCAGGCTCATTAGCTGAGCGCCGGCGGTATCCACGCTTGCTTGCAGAGCATTTGCTCCTACGGTAATGAGTTCGCTCATGGGGCTCCTCTCGTCGCATTTGTCATTAGGGTAAATAATGGACGCGGCTGCTTGGTGTTGCGCTGTCTTTTCCATCGCAGGCGCCCAGCGCTCGGCAAGCGAGGGGCCTCGCATGCGATGTGGCCTATTGTCCGAAATTGTCGGCAACGATCCGACCGCCTACAAAATCGGACGTTTAGCAGACCAAATGGGCTCCAAAATGTCCGATTTTATTGGCAGCTTGCGAAACGAATCGCAGATGAAGACGTGTATTTCTTACAAGATTTCACTTATCCATATACGTAATTGTGCACTTATACTACAATCAGCGTGCTAGAAAGGGTTGGCATGCCGTTTTTGAAAACGTTGCGCGTATTGCAGGCCAGCCAAAGACGCAAGGAGGTTGCATGATAGACGACCAGCTTACGAAGTGTGGCATCCGCGACAGGACCGGAGCGGTCCTCATCGACGGAAGCCCTGCCAAGCTTGTTGAGAAGGCGCTCTCTCGTCGAGAGGGAAAGCTTACCGATACAGGCGCGCTTCGTGTTAAGACGGGTAAGTACACGGGCCGTTCTCCCGAGGATCGCTTTATCGTCGACACGCCCGATGTGCACGACAAGATCGCATGGGGCAACGTGAACAAGCCCTTCAGCCAAGAGGGATACGAGAAGATCAAGGCGGCGGTGTGTGAACACCTGGCCCACCAAGACCTGTTTGTGGTGCACGGCATGGCCGGTGCCCAGCGCAAGTACTCGCGCAAGTTTACGGTGATTACCGAACTCGCGAGCCAGGCGCTCTTTACCACCCAGATGCTCGTGCGTCCCTCCAAGGAGGAGCACGACAACTATGGCGAGCCGGATTTCGTGGTGCTTGCCGCGCCCATGCTCAAGCTCGACCCTGAGGAGTACGGCACGCACTCCGAGGCCGTGGTTCTGCTCAACTTTGAGGATCGAAAGATCGTCATCGCAGGCACGCAGTACTCCGGCGAGATAAAGAAGGGCATCTTCTCGGTGATGAACTATCTCATGCCCGAGGAGGAGAACGTCCTGCCCATGCACTCGTCGTGCAACATGGACCCCGTAACAGGCGACACCGCCGTGTTCTTTGGCCTCTCGGGTACCGGCAAGACGACGCTCTCGGCCGATCCCAATCGTGCGCTTATTGGCGACGACGAGCATGGCTGGTCCGATGACGGTGTATTCAACTTCGAGGGCGGCTGCTACGCAAAGGCGATTCGCATCTCCTACGTAACCGAGCCGGAGATCTTCCAGGCCATTCGCTTTGGCTCCGTAATGGAGAACGTCGCACTTACGCCTGGCTCACGCGTACCCGACTACTTTGACGAGGGCCTTACCGAGAACACGCGCGTGGCCTATCCCGTGGAATACATCAGCAATGCGCAGATGCTCGGTTATGGCGGTGCGCCAAAGGTGGTAATCATGCTTACCGCCGATGCGTTTGGCGTGCTCCCGCCCATATCGCGTCTCTCCAAGGACGCTGCCATGTACCACTTCGTAAGCGGCTTTACCAGCAAGGTTGCCGGTACGGAGCGTGGCATCACCGAGCCTACGCCCACCTTCTCTACGCTGTTCGGCGAGCCGTTCATGCCGCTCGACCCCATGCACTACGCCAAGATGTTCGGCGAGCGCATGGAAAAGTACGGCACGCGCGTGTACCTCATCAACACTGGTTGGACGGGCGGAGCCTACGGAGAGGGCAAGCGCATAAACCTGCCCTACACGCGCGCCATGGTTACTGCGGCACTTACCGGCGAGATCGAGAAGACCATGTTCGTGCATCACGACATCTTTAACGTGGACGTTCCCCAGCACATCGAAGGTGTGCCCGACATCGTGCTCAACCCGCGCAAGACGTGGAGCGACAAGCTCGCATACGACGAGCAGGCACGCAAGCTTGCGGCCATGTTTGAGGAAAATGCGGCCAAGAAGTATCCCAATATGGATGACTCCGTGCGTGAGGCGGGACCACATTCGAAGTAACGCGCTGTAATTGTCATCCATAGGAACTGCTTGTTATGGTCCCGTCCTCAAGTGCCCGTTAAGGGCGAGGCGGGACCATTTTGAAAGGAACGAACATGGGCAAAGAGGTAATTGCGAACCTCGCGCAGCGATTTCCGCAGTTGTATGTGGCGCCCGCAGAGGATGCGCAAGAGCTGCATCGCATGGCGGCGGGGCGCGGCATAGTTATTCCGGATGCGAACCTGGACCATTTCGTCACGAGCGATGAGGACGAGTTGCGCGTCGTGGATACGCCTGCGGGCGCCGTGGAGACCGTGTTTTTGCAGGAGCGCCACGACTTCGAGACCTTCTTGCAAATCGTGGGGCACCGCGCACAGCCGGTTGAGATTCTGCCCGAGGTTGGTGCGATCACCTACTTTGGCCTCGCGGACTGGGGTGCCGTCGCGCGGGAGCGGAAGCGCTACCTCGATGCGGGTGGCACGGATTGGCCGCAGGAGTTCAAGCGGCTTGCCACGCAGGCCCAGGCGTTTCGATGCCAGCTGGTGGTCTTGTCTTCGGGGGCATACAGCAACGTCTGCTTTAAGCAGACGCCCTATGACGAACCTGAGTGGCTGCGCCTTTCGCGCGAGATCAGGCTCTATCACGAGTGCGCTCATGTTGTGTGCCGTCGAAAGATGCCAAAAAACATAGACGTGCTCTGGGATGAGCTGACGGCCGACCTCACGGGCCTGCTGTTTGCCACGGGTGGCTACGACGTCGGATTGGCGCAGACGTTTATGGGCGTCTCCTCGGATGGCTATGTGGGAGGCCGGCTGCCTGAGTACTTGGATGACGAGCAGGCTCCGCGCATTGATGAAGTATCCGTGTCAATACATGAGGCAATTGAGAAAATCGACGCGTATGTGCGTAGTACTCCTCAGCAAGATCCCTTTGAGATATTGCTCAGCCTTAAGGAAAAGCCGCTCTGGAGCGGGGCTGACGCCTAGGGTTGGAAGTCAAGCTTGAGCCAAAACAGGAGGCGGCTATGAGAATCTCGTATTACGACGCATATCAGGTTCTTCTTCTGCAGGCCGCTGACAACGGCAGAAAGGAAGCCCTCTTTGGCCCGAGCTTTGAGCGTGCGCGCACTTTGGCTGAGCCGTATGTTATTGGGCAGAAGTTCCCAAGCGTCTACCTCGAGTTTCCGCTCTATGGCGACCCCTTTTTGGACGTCACCTTTCTCTACAACGAGCTTGAGGAAGACGATCGCATAGACGCCCCAACCGCAGGTAACATCGACGACCTTCTGTCGTGGTGGAAGACCCTCGATCAAAACGAGGACGGCGAAAGAATCTCCTTTGGCTTTGAGCTGGACACAAAGGAAGAGGCGGCGCACGATGCCGCCATTCACTTCCAGCCTCGGCGCAGACGCGAGCTCGTGCGCCCGTTCTTCGAGGCGATTGGTGAGCATGAGCGTACCGACTTGTATTTGCGTCAGGCAGAAAAGATGCCCAATGAATGGCCCCTTTCCTTCTTTGGCCTGTTCAGAGGCAGGCCAAATACCCCTCTGCGCATTTGCGGCTATCTGAGCCCAAAGGAGATGGGTGCGTGCGCCAGCGATTCGCAGCGTGTGGTTCAGGCATTCGACAAGATCGGCTTTAGGGCATACGACCAGAGGCTCGTTGACGACGTCGTACGGCTCTTTTCCACGAAACCCAGCAGCGGGGATTTCCAATTCGACGTTTTGGATAACGGGGATCTTGGGACGACCTTCGCACTCGACATCCAGTTCGATATACAGCAACCCTCTGCGGTGCAGAAAAGCTTTGACTCGGGCATAGGATCGCGTGTGATGGGACTGCTTCGCGAGTGGGGAATAGCGGACGAGCGCACAAAGCTCGTGCCCCAGGCATCGTTTGCGCGTGCATTGCCTATGGAGCGTTCCGACGGCACGCTGGGACGATACAACTTCACGCTCATGCCTGAGTGGGTGAAGGTGCGCTGGTGCGATGGCGTGCTGCAGCCGGCAAAGATGTACTTCCTAGCCACCGCCGGATTCTTGGACGAGGAATAACCCTAACTTGGGGACTGTCCCTTAGTTAGGGTTTGGAGGCCTCTACCTGCTGGCGGCGCACGAGGTCTGCGAACTGCCCGTTGAGTTCCATGAGCTCGTCGTAAGAGCCCTGCTCCACCACGTGACCGTCGTCAATGAGCAGGATCCTGTCGCAATCCACAACGGTGGAAAGGCGATGGGCGATTGCGATTCGCGTGCATTTGAGCTTGGCTAGGGAGTCGGCCACATGCTGCTGCGTCACGTTGTCCAGGGCGCTGGTCGCCTCGTCAAAGATGAGGATCTTGCGGTTGCCACAGATGGCCCTCGCGATCATGAGCCGCTGCTTTTGTCCGCCCGAAATGCCGCCGGATCCTTCGGTAATAAGGGTCTGCATACCCATGGGCATCTTGCGAATGTCATCCGCGATTCCCGCCATCTCGGCTGCCTCCCACGCGTCGTCAAGCGACGCTTGGGGAGCGGCAATGGTTATGTTGGATAGCATGTTTCCCAAAAAGAGGCTGCCGTCCTGCATGACGGTGCCAATGGAACGGCGCAAGGTGCGCTTGTCCACATCATTGATGTCTTTGCCGTCGTAGAAGATGGAGCCTCGCTGTGGGGTCTCGAATCCCAAAAGAAGGCGCATGATCGTTGACTTTCCGCAACCGGACTTGCCTACGATGCCAACGTATTCCCCTGGGCGGATGGTAAACGAGAGGTTTTCTATTACAAAGGGAAGCGATTCGTCGTAGCGGAAGTAGAGGTTCGACACCTCAATGGAACCCCTCGTAACCCGTGCCATCGGCTTGTTCTCGGCAAGTTCCGGGACGGCTTCCAATATGGGACGAACCAACTCGAGAGAAGGCTTGATGCTCGCGATTTGCCCAGCAATGGTGGACACGGCGATCATGGCACCCACTATTTGCCCGTAGGCCACATTGAAGGACATGAAATTGGCAACGGACACATGACTCAGGCTCGCGATGACGTATATAACAACGGTGCCCATCATGTTGACGAGTCCAATGATCGCAGGTAGCGTGCGTAGTACGAGAGGACGGTTGTAGGCAAGGCGCGCATACTGTGCGTACCTTTTGGCCCACTTGGCAAAGGCACGATCCTCGGCACCAGAGAGCTTTATCTCGCTTATGTCGGTGAGCATAGTGGTAACGTCGCCGCTCAGGTTGGCGTTTGCTTCCATCATGTCTTGGTCGTAACGAGCGTTTCCCTTAATGAGGTTTATGGAGAACACAAGGTCGAGCACGACGACGGTGAAGGCGGGCAATGCGAGCTGTGGTGCGTACGCCCCGATTTGGAAGACGTAGACGATGGAGAGCAGGGCGGTGAGGCCCGTGCCCAGAAGCGCAGCCATAAGCTGCTGGCAAAGCGTGCTCACGCCTTGCGCGCGGTTTGCGAGGTTGCCGCCGGAATACTCCTTGAAGAACCCCGTGGGCAACGTAAGAAGACGCGCCATTACCGCAGCCTCAACGTTGACCTGCATCTTGAGGCTCAGCCGTTCCATGACGATGTTCTTTACGACGTCCACGAGCGTTCGGGAAATGGTTACGCCCACCAGAAGTATGCCTATGGGCAGTATGAGCCCGACGTCGTGGGAGGGAATAACCGTACCGAAGAGGATTTGGTTCGCCATGGCGGGGAAGAGCCCCACGAGGGTGGCCAAGACGGACGCCGTAAGCACGAGCAAATAGTCTCGTATATCCAAGACGCTCATCATATAGACGAGTAGATTGCGTATGCCGAGCTCAGATGTGGGAAGAGGCTTGTAGAAGCAGATGGCGTCCGCCTCGATGTGCTGTGCGACCTTTTTTGAAACGTGTACGTTCGACCTAGAGAGGGGATCAACCATCGTGTATCCATGCAGCTTGTGCGGAATGAGCGCAACGAGTTCCCCCGTGTCCAGCCTGCCAAGCATGGAAGAGAAGGCATTCTTCTGCCACCCTGGCGTGAGGTTGACGTCGCGCCACATTACGCCAACGGACCCGCAGAGCGCGTCAATGCGATCGCGTGTGCCCATCTTGACTCGTGCGAGTTCGGGAAACTCGCGAATGCCAAGATTGGCAAGGCACACCTTAAGGGCAGCGCTCTCGTCCTCGCTGTCACTGAAGACCATCTTGCGGGATCGTTGCTTTCCGCCAACGCTTTGCGACAGATCGGCGTAGGCGCGCTTGAGCATTTTCTTGTCGAGACGTGACCTCGTCTCCATTTGTGATTCGAATGGATTCATGCTAGTTGCTCCTAATGAGCTTTGCGTACGCTCCGTCGTTGGCAAGTAGCTCTTCGTGGGTGCCTCGCTCTACCACCGTGCCTTCGTCCAGTACGACGATCTCGTCACAGTCGCGTATGGTAGAGAGCCTGTGTGCGACTACGACGCACGTTATGTCACGATCGCGAATCGCCCGTATGACGGCCTCCTCCGTCTTTGCGTCGAGGGCACTTGTAGCTTCGTCCAAAACCATGATGGTGGGATCGTTCGCAAGGGCGCGAGCGATCTTTATGCGCTGAAGCTGGCCGCCCGAGAAGTTGCGCCCACCGGGCAGCATGCGCGAGGAGTACCCATTCGTGCGTCCCACGATCTCTTCGTGAATGCTTGCGTCCTTGCAGGCAAGAATCGCGGCGAAGTCCTCTATGGATTCGTCCCAAAGGCGCACGTTGTCCAACACCGAGTCGTCAAAGGTGAGGATGTTTTGGTCTACCACCGAGAGCGATCCGCGAAGCACGGGCTTTGGTATGTCTGAGAGCGGCGTATCGTCGAGGCGGATGGACCCTTCCCACGGTTTGTAGAGGCCGCTGATGAGCTTGGCGAGCGTGGACTTGCCGGAGCCAGACGACCCTACGAGCGCAACCCACTGTCCCCGTTTGACGTGGAGGTTGAAGTCCTTGATAAGTGGCTCGTCAAGAGGCGAGTAGCCAAATGTGACGCCCTCCATGTCCACATCGCCATAGAGCTTTTCCCTGCCGAAGGCAAATGCCCGATCGAGCTCGTCATCTTTCATCTCCTCGGGGACGTCGACCTCGTAGCTCATGACGTCTTCGATGCGCTCCATCTGAGTGCGCATTTCCTGAACCGTTTGCCCAAGCATGATGATTTGCGTGACGGGCGTCATGAAGGAGCCCAAGAAGCCTTGGAAGGCGAGGAGGGAGCCTTGCGTGAACTCACGGTTTGCGATGAGCCATGTGCCAAGGATAAGAACGGCGACGTTGGCAAGCATGGTGAGTGCCTCGGGAATGGACCCAAGGTAGTTGTTGAGAGCCGTAAACTTGGCGTTCGACTCGTTTACGTCGGCTTGGTATCCGGCCCAACGCTGGAAGTATCCCGTCTCGGCGCCAGACGACTTGATCGTCTCTATGGCGTCGATGCCCGCAACCATGGTGGCGTATTCCTTGCCGGCCGAGGTTACCTGCTGTCGCGTGATGTTTATGCGCTTCTTAGATATGTAGCGTGCGAGAAACGAATTGATTACTACCGTGCTCACGCCAACCAGCGTGAGGGGAACGCTGTAGCGAAGCATGACCAAGAGATAGAGGATGAGCATCGCGCCGTTTATGAGGATGGGAGCCAGTTGGCCGATGAGCGCGAAGGCAACGGTCTCGTTGGACGATTGACGCTGCTGGATATCGCCAACCATGCGTTGCTCATAAAATCCAATGGGCAAGTGTAGGAGGTGTCGCATGAAGCGCGACGAGGACACGACGGCGATCTTTCCCTGTAGGCGCGTGAGGTATATGGCCGAGAGCGCCGATACAATAGCGGTTGCTATGGCAAGTGACGCCATGATGAGCGCTATGATGCGGACCCAGTCTTCGTTTCCTGTGGGCAGCACATAATCCAGGAAGAGCTGCGAGAGCGCGGTGTTCTGGATGGTTATTATGGAAGTGATGGCAGACGTAAGCGCGGCAAAGGCGATGGGAATGCCCATGCCCTTAAGGCGCTTTTTGGCAAACGCAAGGGTGGAAGGCCTCTGGCCGCCCGGTTTGAAATCCTCGGTAGGGCTAAAGCGAAGCACGACGCCGGTAAACGACTTGTCGAACTCGTCCATCGTAACACGCGTCTCGCCGGTGGCGGGATCGTTGAGATAGGCGTATTTGCCCCTAAAGCCGTCCAGCACCACAAAGTGATTGAAGTTCCAAAACAGGATGCACGGTAGCTTCTCCTTGCGAAGCAGCGACGTGCTGCATGCGATACCCTTTGCCTCTAACCCGTAAAGACGCGCGGCCTTGAGGATGTTGGATGCCTTGCTGCCGTCTCTCGAGACGCCGCATTCCATGCGTACGCGCTCAAGCGGCACCCAGCGGCCGTAGTAGGCGAGTATCATGCACAAACAGGCCGCTCCGCATTCGAGCGCCTCCATCTGCATTACTTGAGGGACCTTCTTTACTCCGAATGCCATGGCTACTGCGCCCGTTCGTTTGTCATCATCTTGAGGGGGCTCACGCGCTCGGTGGTGATAACGCACTTAACCGGGACGTTTTCCTTAATGGCTTGCGGGTCGTCGACCTCGATGGTAACCATGTGAGCCCAGTTGTCCTTCATAAGAGTCTCGGTTAGGTAGTCGTTTCCCAGAATCATCCTCACCTCGTCTTTTGAGTAAGGAAACTCCTGGACGTTCGCCACCCGGCCAGAAACGTTGCCCACATACACGTCGTCGCCAGCGGTTATCTCGTCTGTTTGGTCGTTGCTCGCAAACGTCATCACCTTGTCGCCGATCCTCACGGCAGAGGTCGTTATGGACGTGTTTATGGTGCCAAGAGCCGCCCAGGCAAAGAGGCCGGCTAGCAAAAAAATTACCGCGAGGAGCGAAATCCATACGCTGGGATTCGTTACTCGCAGGTATTTGTCGAGGTCGTCTGGCGACGACATCTCTTCAACAGCCTGGCGTCTGAAGAAGTTAGGCTCGTCCGCCACGTGTACTCCTTTGAAGTGTTCGAACAGATATATAAATTAAATTGTAGCAGAGGTATGTGCGTAAGTCGCATTCGACGGGTGAGCGAGGGACGGGGTTGGGTTTGTGGGCCTGTTGACGTATGCCCCTGCCCGCCCGCGAGGCCGGCCCCAGGCGGCTCCGCGCTTGCTGCGCTCGCTCGCTTCGTGAGTCGCCGCCTGGTGACGGCCTCGCGGGCGGGCAGGGGCATACGTCAACTCAGTCAACGTTTGAGAACCTTTTCCGCATTTGCCGAATGCTGTGCTGGCAAGTGCGTATTTTCGCGTATCCTTTATACAACTGTGTTGTATAAGTTTAAGGAGGAGCAATGGCAGAGCCAGAGCGGTTGGTGGATACCGTAGAAGCCCTGGAGGAACGCATTTCAAAAATGCGCGACGCACAGGCGACGTTTGCCACGTTTACCCAGGAACAGGTGGACAAAATCTTCTATGAGGCGGCGCTTGCCGCAAACAAGGCGCGCATTCCGCTGGCAAAGATGGCAGTGGAAGAGACGGGCATGGGCGTTATGGAGGACAAGGTCATAAAGAACCATTACGCCTCCGAGTACATCTACAACAAGTATCGTCACACGCAGACGTGCGGCGTGCTTGAGGACGATCCCGTGGCGGGCATCAAGAAGGTGGCAGAGCCCATGGGCATCGTGGCGGCGGTCATTCCCACCACGAACCCAACCTCAACAGCAATCTTCAAGTGCCTCATCGCGCTTAAGACGCGCAACGCCATCGTGATCAGCCCGCACCCCAGGGCAAAGGGCTGCACCATCGAGGCGGCCCGCCTCATTCGCGACGCGGCCGAGGCCGCAGGCTGCCCTGCCGACATCATCAGCTGGATTGACGTACCCTCCCTCGAGCTCACCAACACGGTCATGCGCGAGGCGGACATCATCCTTGCCACGGGCGGCCCCGGCATGGTAACCGCGGCGTACAGCTCGGGCAAGCCCGCTCTGGGCGTCGGCCCCGGCAACACGCCCGTCATCATCGACAGCACGGCCGACATCCGCATGGCCGTCAACTCCATCATCCACTCCAAGACCTTCGACAACGGCATGATCTGCGCCTCAGAGCAGAGCGTCACCGTCGTGGGCGACGAGGCGTATGAGCAGGCGAAGACCGAGTTCCAAAAGCGCGGCTGCTACTTCCTCAAGGGCGACGAGCTCGACAAGGTCCGCAAGACCGTTATTATCAACGGTTCCGTGAACGCCAAGATCGTAGGCCAGACCGCCTTCCGCATTGCCGAGATCGCGGGCGTGTCGGTGCCCAAGTCGACGAAGATCCTCATCGGCGAGGTCGAGTCGGTGGAGCCGTCCGAGGAGATGGCGCACGAGAAGCTCAGCCCCGTGCTTGGCATGTACAAGGCAACCGACTTCGACGACGCCATTGCGAAGGCCGAGCGTCTGGTGGCAGACGGCGGCTATGGCCACACCTCGTCGCTCTACATCAACACCGACGAGACCGAGAAGATGGCAAAGCACGCCGCGGCCATGAAGACCTGCCGCATCCTCGTAAACACCCCGTCCTCTCAGGGTGGCATTGGCGACCTGTACAACTTTAGCCTCGCACCCTCCCTTACGCTCGGCTGCGGCTCCTGGGGCGGAAACTCCGTCTCGGGCAACGTCGGCCCCATGCACCTGCTCAACATCAAGACCGTTGCAGAGAAGCGAGAGAACATGCTGTGGTTCCGTACACCCGAGAAGGTCTACTTCAAGAAGGGCTGCATGCCCGTTGCCCTGGACGAGCTGGGCACCATAATGGGCAAGAAGCGCGCGTTCATCGTCACGGACTCGTTCCTCTATAAGAGTGGCTTCACCAAGCAGATCGAGGA
Source organism: uncultured Coriobacteriaceae bacterium (assembly GCA_902803315.1). Classification (GTDB taxonomy): domain Bacteria; phylum Actinomycetota; class Coriobacteriia; order Coriobacteriales; family Atopobiaceae; genus RUG440. The sequence goes on from CADCPM010000120.1 coordinate 11,857, forward strand.
GAAACTCGACCAAATGGGCATCGCGCATGCGTGCTTCTACGACGTCGCGCCCGACCCCACACTGCAGTGCGCTCGCGACGGCGTGCGTCAGCTGACCTCCTTCGAGCCCGACACCATCATCGCGGTGGGCGGTGGCTCTGCCATGGACGCGGCAAAGATCATGTGGCTCATGTACGAGCATCCCGAGGCCCCGTTCGAGGACATGGCCATGGACTTCATGGACATCCGCAAGCGCGTGTACACCTATCCGCAGCTTGGCAGCAAGTGCTACTTCGTGGCCATCCCCACCAGCTCCGGCACGGGCTCCGAGGTTACGCCATTTGCCATCATCACCGATGCCGAGAGCGGCATAAAGTGGCCTCTGGCCGACTACGCGCTTCTGCCCAACATGGCCATCGTAGACACCAACAACATGATGAGCCAGCCCAAGGGCCTCACCTCGGCCTCCGGCGTGGACGTGCTCACCCATGCGCTCGAGGCGTACGTCTCCATTATGGCGAACGACTACACCGACGGTCTGGCCCTGCGCGCCGGCGAGCTTGTGTTTAAGTACCTTGCCCGAGCCTACGACAACCCCGACGACGTGGAGGCCCGCGACCACATGGCCAACGCGAGCTGCCTGGCCGGCATGGCCTTCGCAAACGCGTTCCTGGGCGTTAACCACTCCATGGCCCACAAGCTCGGCGCCTTCCATCACATCCCGCACGGCTGGGCCAACGCCGTCATCCTCACGCGCGTCATGCGCTACAACGCGGCCGAGCGTCCCACCAAGATGGGCACGTTCCCCCAGTATTCCTATCCGCACGCCAAGGCACGTTACGCCGAGTTCGGCCGTGCCTGCGGGTTTGTCGGCAAGGACGACGACGAGGTATTCGAGAACTTCGTCGTAGGCATCGAGGAGCTCAAGGCGCACGTTGGCGTGCAACCCACCATCAAGGACTTCGGCGTGGACGAGCAGTACTTCCTCGACACGCTCGACGAGATGAGCGAGCAGGCCTTCAACGACCAGTGCACGGGCGCCAACCCGCGCTACCCGCTCGTGTCGGAGATTCGCGAGCTGTATCTGGACGCATACTATGGCCGCGAGGCCTCCTCGTACGAGGACTAGTGGCAAGCGGCGGCTCGGGCATGCCGGGCCGCATTTGCGGAGTGAGGAGAAGCAATGATTCTTTCCAATAGCAAAGTCGAGATCATCACGCGCCATAACAAGGCCGTGTATCGCGATGGAAATCGACTGATCAAGGTATTCAACGAGCGCAAGCCCGGCTCGGACGTCTTTAACGAGGCGCTCAACGACTCTCGCGTCTCTGAGGCCGGAGGTCGCGTCCCGCGCGTGCTTGAGGTGAGCCAGGTCAAGGACGGCGAGTGGGAGGGCAGTTGGGCCCTCGCGCTGGAGTACATCCCTGGCCAGTCCCTTGCCCAGGTGATGAGGGACAACCCCGAGAAGACCGACGAGTACCTCGAGCAGCTCGTCGAGCTGCAGCTTCAGGTCCTCTCGGCGGATGCGCCCCTGCTCAACCGCCAGAAGGACAAGCTGCGCCGCATGATCAACAGCGTAAAGACGCTCGACCCTTCGGTTCGCTACGACCTCCAGATGCGTCTGGACGGCCTCAAGGGCGGCACCAAGGTGTGCCATGGCGACTTTATTCCTAGCAACGTCATCATCCCCGACGACGGAAGCGAGCCCTACGTCGTGGACTGGGCACACGTTACCGCAGGCATTCCTGCTGTTGACGCTGCCCAGACGTACTTGCTGCTCAAGGTGTCCAACAACAAGGACTACATCGAGTATGCCGACACCTACCTCAAGCTCTTCTCTACGATGAGCGACACGCCGCGCCAGGTGATCATGAACTGGGTGCCCGTCGTGGCGGCGGCAGAGCTTGCGCGCGGACGTCAGCGTCGCGAGAAGTTCCTGCTCAGCCAGATCGAGTCCGTGTTCGACTATCTGTAAGGCAAGGCGTGCGAAACCAAGAGAACACGCAGTGTGTGGCCATGCGGTCCGGCAATAATGCGCCGGGCCGCATGGTCTTACTTGCGCTGGCTTTGGCTGCCCTGCTTTCGCTTGGGTCGCTGTGCGCATGCGCCAGAGAGAGTCCCACGCAGGCATCGTCGTCATCCATCGACACCGTTGCCCTGGACAAGCAGGCGATACGCGAGAGTCTTCAGCAGGAGCTCAGCATTCTTAATAGTCCCTCCGCACAGGCGCTGGAAGGTTTGCTGGCACCCGAGAACTGCGAGATGGCCTCGCATCTGCTCAGGGGCTTCTCGTACGAGATCGGCGCAATTGACGTGGGGCAAGACCAGGCGACCGCACGGGTAAAGATCACGTGCCTCGACGTGTCCGATGTTGTGGACAAGGGCATCGCTTCGATGACTGCGGGAGACGAGCTGCAGGAGAACGCGGGCCTGTACGACTCGTTCGAAGAGGAAGACCGTAAGGCTTTCGTGCGCCACGTCTTCAAGACGCTCTACGAGCAGATAGATGCCACCACCGCGATGAAGAGCTATGAGACCGTGCTTCACCTAACGCGGGATGCCAAAACAAACGCGTGGTCGGTCAATGAGGACGACGTCGTCGCCCTAATCGACGGCCTCTTTGCCGTATAGGTGAGCCACGCGATTAGCGGCGTCTGTACGTCACAAACGAGTAGGGGATGCCGGCCTTCGTTACACCGCCCTCTTTTACGGACGCGACTTCCCAATCTTCATTCTCGTCCAGATTGGGAAAGAAGGCATCAGCTTCCATCTGCACGTCGTTCTTGGTAACGAGCACGCAAGAGCAATGGGGGAGAAGCTGTCTGTAGACGCTCTCGCCACCAATGGCCCATACGGTGTTTGGGTCCTCGCCCTCAACCGCGGTGAGCGCCTCCTCAAGGGAGCCATAGACCTCGGCATTCGGAGCGCTAAACGTAGGGTCGATTGAGAGAACCACGTTGCGACGGCCCTCAAGTGCGCCGCCCGGGAAGCTCTGGAAGGTCGTCTGCCCGCATATTACGGTGCCGCCCATGGTGTTTTGCTTGAAATAGGCCATATCCTTGGCGTTTCGGACCAAGAGACGTCCTTTAAGACCGATACCCCAGTCGTTGGTAACCGATACGATGGCGTTCATGTTGCTCCTTTGCTATATGGCAATGGGGATGTTGCGAATCTGCGGACCGTAGCAGTAGTCCTCAACCATAAGGTCGTCGGTGGTGAAGTCGTAGAAATCCGTTACGTCGGGATTGAGCGTGACCTTTGGCGCTGCGTACTGGGGTCTTGAGATGAGCTCGCGCACCAAATCCACGTGGCGGTCGTATATGTGCGCGTCGGCAATCATGTGCACCAGCTCGCCCGCAACCATGTTGACGCTCTGGGCAACCATCATGAGGAGCAGGGCGTATTGGCACACGTTCCAGTTGTTCGCCGCAAGCACGTCCTGGCTGCGCTGGTTGAGCACCATGTTGAGGGTGAGCCTGCCGTCCTCGCGCCTATCGTCGGTGACGTTGTAGGTGCAGCTATAGGCGCAAGGGTAGAGATTCATGAGGTGAAGCTCGTCGAAGGCATAGAGATTCGTAAGGATCCTGCGGGAGAACGGCTCGTCGCGAAGGTCCTTGAGCACGCGATCCATCTGGTCGTAGTCGCCATCCGCGTAATGGCTCACGCGTCCCACCTGGTATCCGTAGGCATGGCCGATCGAGCCGTCCTCGTCGGCCCAGGAATCCCAAATGTGCGGGGCCAGATCGTGGATGTTGTTGGATTTGCGCTGGTATATCCAGAGGATCTCGTCCATGCAGCTCTTGAGTCCCGTGCGGCGCAAGGTGATCGCGGGAAACTCCTCGCGCAAATCGTAGCGATTGCATACGCCAAAGCGCTTGATGGTGTATGCGCTTGCGCCATCCTCCCAGTGGGGCCGCACCTTTTGCCCTTCGGTTGTGGTGCCCTTTTGTATTATGTCCGTACACATGGAGACGAAGATCTTGTCTGCCTTGCTCATAGCGTTTCCGTTTCTGCCGGCTTTTACGTGACCTATTTCTTGGTTGCCTGCTCCATGGCGTCCTCCAGAAGGCTCGCAGCCTCCTCGGTGGAATCAACCACGTCCTCGTCCGCCCTCCAGAGCTTTTTGGTATCCACCTCGTCGCCTGATGCGATGACGTCAATCTCGGCCTTCATGAGCTCCCAGCGGTGCGCCGCCTCGGACTTTGCGGTGCCAAGCGTGTCCTTGGCCGTGCCGTTACTGTCGTTGGGGATGGATGGCACTTCCAGGGCTGCGATGGCCTTGTTTGCCTCGTCGCAAATGCTTGCGGCTTCCTTTAGCTTGTCCGCCTGCTGGGAATCGTCATTCGATATGCTGTTGAGCAGCGTTTGGAGCTTGGTCGCGTGGTCTTTGTCGGTTGAGACGACCTTCCTCACGAAATCGCGAACCTCGGTGGGAGTGCCGGCATAGGCGCTTGCGCTCAGGCAGTCGTCTATCGTGTCGCCAAAGGGTGCAATCTGGTAGTCCAGGACGTCAGCGACCGGTGCGGTTCCGGACTCGCGCTTGTTCGAGCTGGAGGTTGAGCCGTTGGTGCCACCGTAGCCGTTGAGCTCGTTTTCGTATTGCTTTAGGAACTCCTCGAAGTCCATGTTGTACATGTCGTCCAGGTTTAGGTTCTCGTTGGGAGCTGAGTACGGTGTGTACGTGCTGTTTCTACCGCTCGACGAGATCCCCTGCGACGCAACCCCAACGATGGCGGCCACGCACCCCGCGCTCGCAAGCGAAAGCACGAGCAGGGCGCCGATTGCCACGGCGGTGATCACGTAAGCGAACGGCCCGGAGTTTTCGTTGTCCTTAGAGGTGGTGGCGCTTGCGGTTTCGATGACAGTCGGCTCTTTGGGCCTCTCGTCTGGCTTGTTCGTATTGGCGTTCATAACGGTCCTTCCGTTCTACGGTAGTTGTTACATTCTATCGCAAAGGCACAGGGCAGCTCTAGAGGTGCTCCGCTTGGAAGAGGTGGTCCCAGTAAATGCCGACCATGCGCGCGAGCTCCTCGTGCTCCTTCGTCCATCGTGCCTGCGCGAGTTCCTCTCGGTTGAGCCATCGGAGGCGCTCGTTTTGCGCATGCGGCTCTTCTGCGGGCAAGGGCGAGCACACGTAGCATTCCATGGTCGAAGGGTGGCCATCATCCTCGCAATCCTGCGTGTGGAGAAGCCATGTGGTGGAGAGGCGGCATCCGAGCTCATCTTTGGCGAGACGCTTGCATGCGCTTACGGGGTTCTCGCCTTCCTGCGGGCGGGTGGCGGGAAACTCGCATTCTTGGTCTTGGGTCTTGTCTGTGTGACCACAGACAAGCACACTCATGTTCTTGCACACTATAGCAACTACAGTCGCTGGGCCGTCTTTTGGCATATGTGCCTCCAAACTTAAGACAAACCATGTCGTATAAGTGTACACTTGTGCAGTCGCGTTGAAATACGGCGAAGGGAAGTGCGATGGCCAAGAACCCCGTGTATGAGATGGACGAGGACGCCGGATACCAAAGTACGGAAACATACAAGACCTTTAGCCCCGAACGTCGTCGTCAGGTCAATGCGTACAAGAAGGACTGCAACATTTCCGACGAGCATATGATGTTGCTTATGTACAAGCAGGATCTGGAGATGGTTCCCGAGGAGTTGCGAAAGAAGGGCGATACCGCGACCTATGGCATGCTCATAGTTGGGGTGCTTTTGGTCTTTAGCTCCATTCAATCTGCCATGAACGGGAGTGGCGGGGTCAACGTGCCGCTCATCTTCCTTGCGGTGGGCTCGTTCGCGCTTGTTGCGGTCGTTTACTACACGGGTGCGCTCAATCCCTACAAGCGCATGGTTCGCGATGTGAACAAGCGCTTGAAGAAGATGCCCGAGGTGCCGGACTTCTACGAGTGGGCGCATGAGCATCCCACGAAGGAAGACAGAAAGATGGCAAAGAGGGCGAAGTCGAGGCGCTAACCCTAATTTGGTGATAGTCCCTAAGTTAGGGTCGGCCGACCATGCGCACGATGGCGAAGCTTTCGGCGCCACCGTCGGTTAGGTCCACCGCATAGCCGCCCTCCTCCACATGCAACCTTGGCACGATGGTGTTGCCCAGCTTTGCGGCCTTCTTGTACTGCGCGCTGAGGCGCCAGGGAATAAAGTCCTTGTCGCGTTCACGCACCGCATAGTCCGCCATGGCGATGTATTGGCCGTTGTTCACGTGGTTGTTTGTGTCGAGGTGTTGCTGCGCCACGACGATGGGGTCTAAGGGTGTGCCTTCGCCCGCAAGCTTGATCTTTCGCTGCGTGGGCGGAAGGTCAACCGGTTCCTCCTCGCTAAAGTACACATGCTCGAACTCCGGTATGCGCATGGCGCGTCCACGCTGCGTGTCGAAGGCAAACCAAAGCGAATCGGCGCGAATAAGGTCTTCTTCGTCTTTGGTCTTAAGGGTGAAGTAGCGATGTGCCATCGTGGCGGACTGCATTGAACTCCAGGTGCTCACGCGTATGGGCTCCGTAAAGCGGGGAATGCGGTCGATCTGGATCTGCCACGCCGCCACGAACCACGCAAAGTGTCGCTCTGCGCAATAGGCTATGCCGTGGCCGAGGCTTTCGGTGTGGAACGTCGAGCAGTCCTGGAAATAGTTGATGATTGACGGTATGGAGAGCGTAAGGTCGGTGTTGCATTCGCTGTATCGAACGGTGCTATCGAAAGAGTACATGTATGAGTCCTTTGGCTGTTTTCTATAGGCGAATTTGTCCATTCGATATTACTATAGACGCAATACGCACGTTATGTAAGAGAGTCGGCAAGGAGAAGTAATGGTTCAGGGCGTGATTTTTGACATGGACGGGCTCATGTTCGACACGGAACCCGTGTGGGGAGCCTGTTGGAGGCCGGTGTGCGCGAAGTACGGCATGGAGGACCGCGTTACCGAAGAGATGGTGGCCGGCGTGCGCGGGCGTGCGGGCGACACCATGATCGCGGCACTTAAAAAGTACCTTGGCGAGGACGCGCCCGTAGACAAGATCTGGGAAGACGAAAAGGATATGGTGCACGAGCTTGTGGCGACGCAGGGCGTTCCCAAGAAGCCAGGCCTGGACGACCTGCTTGAGTACCTCCACGACTGTGCCATCCCCATGGCGGTGGCGTCCTCGAACATCCGCGAGGCGATTCGCAAGAACTTGGAGAATGCGCGCCTGGAGCAATACTTTGACGTGCTCGTTTCGGGCGAGGCGTTGGGCCGCGGCAAGCCGGATCCGCTCATCTTCCTCAAGACGGCAGAGGAGCTGGGAACGGTTCCCTCGAAGACGGTAGTACTGGAAGACAGCTTCAACGGCGTCGAGGCCGGTGCCAACGGTGGCTTTATTACCGTAATGGTCCCCGATCTCGCCCAGCCGGACGAGCACATACGTGGTTTGGCCACCGCCGTGGTCGATCGCCTGGACAAGGTAATTGACCTTCTGGAGTCGGGTGCCATCGGCTGATTTGCTGCTATACTTCCTGCCCATGAGCAACGTTAGGAATGCAATAGGGGAGAGCTTGAAGGCGGCCCTTCCAGTGATGTTGGGCTATGTGGTAATCGGGCTTCCATGTGGTTTGATGGAGGACGCCATTGGCTTTACGCCCCTGCAGTGCTTCTTGCTCTCGTGCACCTTCTATTCGGGCGCGGGGCAGTTCATGATTCCCAACCTTTGGCTCGCAGGCACGCCGCTGTACTCCATCATTGCGAGCGTGTCCTTCGTAAACTCCAGGCAGATTCTGTATTCGGCGGCCTTCTCACCGTTCTTTCGCAACGTGGGACGGCTGCTCTCGTTCTTCTTTGCCGCCACGGTTACCGACGAGAGCTTTGGCGTAAACATGGAACGCTTTGGCGCCAGCAAGAGCTGGGATGCCACACACGCCCTGTTGGTAAACCTATTCAGTATGTTTACGTGGAGCATCGCGAACGCCTTGGGATGTGCGCTGGGCGCCCTCATAGACCTGCCGCTTGTTATAACCTCCTTTGCCATGACCTCCATTTTCATTTGTCTGCTCGTTACGCAGACGATCACGCGCAAGACGGGGGTTGTCATCGCGGTGTCTGCCGCAGGCGTCGCGCTGTGCAAGCTGGTCGGGCTCAGCGGGCCGGCCATCCTTCTTGGCGCCCTTACCGGAGTGGTGGCCGGCCTTATATATGGTAGGAGGGAGCGGGCGCATGGGTACCACTGACTTCCTCATACTCTATGTGTGCACCTTGGGATCCATGCTGGCATGCCGGTGCATCCCCCTGTTCTTGCTCAAGGGCCGCGAGCTTTCGCCCACCGTAAGCGAGGCGTTGGGCCTCATACCAGCGGCTGCCTTCGCGGCGCTGGTGGCAAACGACCTCTTTTCGCCGGAAGCGATCGCAAGCGATCCCGTTCGCGGCATGCTTCCCTTTGTGGCGGCACTGCCGGTGGTTGTGGTGGCCAGAAAGAGCGGATCGCTCATATGGAGCGCGCTTGTGGGAATGCTTGCCTACGCCTGCCTTCTTTTTGCTACCGGATCGCTGTAGCGCATCAATTTTTGTTGAATATCGTTTAAACATACCGTTCACGGAAATTTATTGCCTAAAACCGATTGATTGGGTATATGCGCCCGCGATTTAGGTATATAAGGTAACAGGGATGGTACTCATAAACGTTATTTTTTTGGGAGGTGATTGTCATGATGTCGCCTGAAGCAAATGACTTTGGATCGGAGTTTCTGCCTGGTAAGGACAAGGAGCCAAAGGACGTAACAATGCGCGCAATGAAGCGGAGATTCGACGGGCTGGTTGCCACGCCCATCAATTCGGTGATATCCACTTGGCGCGATGGCTTTGCCAAGCATGACGCGCCCCGCAACAGGCATTAAGCAACCGACATCGCAGCTTAAACGCACAACCAAGCCAAACAGGAGCCATTCAAAAGCGAATGGCTCTTTTCTTATGTATCATGGTCACCATGGGGCAAAAAGGGGACAGCCTCCTTATGCGCGCTTTGGGGGGTACGCAGCATGCATGAGCGAACGTTTGGGGCACAGGTAAGGCGCATCTTTAAGATTCGCAAGCGTGACGTAGGTCACAAGACCCTCAGGAAGCGCATTATCGATGGCGCGGAAATAGACGGGCTTCACATCTATCAACTCATAGCTGCGATGATAATCGCTTCGATTGGCCTTAACGTCAACTCAACCGAGGCAATTATCGGCGCAATGCTCATCTGCCCGCTCATGGGTTCCGTAATCGCTATTGCGTATTCCATATCCGCGTTGGACATGAGGCTCCTCAGGGGCTCCATCGTTGGCCTTCTTGTTCAGGTGGGCGTATGCCTGCTGACCTCTACGCTGTATTTCGTCATCTCGCCCTTGTCCAACACCACCTCCGAGCTGCTCACGAACTCGAGCGCAACGGTATGGGACGTGCTCATTGCCTTTGTGGGTGGTTTCGCAGGCGCGTTGGGCATTACGCGCAAGCAGGAACCTGCCACCCTGATCGCGGGCGTGGCCGTGGCAACGGCCCTCATGCCGCCGCTCTGCTCCACCGGTTTTGGCCTATCCATGCGCGACCTACCCTTGGCAGCCGCAGCGCTCTACGAGTTCCTCATAAACGTGGTGTTCATAGCGTTTGGATCGGAGATCGTATTTGTGATTTTGCACGTGCCGCTCAAGAGCGACCTAGATGGCGACGGTATCGTAACCGCCGAGGAAATGGCGGAGGCAGAGATGCGGTCCAGGAGGCTTCGTCGCCGCCTGATTTTCTTCTCTATAATATTTGCGGTGCCGTGCCTGTTCTTCTCGCACCGGGTCGTATACAAGGCGATGCAGGAGAACGGAACCGTGTTTGAGGTACAAGATACCTACAACACGCAGAGCGTCACCAAACAGCTTTCCGCCTTGTGCAAGGAGTTCAAGTCGTATCGCATTGGCCAACTGGACTCGTACGACCAAAAGGAGGACAAACTCAACCAGCGCACCATTGCCACTGTTACGCTCTCGACCGACATCGACGAGGATCGCAAGGTACGATTGGAGCAGTTTTTGAAGGTGGCCGTAGATGGCATCGACGAGGTCGTGTTCGAGGTGGAAAAGTAGCGCGCGTTGCGTTAGTAGCGGTTGTGAATGTGCTCGGCCGAGGCACGAAGGCCACGTATCTGCAGCTCTGACCCGTCGTCGAGAACGACGTGCCCGGTAAGGGTGCCAAACACCTGGTGCTGGTTGGACCTTACGATGCCGCCTACGTTGATGTTGTCCACGCGATCGATCGAGGGTGCGAAGACAAGGTCGAGCCTTCCCTCGTTGTCGGTAAGGTGCCACGGCTCCATATAGGCGTACCCGCCGTCCGCGGCTGAGGGGATTCCAAAGTCGACCTCGTCCAGCTTGTGGGCCACTCCGTCCACGAACGCCATGTTCTCGCTGGCGGCATGGGTGTTGCCAAACCCGTAGCCGAGGTTGAGGGCCACCACGTGTCCGTCTTGGTATCCTTGGGCGGCAGCCCAATACCACACGTTGTCGTAGGTCCAGACGCCGCGGCCCCAGTCGAGCAGCGCGAGCGAGTCCTGCGACTCGAACTGGTGGAAGAGGCCGCCCCACCTAAAGCCGCCGAGCGCCCGCATGCCGAGCACCTTGCGGTTGTAGTAGAAGGCCTTGGGGTTCTCGTCCCATGGCGTGCATATGACCATGGAGTCGCGCGGAAAGCGGTCGAGAAGCAGCTCCACTTCCAGGTCGGCGTCGTCGCTAAAGCGAGCCATGAAAAACGAGAGCCGCCGCGTACTGCCCTCGTGTGCGAACCTTACCCGGCAACGCTTGTTCTCCCATACGATGTCTCCCTCGTCGGAGCTGGTTGGGAGACCCATGCTGCCGAGGGGCATGACGACCAGTTCGCTGGTGGTCTTGAAGGACCTGTTGTCGAAGTCCATTACGGAAGCCGACACCAGGCCAATGTAGCCGAGGTCCGAGAAGGTCAGAGCCACGGCGTACTTGTTATCGTTTATGAGGTAGTAGTCCCAGTCCTTGATCCTCATGCGAGGGGCCGCGATGCGGTCGTGGCCGTATTCGAACGGGGGGCGGAGCGCATAGCCTGGTTCGCGAAGCACCCCCTGCGTATCGAGTAGTGGGCCAGATCCACAAATGAGATGGTTGAGCGACATGATTGCCCCCTTCCGCTTGCGCCTTTGCTTTGCACGTTCCTGTCTACACCCGCGGCCGGCCCGCAAGCGGCGACTCACGAAGTGAACGAACGAAGCGAGCGCGGAGCCGCGCGGGCGTGGACAGTAACCTTTGCACCCAGATGCGCATGTTTGTTATACAAAGAGTATAGAATGCGGCATTTGCCGTGCTACACTTCACTGAGTCCGATTCGATAGAAGGTGTGTTTAATGACTAATTCAGCAAAGACCGTAAAGATCGCGCTCATTACCGGATATCTGGGCGCCGGCAAAACCACGCTGCTCAACCACATCCTTGGCAACGACCAGGGCATCCGCGCCGCCGTGATTGTCAACGACATTGGCGAGGTTAACGTAGACGCCGAACTCATAGAGAAGAACGGCGTGGTGAGCCAGGTGACCGACACGCTCGTGCCGCTTTCCAACGGCTGCATCTGCTGCACGCTCGCCGACGACCTCGCCCAGCAGCTGACCCAGATCGCCGAGTCGGGGAACTTCGAATACATAATCATCGAGGCCTCCGGCATATGCGAGCCCATACCCATTGCCTTTACCATCGACAACTTCTGCAAGCAGGAGTCGGCTCGCGGCGTTCGTATCGAACTCGACAACATCATTGCCGTCGTCGACTGCGCGCGCATGTTCGACGAGTTCAGCGGCGGAAAAGACCTGCTTGCGGAGAACATAGACGACGAGGACCTCGAGGCGCTTCTGATCCAGCAGATTGAGTTCTGCACCACGCTGGTGCTCAACAAGTGCGATCTCGTTACCCCCGCGCAGATTGGCGAGCTCAAGGCAATCGTACGCGGTCTGCAAAAGGACGCGCACATCGTGGAGGCAACTCAGGCGGACGTGGACCTGCACGACCTCCTGAACACCGGACGCTTTGACTTCGAGAAGGCCTATGGATCCGCAGCCTGGATCGAGGCCCTGGAGCATCCCGAGGAGCACGAGGATCCCGAAGTGCTTGAGTATGACATCGCCACCTTTGTGTACGAGCGTCGCAAGCCCTTCAATCTCGCGAACTTGGAGCGCTTTGCAAAGGACTGGCCCGACACCGTCATTCGTGCGAAGGGCCTGGTGTGGATCGCCGACGATCCCAACATGGCGTATGTGCTCGAGCAGGCGGGCAGGCAGCTGCACCTTCAGGAGAACGGTCTGTTTGTCGCCTCCGCTCCCGAGGAGGAGTTCAAGAAGATCGTCGAGGCGAACCCCGAGATCATGGACGAATGGGACGAGGAGGTTGGCGACCGCATGACCAAGCTCGTGTTCATTGGACGTCACATGGACCAGGATGCCATTGTGTCTCAGCTGGATTCCCTGCTCGTTCCCTACATAAAGAAGTAGGGCCTGCATAGAGCCTGTATAGAGGCATTCATCGGATTCGCTCGACGAAGGGGAGGCTGCCATGGGCGCACACGACGATCTTCTTGGAAACGATGGGCTCAGCGAGCTTGGCCTCGACCTATCCGGCTTCGCCGACGGCCTGCCGGGGGGATTCTTCGTGTACGAAGCGGGCGGCGACGAGCGAATCCTTTTCGCGAACAGCCAGATGGCGCACATCTTTGGGTGCGACAGCGTCGACGAGTTTCTAGATTTGGTAGGCGGCTCCTTTATGGGCGTCGTCTACCATGAGGATCGCCTTCGGGTGGAAGATTCCATATGGTCGCAGATAAACGCGCGTGAGGTCGACCACATTACGCATCGCGACCACGTGGCGTATCGCATCCAAGCCAAGGATGGGTCTTTGCACTTTATGGACGAATACGGCAGGCTGGTGCGTGACACGCGTCGCGGGGACCTGTTCTTCGTGTTTGTGGCCGACGTCTCCAACATGGCCGGATTGGCGCCCAGGGAGCAGGTAAAGGCAGCTCGCGGGCAGAGTTCTTCCCTTACGGACGAGCTCACGCTTTTGCCCTCGATGAAGTTCTACCATCAGCATGCGGCTGAGTTCCTGGCACGTGCGGCAACCGCTGGCACGCGTATGGTGGACGTGTACTTCGACGTAGACCACTTCAGGGTCATTAATTATCGCTTGGGATACGAGGCCGGAGATGCGGTTTTGCGTCAGGTGGCGAGGATATTGCAGGAGAGCTTTCCCCATGGCCTTCTGGCGCGCTTTTCAGACGACCACTTTGTGCTCATCACCGAGCGGGAAGGCCTCGAGGATCGGCTGAGGATCGTGCACGAGCGAGCTTCGAAGGTCCTCTCGAGCATGACCATAGAGCTGAAGGCGGGCATATACGAGTTTGCGCCCGACGATACCTTCGTTGCCTTTGCGCATGACCGCGCAAAGGTGGCGTGCGCGTCCATAAAGGGTCGGTTCGACCAGTACTATCGCTTCTACGACGAGGGCCTGCTTGTGGACGAGACCATGCGCGACTACGTCCTGGGCCACATAGAGGAGGCCGCATCCAAGGGATGGATTAGCAATTACTATCAGCCTGTGGTGCGTGTTGCCACGGGTCTCACGTGTGGCATGGAGGCGCTCTCACGCTGGAAGGACCCGGACCGCGGACTGCTGCTTCCAATCCAATACGTGCCGTTTTTGGAAGAGGCGCGCCTGGTTCACCTCTTGGACCGCTGCGTGGTCGAGCGTGCCTGCTCTGATGTCAAACGCACCATGAGGGAGACGGGCGTCGCCGTTCCCGTGTCGCTGAACTTCTCGCCAAGCGGGCTCGCGCTGCTCGACGTGCCGAGCCTGATGGAGGAGGCCGTGGATCGCCATGACGTGCCGCGCGACCTCATTCGCGTAGAGATCACCGAGTCGTCGCTTACCGAGGATCCCGACTTGCTGCGTTCGGTTATAGGGCGCTTCCACAAGAAGGGCTTCTCGGTGTGGATGGACGACTTTGGCAGTGGCTATTCGTCGCTCAACCTCCTTAAGGACTACGACTTCGACGTTCTAAAAATCGACATGGAGTTCCTCCGCGGGATGGAGGGCAACCAGAAGTCGCGCACCATCGTGCATTCCATCATTAAGCTCTCGCAAAGCCTCGGCATGCAGACCCTCGTGGAGGGCGTGGAGACGGAGGCGCAGTTTGAGTTCCTGCGAACGATAGGTGCCGACAAGGCCCAGGGATACCTGTTCTCGAAACCCATACCCTACGAGGACGTCGTGGGCGACTTCTTCCGACGCTACCCACCCGAGACACTGAGTTAACCCTAACTTGGGGACTGTCCCCAAGTTAGGGCTTCGCACAGGACGGCGCTACAGCGGGAATGCCATCTCCTCGGTTCCGCTAAAGAGCGGCTCGTCGTCGATGTCGCCGGCATAACGGGAGAACGAGTCGACCACGAGACGGTTGCACTCCGGAATGGCACGCGCACGATAGGTTATGACGTCGCCCTCCACGGGGTCGCCGTCTACCTCCATCTTGGCGGGGGAGGAGGCGGTTACCTGGATGTCGTGACCGCGGAAGCTCTCCAAGTGGGGGCGGCCGATGTTCTTTCCCTCGTGGTCCACCAGCCCCATGATGAGGGGGCGCAGGAGCTGCGCCGTGACGTCGACCTCCACCACAATTACGTCGAGCATGCCATCGACCATGTTGCAATCCGGCACAATCTCTATATCGCCCTGGATCATGGCATTGTTTGCCACCAAGCAGGTGATTCCCGTGCGCTCGTACACATGCCCGTCGACGTTTATCCTAAAGCGCTTAACCTCGGGACGCGGGTTCGCGATGGCGGCAGCGAAGTAGGCCGCTTGCCCCATGGCGCGCTTGGCGGGTATGGCTGCCTGCATGATCTGCGCGTCAAAACCCATGCCGGCCATGAGCGAGAAGCCCTGCCGATGCTTATTGCCCTCGTCGTCGAGCCAGATTATCTCGCCGAGGTCGGTGCGTACCGAGTGTCCCACCCTGCAGGCACGTGCCAGCGATGAGGGTACGGGGGCGTTTCCCAGATTCGAGAAGAACAGGTTTGCGGTGCCGGAGGGGAACACACAGGTAAGCACGTTGCGATTCCTCAGGTGATAGAGCATCGTCGCGACGGTGCCGTCTCCACCCGAGATCACAACCAGGTCGTACTCCTCCGCATCGTTAAGAAGGGATTCGCTGCGGTCCGATGCGTCGGTTTGCAGGATGCGAAGCACGGACTCGTCGCCTTCGCGAACGAGGGCGCGTTGGAACTCAAAAATGGCGTCGGAGCCAAAACCCGAGGCATCATTGTGGATTATAAGGACCCTCACGTCGTTCTCCCTTGCTTTGCATGTACCTGACATGTGCAATTCTAGTAGTATGTTACCCGTTTTAGGACTTGGTTGACGAAGAGAGCATACATGTATATCTCATCTGGTGACGAGCTTGTCGCATTTTGCGAGCGCGCCCGCGAGCATTCGGTGCTTGCGGTGGACACGGAGTTTTTGCGCGAGCGTACGTATCATCCCCGCTTGTGCCTTATCCAGGTTGCCACGGACGACGAAGCCGTGGCCATAGACCCGCTTTGCATAGAGGACCTCTCGCCTTTGGTTAAGCTTTTTGTGGACAAGACCAAAACGAAGGTGTTCCACGCCTGCGATCAGGACCTCGAAGTCATAAAGGACAGCCTGGACGTCGTTCCCGCTCCGGTGTTCGACACGCAGCTCGCGGCGGCCTTCTTGGGCTTTAGGATGCAAATTGGCTACGGCGCCTTGGTGCAGGCCTATGACGACGTGCATCTAGCCAAGGCGGACGGCCTCACCGACTGGTCCAAGCGTCCACTGGATTCCGATCAGCTGAGGTATGCGTTAGACGACGTGGTGTACCTTCCTGGCATATATAGGCGCATGGTGGACGAGCTCATAGAGCGCAATAGGCTCTCGTGGCTTGAACCGGAGTTGGCCGCGCTCGTCGAGCGCTCCACGTCGCGCAACCAGCCGCGAGAGGCCTATCTGCACCTCAAGCGCTCCTCGTCGCTTTCGCGCAAGCAGCTTGCCATCGCGCGAGAGGTGTGCGCGTATAGGGAGGAGCTCGCCTCGCGTCGCAACCTTCCGCGCAAGTGGGTGCTGCAGGACGAGGTTGTTGTTGAGATGTGCCGTCGCACTCCGCATTCCGTGCAGCGTCTGCGCAGGATTCGGGGTACGGACGGCCTCTCAGACAAGGACGCCCAACAGCTGGTGGCCGCTATACGCAAGGGGGAGGCGTGCGACCCCGCGAACTACCCCTACATACGCCATCGCGCGCGTCCCCATGCCGATGCCGACAGCGTGGTGGATCTCATGTATGCGCTCCTCAGGCTTCGATCCGAAAGCAGCGGGGTTGCCATTCCCCTCATTGCTACGCGCGACGACCTGCACGACTTCCTTGCCGGCAATGAATGCCCGCTGCAGACCGGTTGGCGATACGACCTTGTGGGAAGGCAGCTCAAGGGCCTTCTGCGAGGCGAGGTGGGGCTCACCGTAAAGGATGGACGCGTTGAGGTTTTGTAGGTGTGGGGTGTACGTGCCGATAAAATCGTACGTATAGCTGGGCAAACGGGGGCCGAAACGTCCTGCGGACGAATCCTCCCACGCAACATGCCGGGGCTCCTCAAAAGAGTTCTTGTCTCTTGGATTTGATACTATCTTGGTTGGGTATAAGGAAAAGACCGCTAACGATTGGAGCACGCCATGCACTTTGCATTTGGGTCTATCAGTCCCTCGTATTTGGCACTCATCCTCTTTTCGACGGTGCTCGGAATGGCAACCCAAGCCTACATTAGAAGCACCTACAAAAAGTGGTCGGAAGTTCCGAGCGGGTTGGGTCGCACGGGGGCCGACATCGCACGGCGCATGCTCAACGAGAACGGCGCGGGCGACTGCAAGATCGGCACGGTGGCCGGCTCCCTTACCGACCATTACAATCCTAGCGAGAACTGCCTGAACCTCTCTAGCGAGAACTATAGCGGGGGATCGGTGGCTTCGGTTGCCGTTGCCTGCCATGAGGCAGGGCATGCGGTTCAGACTGCCAAGGGATACATGTTTGGCAAGATCCGAACGGCTTTGGTTCCGGTGGTCAACTTCGCGCAAGGCACCTGGATTATCGTGTTCTTTGCCGGTGTGATTATGCGGCTTGCAGGCCTCGTGAACGTGGCCATCTTGCTCTTCGCGTTCTCGGTTTTGTTCCAGCTCGTTACCCTTCCGGTGGAAATAGACGCCTCGCGCAGAGCCATAAAGTTCCTGGACTCAACCGGTTCTGCCATCGACAAGCAGGGTGCGAAGAGCGTGCTCACTGCTGCGGCGCTTACCTATGTGGCGGCAGCGCTCGTGTCCATTGCCAACCTCTTGTACCTGCTTGCCCGCACGAACAGGCGATAGCCGCATGGATCGGAGTGCGCATATGAGCAACAACGCGACGTCAGGCCGTGCAACCGAGGAAGCCCTGAGCGTAAGTACCGCCATTGGTGTTGCCAAATCCGCCGTTAACGGCCTGGGGACCTTTGTGGTCGCCGGTGAGGTAAGCGGGTTTAGGGGTCCAAACGCCAGGTCTGGTCACTGCTACTTCCAGGTTAAGGACGACCGTTCGTCCATGGACGTGATCGTGTGGCGCGGTTCGTACGCAAAGCTCGACTTTGCGCTCAAGGACGGTCTGTCCGTGGTGCTAAGAGGAAAGTTCGACGTATACGTTGGTACGGGTCGGCTTTCGTTTATTGCGTCTTCCATCGAGCCGGTGGGTGAGGGTCTGCTGCGGCAGCAAGTTGCCGAACTCGCCCGAAAACTCGAGGCAGAGGGGCTCATGGATCCTGGCCGCAAGCGCAAGATACCTCGCTTTTGCATGCGGGTGGCAGTGGTTACCTCGCTTTCCGGCAGTGTGATCGAAGACGTCAAGCGAACCCTCCGCAGGCGCAATCCGCTCGTGGAGCTGGACGTGGTGGGATGCGCGGTGCAGGGCTCCCATGCACCGGCAACCATCATCCGTGCGCTCCAAGTGGCGGCAGACGCTCGCCCTGAGGCGATTCTTCTCGTACGTGGCGGTGGCTCGTTCGAGGACCTTATGACCTTCAACGACGAGGCCCTGGCACGCGCGGTGGCAGCATGTCCCGTGCCCGTGATCACGGGCATTGGCCACGAGCCCGACACGTCCATTTGCGACATGGTTTCCGACAGGCGCGCTTCCACGCCAACCGCCGCTGCCGAGTCCGTGGCACCGGCCCTCGACGACGTGGTGAGCGTCATAGAAACCAGAAGGCAGCGCATGGGCGCCGCGCTCGCAAAGACCGTGCAGGAGAACGACGTGGCGCTGCAACAGCTCCTGAATCGCGCGACCCAGGCAATGCGCGGGCGCCTCGAGCGCGAGAATGCGCTGCTTGAGGCAACGGCCCACAGGCGCTGCCTAGAGAATCCCATGGGCTTCGTGGAGGAGCGCGAGGTGCAGCTCCTGCAGAGCGAGCAGCGTCTCCACGACGCGATGCCGCGCCTCATGCAGCGCGCAAGGCGTGAGGTGGAGCTCGGCGGACAGCGCATGAGGACGGTGGGCGAGGGGCTGCTTCGACCTTACGACGCCACGTTGGCACGCATGGCTGCATCACTGGACGCGCTTTCGCCACTCAAGGTCCTCTCTCGTGGCTATGCGATCGCGCAAAACGATGAGGGACATGTGGTTACGGATGCGTCCGCGTTGCATGTGGGGCAAGACGTTACCGTAAAGCTGAACAAGGGATCGATCGAGGCGCGCGTTACGGGTTTGCACGACTGATCGCGCAAAGACGCGACTCTATGACGTTAAAAGGGAACGGTCTAAGGAAAGAGGGACTATGGCTACGTTGGAACACAAGAAGGTTGAGGAGCTTACGTTTAGGGAGGCTTCCACCGAGCTGGAGCAGGTGGTGCGTGCGCTTGAGAGCGGCGACTTGGAGCTGGAGGACTCTTTGGAGCGCTATGCCCGCGGGGTAGAATTGCTCAAGAGCCTGCGCGGGAGGCTTTCGGACGCGGAGCAGAAGGTGCGCGTCCTTCTCGACGCCTCTCAGGAGGTAACCGCCTCCGACACCACGGCCGCGCCTTCCACGGCGTTCTTGAACGAATAACGAATAGAAAGAAAGGATACAAACCATGAAAGACGATTGCATCTTCTGCAAGATCGCGAACCACGTGATCGAGTCGAATTACGTGTACGAGGACGACCTGGTATGTGCGTTCAGGGACATGAACCCGCAGGCGCCCACACACGTGCTGGTGGTGCCGAAGGAGCACTACGCCAACATAGTCGATGGCGTGCCGGGAGATACGCTGGCCGCGATGGCACATGCGGTGGACGAGGTGGCCAAAGCCGAGGGCATTCGCGAGGACGGGTTTAGGGTCATCGCAAACACGGGCGATGCCGCCGGTCAGACGGTGCACCACTTGCACTGGCACGTGCTTGGCGGAAAGAATCTGGGCGAGGGCCTCTTGTAGGTAGGACCCTAACTTGGGGACTGTCCCCAAGTTAGGGTCCCCACACAATGGCACCTGTCGCTATCCCGCAATCTCCTTAACGGCCTCTATCAGCGTGTCCACGTCCTTCTCGGTGTTGTACATTCCCATGCTTATGCGAACCATTGCGGGAGCAGTGAAGCCCGGCTTGTCGCGTTCGGCGAGGATTTGCGCATCGGATATGCCCATCAGGCGATGGCACAGTGGGTGTGCGCAGAACTCGCCCTGACGCACGGCGATGGCCCATTTGTCGGCGAACTTCTGGGCAACGTCTGCCGCGTCGACCTTGTTTACGTTGAAGGTCAGGACGCCTACGCGATCGTCGATCTTGTTCGAGTCGGCATAGAGCGTTATGCCCTTGATGTCCGAAAGTCCATCCAACGCGCGACGCAACAACGTCTGCTCATGCGCCTCTATGGCCTCAAAGCCCACAGTCTTAAGCGCCTCGCAGGCCTTGGCCAACGCGATCTGGCCGAAGTAGTTCGGAGAACCCGCCTCCCACAGCTCGGGGGCTTTAAGCCATGTGACATCATAATCGGTGACTACGTCCACCATACCTCCGCCACGATACGCCGGTACATGCGCATTCATGATATCCGTCTTGCCAATGATGCAGCCTCCGCCAAAGGGGGCATACATCTTGTGGGCCGAGCACACGAAGAAGTCGATGTCCTCGGCCTCCGTTGTACCCTTGAGCGAGAAGGCTCGGTGGCTTGATATCTGCGCACCGTCCACCACCATGATGGCGCCCGCCTCGTGCGCGAGCTTGGCGACGGCGTGCACGTCGTGCACGTAGCCCGTTACGTTTGAGGCCGCCTGCATCGACACGACGTTAACCTTCTTGTCCGCAAGCTGCGTCTTAAAGTCCTCCATACGGAGACGACCCTTCTCATCGACCTCCACATAGCGCACTTCCGCGGCACGTAGGCGCCAGGGAAGGTCGTTGGCGTGGTGCTCGGAGCGCGTGGTGAGCACCACCGTGCCGTCTCCGCAGAGGGCGCCGGACACCTTGTTGAGCGCGTCGGTTGCCGTGCCCGAGAAGGCGCAGGTATAGGTGGTGTCGGGCGCGCCGAAGAAGTCCAGCACAACCTTGTGCGCCGCATTGAACGCCTCAGTTGAATGGGTGGACTTTTGCCCCTTGCCGCGACCGATGGAGCCGTAGTAGGGAAGCTGCGCCTGAATCTCTTCCACCGCGCTCGTGAGCGAGGGCGTGGTCGCGCCATTGTCAAAGTTTATGGCCGGCCTCATAGTCCCGTCGGCGAGCTTTACCTCGGTATCGATTCCCACGAATTCGCTGCGGGCGAGCAAGCCCGTCTTTGAGTCTATTTCGAGACTGCGCGCTCCAGCTGCGGCAGCATCGCCGACGCTCGATGCGCTTGAGGACGCTCCCGCCGATCCTGCGTTTGTCTGCGTGCCGCATGCGCCCATGAGCATTGCAGCGATGCCTGCAACGGAAATGCCACCTGCGCGCAATGCATCGCGGCGTGTTACGTTTGCCATAACGAGCCCCCGTTCCTTATAGAATAGTGATACATACGCATTATAGGCCATAGGCATCCCCATAGTTTCAGTCACACTCCGCGCCTTCGCCGGTCTCGCATGCGGCTTCGCGCTCGCTTCGCTTGCTCACTTCGTGAGTCGCCGCTTGCGGCCCGGACAAAGGCGCGGGGTGTGAACTCCCTATAACGTAGCATCGGTGTTCATCGCGTGCCATACGCTATTGCGGACGGTCTTGTCTGCTACTATGGAGCAAGTTAACGCGGATGTTAGGGGAGAGGAGCCCACACCCATGAACGTTTTGGTAATCAACGCAGGAAGCTCGTCGCTTAAGTTCCAGTTGCTGGACGTAGACACGCGCGAGGTGTATGCGAAGGGTAACTGTGAGCGCATTGGAATCGACGGGTCCTTTGTTGGCTACGAGAGCATCGCCGTCGACGGCAAGCAGAAGAAAGAGGTCGCGCTTCCCGACCACAAGACCGCCATCAAGTACGTCATCGACATAATCGAGGAGACCGGCAAGGACTTTATTGGCATTGGCCACCGTGTGGTTCAGGGCGGCTGGTACTTCCCCGAGTCCAAGATCGTCACCGCGGAGACTCTCGGTTGGGTTCGCGAGGTTGCCCCGCTGGCGCCGCTGCACAACTATGCCGAGGCTGACGTAATTGAGATCTGCCTTGACATGTTCCCAAACAAGGGCAACGTGATCGTGGCCGACACGTCGTTCCACTACAACATTCCCGAGAAGGCGCACCGCTATGCGCTGCCTCGCGACGTGGTGGACAAGCTGCACGTTCGCAAATACGGCGCCCACGGCACGAGCCACCGCTTCATCTGGCGCGCAACCAAGGAGTTCTTGGGCGACGACGTGCACAAGCTCGTGAGCTGCCACCTTGGGTCGGGCGCCTCGCTCGCAGCCATCCAGGACGGTGCCGACATGGACACCACCATGGGCCTCACCCCGCTCGACGGCCTCATTATGGGCACGCGTTGCGGCACCATTGACCCCGCGACGGTATGCTACCTCGTGCGCGAGGGCGGCTATACCATCGACGAGGTGGACACCATGATGAACAAGCAGTCCGGCCTTCTGGCCCTCAGCGGCATAAGCTCCGACTCGCGTGACATCGAGGACGGCGTGGCAAAGGGCGACGCAAACTGCCAGATGGCGTTGGACATGTTCTACTATCGCACCTCTCAGCTCATCATGGAGATGGCGCAGGCCATGCACGGCTTCGACACCATGGCGTTCAGCGCGGGAATCGGCGAGAACTCCAGTGTGATGCGCCTGGGCGTTGCCAAGGAGCTTGAGTGGATGGGCGTGAAGATCGACGAGGAGGCCAACAAGGTCCGCTCGGACGAGGTGCGCGTCATTTCCGCTCCGGACTCCAAGATTCGCGTGCTCGTAGTTCCCACGAACGAGGAGTACATGATCGCCCTCGACGTGGCCGAGCTACTGGGTTAGACGTAAAACCCCGACTAAGGGACAGTCCCCAAGTTACGATTTCTCGAAAATCGTAACTTGGGGACTGTCCCTTAGTCGGGGTTCCTACGGAAGTCTGTTGCCGGCCGAGATATAGATCTCGTACCATTCTTCGCGTGTCATCTCCCAGTCGCAGGCTGCGGCGCTCATGCGAACACGCTCGGGCCTGGTAGTCCCTACGATTGCCTGCATCTTTGCGGGATAGCGGAGCACCCAGTTTATTGCCACGGCCGTGGGCGTGGAGTCGTGCTCCGCGGCTATGCGCTCGAGGGCCGCGTTGAGCCCGGCATAGTTGGGGTCGCCCAGGAACACGCCGCCAAAGTATCCGTGCTGCAACACGCTCCATGCCTGGATGGCCATATCGTTTTCCGCACCGTACTCTAGGATGCCGCCGTCGCGCATGGCGGATGCGTCGACTTCCATGTTCACGTTGAAGAAGGAGTCGAACATGGGGGTAAAGGCGGCGGAGATTTGTACCTGGTTTGCGGTTATGGGCACGTTGAGGTGATTCGCGAGCCGGCTCATCATCGCGGGGTTCTGGTTGGAGACGCCAAAGTCGATAACCTTTCCCGCGACCTTGAGCTCATCGAAGGCGCGCGCGATCTCGTCCGGCTCCATGAGCGCATCGGGACGGTGGAGCAGTAGCGAGTCGACGTGGTCGGTCTTGAGGGCGCGCAGGCTGTTGTCCACCGACTCCATAATGTGCTCGTAGGAGAAGTCGAAGTAGTTGGACTTCACCTGCGGATGGGGCTGGATGCCGAGCTTGGTTTGGAGCCACACGCGATCTCGCAGGCCAGGGGCAGACGCAAAGGCCTCGCCAATTATGGACTCCGACGGACCGTAGATGGGTGCGGTGTCCACGGCGTTTATGCCGCAATCCAGCGCCGTCTGTATGAGCTCTGCCACTTCGTCGGGCGTCTTGTTAGCAATGCGCATGGTTCCGAGGATGACCTCCGAAACCTTGGTGCCGCTCGGCCCGAATGAGATGTAACGCATCCTTGCTCCTTTTGAACAATATGTTATAAAGCATACTTTTGAGTATAACGCATGCAGTAAGCAGATATCGGACGTGCAGTATGCGTTAGGTAGGCGTCGGGAAGGCGTTATGTTTGCCTGTTGGCGGGGCGATTGTTGGGTGGCAGACGGTCATCTAATCGCGACATCCTATATTGTTATAAATTAATGGGAAATGAATCTGTTCAAAAGTGCAAAAGCCCAGGATTCGCTCTAAAACCATTCGTTCATTTCCCACTGCGTATTTTACGTAAGGGGAAATGAATCTGTTCAAAAACGAAAAAGCCCAGGATTCGGTTGCTCGGGCCAGATTCATTTCCCATTAAATGTACAGGTAACTGAAAATCGGAACCTGCGAATAGGCGGATCGCGGGCAATCGTCGCCCGGAGGACCAGGGGAACGTACCGAAAACACGAAACGGATGCTTGTGACGTATAATTTATCTTATCGTGAGGTTTGGAAAGGAGAAGCACATGCTGCACAAGACACTCAAGCCCTTCCCGCAAGACTTCCTGTGGGGCGCCTCGACTTCTGCCTACCAGGTGGAGGGCGCCGCACTCGAGCACGGCAAAGGCCCGTCGCCCTTAGCTACGCTACTGTTCCCTCTTGATCTTGAATATAAGCTTCAATAGTGGAGCAACCGATTTCGGATTCTTCACCACCGTGATTTTCATACCGCCGCTTACGCCCTCAAGCTCGTCGATTGCAAGTTCGTCGGGGTCCGCGGGCTCGAATCCGTGGGCCTCGGCCACCTTTTCCATGGCGGCCTCCATGGCCCTTCCGGCCTCCTCCTCGAGCCCCTTCTCCTTGAGCAGCTCGCCGAGCGCGTCGTACGTCGCCCGCTCGACCTCCGACTCCAAGTCCCTGTCGTTGGATACTGCCTCAAGAAACTCCTTGCTAACCGCCATGAAGCTCATCTCCCATTGTCTCGATTAACCTATTGCATATTGAATATACCATTACGGCGGGCGAGACGCCCAAGGCGCCCCGCCCTCTCCGTGTGCAAGCTCTAATTGAGGCCCTACACCTCTTCGCCGTTTGTCTCTATAACGTGTTTGTACCACTTTCCGGGCACGACGCCGTCGGTAATTACGCGCGGGACACCGTTGGAACCGCACGTCATAACGTCGGATACCGAGAGGCCGCGTCCGTCCACGTCGTATCCGCCTTCGAGCTGATGCGCCTCCACCGCGCCGCCCCACAGGAAGTCTTTGGGTAGTGCCATGTGCTGCCCCGTATTTGGGGTGCCCATCCGACAAACATCCGACGTCACAATCCTTCCTTGAGCACCGTAAGCATGTCCTCAGGCGAAAGAGTGGCGACGTTGGCGTTGCGCCGCAGGCGAGCATCGGAGGTCACAAGGTAGTCTGCGTGCGCGCGCTGGGCCGCTGCGAGAACGAAGTTGTCTTCCAGATCCTCGTTGAGCGCGCGAAGCTTGAGCGCGTACCAAACGGTTGGCTCGTCACAGGCTATGGCGACCGCCACTTCATGAATGTCCTCGACGCACGACCACGCATGCGCGCGTGCGGCATGCGCGCGCGTTTCGTCCACCTCCATGCCCGAACGTCGGAACCACTGCTTAGCCTCGCGGTTTACCTCATAGAATACGTCAACGAGAGAATGCCCAGAGTAGAGGAGGTTGTGGCCTTGGCTTGTGGCGCAAACAAGGAGCTCGCGCGCGACTGTGCAGCGTTGGCGAGAGGGAATAAAAGCGTCGATCCACACGTTGGTATCGCAGACGATGTTTAGGGTCTTGGTGCTCATAGCGTGTCCCCATATGCCCGCGCGGCCTGCTTCTCGCTGCGAACGGAAGCGCGCAAATCCTCTTCAGAGTCGTCAGGCAATGCAGACAAGTCCAAACCCCAGGTCTCGCCAAAGCGATCAAAGCGATCGTACATGCGGTCCAAAGCGAAGAGCCTCCCCTCGATGGGAGAGGGCTCGCGGACGGCTGTGGCCTCGTGTACCCGCCGTTCGGTTAGGGCTATCGCATCTTCTGGCGATTCCTGATCGGCAAGATTTTGCCAAAGCTCGCGAACCACTTGCGAGGGGGTCAAGCCGGCGCGAGCGAGCGCTTCGTCACCAGCCTCCTTTGACGGTCGTTCGATACGCACATTGATCTGGGCCATGGGTACAGTTGCTGTGGCCATCGTGTCCTCGCTTTCATGACGCAGTAGCATATTGTAAAGCATACTTGCTTTACAATATGCTGTCAACGCAAGGAGAAGACCGTATGGTAGCCACGAGTCGTGACATTTGTCATGGGCAAACGTGACGTCGCTCACTGGCGGGACTCCCCGTTGGAGCGCACAATGGTGACATAAAGTGCGGAAAGAGGGGAGTCATGATGAGCAAAACACTTCAAACGATCCAGACCATCGTTAAGGTGGCAAAGATCGTATGCAACGTCGCGTTCGTGTGCAGCTTGGTGGGCGCGATCCTGTGCCTCGTGGGCATTGCCAGCGTTGGATTTCCAAGCAGCGTCAAGATCGGTGGGACTACCATCCATTCGATAGTTGGCAACAGCTCCGGGGTATCCCAAGGCGCCTTGTATGGCAAATTGGCGGCCGGGGCCATAATGTGCGCCGCATCGTGCGTGGTAAGCAAGCTTGCCGTTCGGTACTGCTCGCGCGAACTCAATGACGGCACACCATTTACCCTGCAGGGCGCGCGTGGCCTCTTGAAGCTGGGCATCTGCACCATTTGCGTTCCGCTTGGCGGCATCGTCGCGGCAAGCATCTGCAATGCGATCGTCGGCAACCACTTCGAGGGCGTGCCCGGGCTAAGCGTAAGCGGAAACGGATTCGTCTCGGCCGGTGCCATGCTGATCTTCGTGAGCCTCATCTGCAAATACGGCGCCGAGCTTTCTGCCGATACCGCCGAGGACGAACGCTCGAGGCACGTCCAAACCGCAATCGGAAACAAGTGAGCAAACGCGAAACATTGGTCAAACGGCAAACGAGAGGAGTGACTATGGCAATCGTGGAAGTGCGCAACCTCGTAAAGCGATACGGGGAGGTGCTGGCACTCGACCACTTTAACCTCAAGATCGAGGAGGGCGAGATATTCGGATTGCTGGGCCCCAACGGGTCGGGCAAGACGACGAGCATAAACTGCCTGCTGCAGCTGCTTACCTACGACAAGGGCGACATCTTGCTCTTTGGCGAGCCCATGCGCCCCAACAGCTACGACATCAAGCGTCGCATTGGGGTGGTCCCGCAGGACGTGGCCGTGTTCGACGAGCTGAGCGTGCGCGAGAACATCGACTACTTTTGCGGCCTCTACGTGTCCGACGGCACCAGGCGCCGGGCACTGGTGGACGAGGCCATCGAGTTCGTGGGCCTCAAGGATTACGTCAAGTTTCGGCCGCACAAACTTTCGGGCGGACTCAAGCGCCGTCTTAACATTGCCTGTGGCATCGCCCACAAGCCCGAACTTATCTTCTTCGACGAGCCTACCGTGGCGGTGGACCCGCAGAGCCGCAATTCCATCCTGGAGGGAATCCAGCGCCTCAACGCCGAGGGCGCCACGGTGGTGTATACCTCGCATTATATGGAAGAGGTAGAGCAGATATGCAGCCGCATTATGATTATGGATCGCGGGGAGTCGCTGGCATGCGGGACCAAGGACGACCTCGTGTGCATGGTTTCCACGGGTGAGAAGGTCGAGATCGAGGCGCCCGACTTGCCGGGTGGCACGCTGGAGGCCCTGGGCGCCCAGCCCTTTGTGCGTCGCATTTCTCACGACGGTACCTCCATCCACCTTTTGTGCGACAACGGCCCGCACAACCTGGCCAACATCCTGGCCGTTCTTCAGGAGCGTGCCGTGGTGTTTGGGCGCGTGTATTCGGAG
This sequence comes from uncultured Coriobacteriaceae bacterium, assembly GCA_902803315.1. GTDB lineage: Bacteria > Actinomycetota > Coriobacteriia > Coriobacteriales > Atopobiaceae > RUG440. The sequence goes on from CADCPM010000120.1 coordinate 39,204, forward strand.
CCGCCGACCCTCAACGATGTCTTCCTGGAAATTACCGGCAAAGAGCTGCGGGACTAGGGGGACTGCCATGTGGAACACGTTTAAGTACACGACGCTCTCCATCGTGCGCGAGCGCAGCATCGTGATTTGGGTCATGCTGTTCCCGCTCATTCTGGCAACGCTGTTCAATGCCATGTTCAAGGGGATCGACGAGAACGCGCACGACCTGGATCCCATTCCCGTGGCGATCGTAAACAAGTCCGAAGGAGGAGCCGACAAGGCCTTCAACACCATGGTGGACGCGCTGTCTGAGGGCGACGAGGCGATTCTTGCGCCCATGGACGCCAAGACGGACGAAGAGGCGCGAGCGTTGCTACGAGACAACAAGGCCATAGGCGTCGTGACGCTTGATGTGGATGGTTGGCCGAGCCTGGAGCTCTCGGCTGTCACGGGGACGACGGGCGTGTCCATGGGTCAGGTGGAGCGAACGGTGCTCGCCGACGTGATGGACGACTTTTGTCGTACGCGCGAGGCGTTGGAAGACATCATGAGAAACGATCCCCAGGCGGCTGAGAACCCCGAGGTCGTGCTCTCGCTCGTCCGGCGCGATGACTACACGTCCGAGCTCAAGATAACGCATAGCCAAACCCGCGAGTACGTGCGCTACTTCTACGCGCTCCTGGGCTTCGCGGCGGTTATGGCCGCAAACGTGAGCCTTACCGCGGTGGGTGCCATTCAGCCCAACGTTTCGGTGCTTGGCGCGCGTCGTGCGATCGGAGGCACGGGCAGGTCGCGCATGCTCGCCGGCGCGATTGCCGCAAGCTGGTTGGTGAGCTTCCTGGCGCTGGTGGTTGCGTTTGCGTACATCCGCTTTGCGTTGGGCGTGGAGTTTGGCGGACGCGAGGCCGCGTGCGTGCTGGGCATCGCAGTGGCGGCGCTCATGGCAACGGCGCTCGGTGCGCTTGTTGGCGCGCTGCCGTACGTACCCTACACGGCGAAGAGCGGAATCCTGACGGGCATCACCTGTTTGCTCTCGCTGTTTGCCGGGCTGTACGGCACACCCGCTCTAAGGCTTGCCGACCAGGTTGCCCGCGAGGCCCCCTGGGCTACGGTGGTCAATCCCGTAAAGCAGGTGAGCAACCTGTTCTACAGCCTGTATGTGTACACCGACCTCACGCCCTTTTTCCGGACGATCGGCGTCTTGACAATCATTACGGCAGTCCTTGCGCTGGCTGCTGCGCTTATGATGAGGAGGCAAAGCTATGCAAGTCTTTAAGGCCGCGCTCAAGGCGTTCTTCCGTCACCCAATCTACCTGCTCATATACGTTGTGTTTCTCTCCTGCATGGGCGTGTTTATGGGCATGAGCGTAAACGACGCGCCCAGCGGCGAGTATCTTACGCGACCTCGCGTGGCCGTTGTGGACCGCGACGGAGAAGAGCTTTCGCAGGGGTTGCGCGCGTTCGTGCTCGGCCAGGGGGAGGCCGTCGAGGTCGAGGACACCGAGCGGGCGCTGCAAGACGCCGTCATGCAGGAGTTGGCCAGCTACATCGTCATCATTCCCGAGGGCTTTAGCGCCGACTTCGCGCACGCCGCCGCCACGGGCGCAAAGATGCCGGAGGTGCAGGTTATAGTGAGCACGCAGTCGGCGGAAGTAACGATGATGGACAGTCTGGTGGACGAGTACCTTGGCGTTGCGCGCACCTACACACTGGCGCTTGCCGCCGCCAGCCAGGCGCAGGTGGCCGAGCGAACCAGCGCCGCAATGGCGCATACCGCGAGCGTGAGCGTCGTGCAAGCCACCGAGACCGCGCCCTTGTCGAATGCCTTCTTGGTGTACTTGCAGTTTGAGGGCTACACCATCCTGCTCTCCATCGCCGCGTGCTCCGCAGTGGTAATCTCGCGGTTCGGGCGCGAGGAGATGCGTCGTCGCGTTGCGGCCTCACCCGTGCCGCAGCTGCGGGTAAACCTGCAGATCGCAGCCGCGTGCCTCTTGATCATGCTCGTTTGCTGGGCCTTTGTGTGCGGTCTGGGAATCGTGGCGTTTGGTGGCAGGATCTTGGGCGTTGCCACCTCCCATATTGCGGCCGCGCTCGCGGCGCTTTTGTGCTACTCGCTGTTCAGCCTGGCGTTCGGCTTCCTCGTGGGACAGATGACCAGCAACGAGTTGGTTATGAACGCGGTCCCCAACATCGTCGGGCTGGTGATCTCGTTTCTTGGCGGCGTTTGGGTCTCGCTGGACCTGGTCGGCGAGCCCATAGTCACCATAGCGAAGTTCACGCCCGTGTACTACTACAACGAGGCCATAAGAGGCGCGCTTGACCCGGCTTGCGGGGGGCTCACGCCTGGGGTTCTCGCAAACATGGGCGTCGTCTGTTTGTTTGCGCTGGTGGTGTTCTGCGTCGGCCTGGCAATATCGGGAATCAGAGTTGGTAGAATGGGCGTATGGAACGGCTCGTCGACAAAGCGATTATCGCATCCTGCTGCCTAACGGCGTATCTATCGATCCCCATCGATGCGTTTACGCTCGGGGGGTTCCTCGTCGCGCTGGCAATAGCCGCACTCGGCGAGGTCCTCCCGCGCCCCTTGAGGCTGCTCGTGGCAGCGGGTTTTATGGTAGCCTGCATTGCCTGGCCCGTGCTCGTGGCATTCCAGCCCCTCGTCGCCTACGACCTCGTGCGCGACGAGCTGTGGCCGGTGCGGCTTGCCTGGGTGGTGCCGTTGGCGGCCGCCATGCGTGCCTGGGACGCGCTTCCCTGGATAGTGGTGGCGCTCGTGTGCTTGGTCGCGGCCGTGCTCGCAAGGCGAACCACGTCTCTTGTTGCCGAGCGCGAGCACTTTAGGCGGCTGCGCGACGACACGCACGAGGCGTCGCTTTTGCTCGAGGAGCGCAACCGCAACCTGCAGGAGGCGCGAGACCTCTCTGCACAGGTGGCGACGCTGGCCGAGCGCGGGCGCATTGCGCGCGAGATCCACGACAACGTGGGGCATCTGCTCACGCGGGCCATCATGCAGGTGGAGGCGCTCAAGGTCGTGCATGCGGCGGAGCCCTCGCTCGCGGGCGAGTACGACGCGGTGTCGCAGACGCTCGACGAGGCTATGAAGACGGTGCGCGCCAGCGTGCACGACCTGCGCGACGACGCTGCCGACCCGCGCGTGCTCATGCAGTCCGCGCTCGACGGCTGTGGGATCGATCGGACTGAACTTGTCTACGAGGTGGACGAGCTTCCCGCCAACGTGGCGCACTGCTTTGTGGCCATCGTGCGCGAGGCGGCGACCAACACCGTGCGCCACAGCGACGCCACGTGCATCGAGGTGCAGGTGCGGGAATATCCCGGCCTGTTCCAGCTCGTCGTCCAAGACAATGGCTCGGGCGGGGTAACGAGTTCGTCGGCAGGGTCTGGCATGGGACTGCAGGCGATGGACGATCGCGTGCGCGCCTTGGGAGGCACGCTGCGCACGGAATACCGGGACGGCTTTCGCGTGTTTGCGAGCGTTCCGCGCTAACGTTGGGGCATGATGCTGCTGGAAGGCGCACATGGGGATAGGGGAGTAAGGAATGATTCGCGTAATAGTGGTAGACGACGATCCGTTTGTGTGCGCATCGCTTCAAACCATACTGGACGCTCAGGAGGACATCGAGGTCGTCGCGGTGGGCACGAGCGGCGCGGAGGCGATCGAGCTGTTTGACGAGCATGCGCCCGACGTGCTGCTTTTGGACATACAGATGGCCGGCAGCGACGGCCTGAGCGCCGCCGAGTCCATCATTGCCAAACACGTGGATGCGCGTGTGGTGTTTCTTACCACGTTCGCCGACGACGACTACATCGTGCGCGCGCTGCACATGGGGGCAAAGGGCTATCTCATCAAGCAGAACGTCACCGACATCGCGCCTGCCATCCGTGCCGTCCATGCTGGACAGAACGTACTTGGCGACGAGGTGGTAGGCCACATCGCGCAGGCATCCGACTCGCATGCCGCAAGGGAGAGCTTTGCCAAGCTGGGACTTACCGATCGCGAGACGGAGGTGGTCGAGCTCGTGGCGCAAGGGTTGGACAACCGCGAGATCGCGGCAAAGCTGTACATGGGTGAGGGTACGGTGCGGAACCACATCAGCGCCATCCTGCAAAAGCTCAACCTGAGGAACCGCACGCAAATCGCCGTGATGTACTACCACATGTGACGCGTTTCGGGAGGGTATACTGAGAGGGTAATAAAGCTGACAAGTGACCTGTCCCCTTGTCATACTCGGCAGGAAAAAAGCTGACAAGTGACCTGTCCCCTTGTCACCCTTGTCATAGTTGGGAGAAGACCATGCAAGCTCAATACGATGTGGTGGTTATAGGCGCTGGCGTCGTGGGCGCAGCGACGGCACGTGAGCTCGCGCGCTTTGACCTGCGAATTCTCGTGCTGGAGGCAGGGCTGGACCTTGCGTGCGGCGCGACGAGGGCGAACTCGGGCATCGTGCATGCTGGCTACGACCCACTGCCCGGCACGCTCAAGGCCAAGTACAACGTGGCCGGATCCGCGCTCTTCGAGCAATGGCAGCGTGAGCTGGGCTTTGGCTTCTATCGAAACGGCGCGCTCGTGCTGGCGTTTGACGAGGGCGAGCGCCAGACGCTCGACGAGCTTGCGAGGCGCGCCGTGGCCAACGGGGTGAAGGGCGTCTGCATCGTGGAGGCGGACGAGCTGCGCGCCATGGAGCCCAACGTGTCGCCAGACGCAATCGCCGCGCTGAGCGTACCGACGAGCGGCATCTGCGACCCGTATGGCCTCACCTATGGCGCGGCCGAAAACGCCGCATCCAACGGCGTCGAGTTTGAGTTCGACGCGCGCGTGGTTGGCATATCGCGAGACGCGGATGGCTTCGTGGTAACGGCCGGGGACGGGCGCGGCATCGCCGCCCGCGCCGTCGTCAACTGCGCGGGCGTCCACGCCGACGAGATGAACAACCTGGTGAGCGAGCGCAAGATCCACATACGGCCCGTCAAGGGCGAGTACCTGCTCTATCATAACGCGTTCGCCGGCACGTTCAGGCGCAGCGTGTTCCAGGCGCCCAGTGCCGCCGGCAAGGGCGTGCTCGTGTCGCCGGTAATCTTTGGCAACATCTTCGTGGGTCCCAACGCGACGCCGGTAGAAGACAAGGCCGACCTCACGACCTCCGAGGAAGGCCAGCGCGAGGTGCTCGAGCGCTCGCGTCGAACGTGGCCCGAGGCCACGACGGAGCAGGTCATCGCCACCTACGCCGGCCTTCGCGCAAAGGACGCGTCGGGGGCGGACGACTTCGTGGTGGGGGAGGCGCCCGACGCGCCCGGCTTCTTCAACGCGGCCTGCATCGACTCGCCGGGGCTTACCTGCGCGCCCGCCATCGCAACCGACCTTGCCCGCATGGTGGCCGAGCGCCTTGGCGCCAAGGAGAACGCGAGCTTCGACCCCGTGCGCATTCCCGCCCCGCTGCTCGCGATGATGGACGAGGCGAGCGTACGGGAGCTCGTCGACCAAAACCCCCTGTATGGCGTGCCCGTGTGCAAGTGCTGCCACGTGAGCGAGGGGGAGCTCGTGGACGCGCTGCGCCGCGCGCTTCCCGTACGGTCGCTCGACGCCCTCAAGTGGCGCACCGGCGCAACCATGGGACCGTGCCACGGGGGACGCTGCACCGCACGCATCCTGCAGATAATGGAGCGCGAGCTTGGCGTGGCAGCACCCGACGTGCAAAAGCGCTTCTGCGGCTCCAGCCTGGTCGTAGACAAGTGCGCGGATGAGCAGCGCTCGGAGCAGCTGGTGCCACACGCCAAGCGATGTGGCGAACTTGCGCGCCAGGCGCGCGCAGACCTCGACGAGCGCGGGATGCGCGAGATTGGCTGGGGCGCGCTGGACATCGTCGGTACGAGGCCTGCGGGCGTATGCTCTTGTCTCCTGGCGCTCGGGCTCTTTGGCACGACGGGTTGCTTGCCCGGGCGAAAGGCCGTCGTTTGGGGAACGCATGACCTCGCGCTACGCACGACGCTGGAGCTGGCGGATGCCGGCGTTTGCATCGAGCGTGTCGTTGAGGCCGGCGACGAACCCGTGGGCTCGCCCGAGCTCGTCCACGAGCTCGGGCAACGTGGAATCCCCCTGCAATGTGGCACACGCGTGGAGAGGGTGGACGGCGCGAGTCGCCTCGGGTCGGTGACGCTCGCATGCGATGGTGCGAGCGAGACCTTGACCTGCGACCTTCTCATAGCGTCTCCGCAGATCGTGGCCGAATAGGGCAAACAAAAGCATGCGCTACAAGGCAAGGTGGATGGGGCGGCGCACGAACACGCGCGACAATACGTCCTCGTTGCCCCTGAGGCTCACGTCGGTGCGCAGGAGTGCGTCAGCCAGACCCATGCGTCCGAGCAGTAGCATGCACGCGGCCGTCTCCTTGGCCATGAGGTCGGGTTCGAGGTCAGTGGGTTTCACGCACGTGGCTCGCCCGTCGGAGAATTCGACCTTCCAACGCCCTGCGACCTCGGGCAGGAACTCATCCTCTATGCCCAGCACATATGAGCCCGTGCCGTAAGGCTGGGGCATCTGGCGCAGAATGCGTGCCGGGTCGAGCAGGCGCGCCATCACGTGACTGTCGAGACGCTGCTCCACCTTGTCGCTTGCGGGAACGAGCGTCGCAAAGTCGACGTCGGGCAACGTGAAGTTAAGATGCGAGACCTTCGCGCGCATGCGATAGAGGAAGCCAAGCGCCGCATGCAGCGAGCTTGGGCTGGTAAAAACGAGATCGTGCACGTTCAGCTCTCCCACAAAGGGGTTTTCTGGCTCGTGGAAGAAGGAGAAGCGCACGTAGGCGACCGCCTCGCCATCGTCCCACAGCACGTACGTGTATCGCTGCCGATCGGGATGCAGGAAGTCCGGTTCGCCAAAGTCGCCGTTGCCAAGCCATACCCACGCCTCGTCCTTTCGCAGCTCGGCCAGGTCATGCGAGCGGGCATGCGCCTCCCAGAGCGCACGCACGGGAGCAAGGTCTTTCTCCTCCCACACGCGCGTAACGTCACAGTCGCAAGCGTAGTCGGCGAGCTGCTCGATCTCCAGCCGCTGACAGACCATGCGCGCGGCAATTTCGAAGCCGAATTTGCGATAGAACGCGCACGAGAAGGGGATGAGCACGGCCAACGCATCGCCGCACTCCTTGAAGTCGCGCAGCATGGCGCCCATGAGCGCCCGCACGCTCCCGGCCCCTCGTCTCTCGGGCAGCGAGCCCACCATGTGGACCTCTCCTGCGGGCAAAGTATCGCCGCCGAGCGTAAGGGTCCGCTGAAGGCAGGCGGCACTCGCAAGCATCGCGCCATCGTTGCCGAAGAGCCCCCATGACTGCTCGGGCCGAGGCCTCTTGCCCTCGGCCTGCTCCTGCGTCGTGCGCCGTGCCTCGTCCTCGTCCCAAGGATGTAAGAACGCCGTCGCAATCGTGCGGTCGCTCTCGAGCAATTCCTGTTGGCTTGTAAGCTTGCGGGTTTCCATGCCTTGTCTCCCTAAACTCGCTGGTACGGGTAATATGTTTGCATGAGGAGGTTGTCCTCCTTTGTCGGAAAGGACATATATGAGAAAACCATATCTCTCAGATAACTATTATTACTATTGGATAATGCCTGGAGGACGCGCGCCCATCGTGGAGTGGGAGGTCGTCCTTGCGCAAGATGTGGATGAAGCTGCCCTTAGGCGTGCGGTGGGCACGGCGATGGGCATCCACACGAACTTTCGCACCCATGCCGTCATTGTTGGTGGGCGGCCGCAGCACGAGCTGCGCGAGGTTGGGGACGTGCCCGTCTTCGCCGATAATGGCGTCGTGCGGCGCATGGGTACCGCCGACACCTGTGGTCTTCTCTTCTACGTGGCATGGCAAGACAGGCACGTGGCGTTGCGCTATTTCCACAGCGTGGCCGACGGCCGCGGCGGTCTGGCGTTTATGTGCACGCTGCTTCGGTGCTACCTTTGCGAGCTTGGTCTCATAGAATGCGGGCTGCCCGAGCCAAACAGCGCGGACACCCAACCCACCTTCGAGCGCATACTGGAGCGGATGGAGGACGTGCCGCCATTAGGTAAGTTCGACCCCAAGCGGCACAGCATCTTTAGCATGCCGATCGAGCGATATCCCCGTGGCAACACCCTGCAGCGCGTGTTGGAGATCGACGTGCCCTTGGAGCCCCTTCTTGCCCTTTCAAGGCGCAGTGACAGCTCCGTGGTGCCCACGTTGCAGGCGCTCATTGGCCGTGCCCTGCACCGTTCGCATGGTGTTCACCCAAAACTTCGATGACGCCGGAACGGTGCGTGCCATAAGCGAGGAAATCGGGCGTGCGGTGCCTGGCACCACGTTCGTGGACAGGGGAATACGCACCTACGACGAGCTGCGCCTCGAGGACCTTGACCATATTGAAGGGCGGTAATCATAGGCCTGCGGTCGTATCTACCCGAAACCCGAATAAACGGCAAAATCGAATCGAAATCTGTGATTTTTGCCACTTGTTCGGATTTGGAAAAACCAAAAACCGAACAAGTGGAGATATCCGAAATTTCTGAGCGAAAAACGCCGTTTGTTCGGTATTGCTGCCCTGGGGTCTCCTAAAATTCGTTCAAAAACCCGAACAAACGAAAGAAAAGTTGGGTTATCCATTTGTTTTTGCCGCTTGTTCGGGTTTGGAGCAACCCAAAACCGAACAAGCGGCAAAATGCAAGAATTCTAGACCGTTGTTGCCGTTTATTCGGGTATGGGCCACTCCCACGTGCGAATGCTGATACGATGAAGCAAGGTTCAATGCAACAATTCGCTTTCAAGGAGGCCAAAATGCTCGAAGTCGGAACCAAGGCGCCCGAGTTTACCCTGCCCGACCAGAACGGTGAAGCCCACAGTTTGGCGGAGTACCGTGGCCAAAAGGTCGTGCTGTACTTCTATCCCAAGGACATGACGAGCGGATGCACCAGCCAAGCCTGCTCGTTTGGCGACCTGTATCCGCAGTTCCAGGAGAAGGGCGCCGTGGTAGTAGGCGTAAGCAAGGACACCGTCGCGTCGCACAAACGCTTCGAGGAAAAGTACGGTTTGCCGTTTACGCTGCTCTCCGATCCTTCGATGGAGGTCCTCGAGGCTTATGGCGTCGTGGTTGAGGGCGTAACGAAGACGGGCAGGACCACACGGCGAATCGTGCGCAGCACCTACCTCATCGACGAGGAGGGAACCATCGTGCGTGCCTTTGGCAAGGTCAAGGCGAAGGACAACGCCCAGCAGATGCTCGACGAGCTTGGCTAACCCTGGTCGCGGAGACTGACCTCAGCGCTTGCTAAAGTCCCAGCAACTCGGCATAGATAGCCTCATCCGCCTCCAGGAAGACGTTGAACGCCACCACGATGCCCGACTGGTTGTCGTCGAGCCACTTGCGTACGGTGCGTACGGCAATCTGCGCCGCCTCCCTTTGCGGAAAACCAAAGACCCCGGTGCTGATGCAGCAAAAGGCGATGGAGTCGAGTCCCTCTGCGGCGGCTGCGTCCAGGCAGCTCACATAGCTTGAGGCCAGCTCAACGCGATGTCTCGCCGTGGGCATCCCGTTTGCGATGGGTCCGACGGTGTGGATCACCCGTTTGGCAGGCAGGTTGTAGGCGGGGGTAACCTTTGCCCTGCCGGTTGGCTCCTCGTGTCCCTGCGCTTCCATAATGCGCGCGCACTCCAGGCGCAGCTGGACGCCCGCAAACGTGTGGATGGCATTGTCTATGCAGTAGTGCAGCGGGGCCCAGCACCCCAGCATCTGCGAGTTCGCCGCGTTTACGATCGCGTCGGCCGAAAACGTGGTAATGTCTCCGCGCCAAAGGCGAAGGCGCCCGTCATCGGCACATGTGAGGGCCTCGTCCATGCCATGAACGCCGGACTCTGCGATCATGCCCTGCAGGAGCTCGTCCTGGGCGGCTAGGAACGCCTCGTCGGCCGGCCAGGGCGGCCGCGTGTTTACCAGCGCCCTGAACTGCAGCCAAGGGTCGTCGGTGCTCACGAGCTCGCATGCCCTGTGCCCGCGCTCGTCCTCCAGCCTTTGGACTAAGTAGTCAAGCAACTCGGTCTGTCTTTTGGCATCCATGCACGTACCCTCATCCCATAAAGTTGTAGCCGTGGCGAACCATATGCCCTCGAGGGCCGAATAGCTACCGTTCCGCGCGACCACAACTAAACATACCACGTGTGTCGTATTATAAAACTGTTGCAGTTATGAAGCGAGAGGAGCAAGAATGCCTTTTAGCAAGGACTTCTTTTGGGGTGGAGCAACAGCTTCCAACCAGTATGAGGGTGGTGTGTTCGAAGGGGGAGCGGGCCTGTCTACGGCAGACTGCATGACCAATGGCGCGCACAAGGTGCCGCGTCAGGTAACGTTTAAGATGCCGGACGGCACGATCGACAAGCTGCCGCTGTGCTTCCACAGCCCCGTGCGCAACCTGCCCGAAGGCGCGCAGGTGTGCCTAGTGGACGACCCCGACATCTACTATCCCAGCCACATCGCGTCCGACTTCTACCATCACTACAAGGAGGACATCCGCCTGTGCGCCGAGGAGGGCTTCAACTGCCTGCGCTTCTCGCTCAAGTGGAGCCGCATCTTCCC
>CADCPM010000121.1 GCA_902803315.1 uncultured Coriobacteriaceae bacterium
GAGCGCCTTGAGGGCGGAGAACCCGATGGCCTTGTTGTAGCTGTCGTCCTTGTAGTAGCCGTGGATGTCGTTGATGTGCATGAAGTGTAGGTTTGCCGTGGCGGGAAGATGGCGCTTGTGGCCCGTCATGGTTGCGGTGAGCGTGATCGTCTTGCCGTCGTATGGCACGTTGGCAGTCGCAGACGCCGTTACGTCGTAGTCGTATTTGGATGGCGTGGCATTCTCGTCGCCCTCCGCAAGGGCAGTTGCCGTCGGTACCGCAAAGACGCTACCAGCGAGCGCGACCGCGCACAGAAGCACCAGGTATGTGGAACCACCGCGCCTTCCGTGACGTACAACCACGACGCCTGCCGCCACAACAATGAGTCCCTCCACGCACAGCAGTCCCACCGACATGCTGGGATCGGCGGTTGAGGCAAGTGCCGTCTTCGTGGTTGTGCCAGCGCCGCTATCGGCGCCAGTGCCAGTGGCCTTTGGAGTGTCGGTTGTGTTGCTGCTGGAGCTGGTGTTTGGCGTGGGATCGGCATCGCGTTCCAAATACACGTCGAGCGTCTGCGAGGACCCGGCTGCCATCTTAGCCACCGTCGTTTGTGTGTCGCCAGAGGCGTGCCATCCCTCGGGTACAGTCGCCGAGAGGATCACATCACGCAAAGGTTCGTTGGAAGCATTGGTGCCCGTAACCACCGCATGCGCCTTCTCGCCCGCGGCATACGAGTCCTTGTCAAAGGCAACGGAGACCTTTAGCGTGTCGTCGGCCTGCGCTGTACTGCCTTGCTCGTCGGCGCGTGCCATTTCCGGACACAGCGCAAAGAGCGCAATCAATAGCCCGAGCATAGCGGCGAGGACGTGCTCCAGGCCAACGCTTTGCCTACGATCTGCGCGTTTTTCGTTCATGGCGCATTCCTTCGTTTTGGTGGTACAACGTTTGCGTCGTGTGATGCTCATTCTAGTCCATTATTGCCTATACCACAGTTCATGCGTCGCGAGTGCGGAACGCGGCAGAGGTGCGAACCCTTTTCTCGCATAGCGTGTATACTTTGCGCAACGATGAAGGAGGCATACCCATGAAGACGTTTCTTCCGCTCATGCTTGCGGTTGTGTCTGCCGTCTGCCTGCTGACTCTGGCCGCCTGCGGCAGAGCGTACGATACGGGGTCTGCCAACGGCTCGACCGCTGGCTCCGAAGCTGGGCAAACGGCGGTGCCTACGTACGCGCTGCCCGTGTCGTCTCGCCTTCGCGTTACCGTAATAGACGTGGGAAAGGGCGACTGCATTCTCTTGCAGTCAGACGGCGCGGCCGTTCTCATCGATACGGGCTACGAAAGCACCGCCGGCGATGTGGTTTCGCATCTGCGGGACCAAGGCGTTAGTTCCCTAGATGCCATGATCATTACGCATTACGACCGTGACCACATAGAGGGCATTCGCCCAATAGGGGAGGCCGTAAGCGTGGGCACCATATACCTTCCCGAATACCAGGGTGCCGACAAGAACTACCGCACGTGCGTAAAGTCCGTTGAGGCGCTTGGGGCCGCAACCCAGCGCGTGACGAAGGAGCTCGTTCTTCCCATAGGCAATGCGCGGCTAACCGTCTTTCCCTCGCGCGTTGCGTACGACCCTGGCTCGGATAAAGAGGAGGGAAACGACAACGACATGTCGCTCGTGGCAGCCCTCGTTAATGGCCGGGATTCCTACCTCTTTGCCGGCGACTTGGAGGAAGAGGGGATCGACGCGTACCTTGAGGCCAACCATGGCCGCTTTGGCGTTCTCAAGATGCCGCACCACGGCCAGCACTCGTCAAACACCTCGAAGCTTCTGGACGACGTTCGCCCCCAGATCGCCCTGATTACCGACGCTGAGGAGGACCCTGCCAGCAAGAAGACCCTCAAGCTGCTAAAGGCCGCCGACGTCCAGACGTATCGCACGGGTGAGGACGGAACCATAACGGTTGAGTCAGATGGCAGCGGAGCCTACTCGGTTCTCGTATGAGGTGGACACGCAGGTGCGTTGCATTAGACTGTGACTTGTCCGTTCTATGACCAACAAAAAAGGGGCATAACGTGAAGGTACGAGAGACGATGCTTGCGTGTGCGCTGGCTGCGACCGTTGCGGTTGCGCCACTTGCGGGATGCTCTGCGTAGGGCGGAAGCTCAACGAGCTCGGCGAGTGCGGTGAGCTCCGAGGCTTCCTCCAAGGCGGGCGCCGAGGACCTGGGCGATGAGCAGTACATACTTTACCTTGGCACGAATGACAAAGACACCAACAAGCCCGTGTACTCTCGTGAGGAGTCAAAGGAGTGCGCGAAGGCCATCCTGATGAAAGAGCTTGGAGGCTACACGATTCAGGAGGCCGAGGGTGGCTGGAAGGGCGATGACGGCACGGAGTACCAGGAGTACACACTGGTTATCCACCTGAGCGACACAGACCTCAATACGGTACGCAAGGTGTCACGCGAGCTGATCAATGAGTTCCATCAAAGCTCAGTGCTCATCAGCACCGAGCGCGTGAAGACCGAATTCTACGCGGGAGAGTAAAAAGCTGACAAGTGACCTGTCCCCTTGTCATGCACAGCGTTGAGAGTTGCTCCGAATGCGGTCTTTGTATTCCGCATATTCCGGACCGAATACGAGCTCCTGTGCCCTTTGTACCTTTTCGTCGTCCGTAAGTTGCTCGTCCTCGTCGCTCAGCTCCAGGCTGCGCAACTGCTGTGGGATGTGTGCCTCACCGTAGTTCCCCACATCGAGCACGAGTTTCATCGCCTCGTATTCAAGGTTCACCAACTCGTTGGAGTTAGAGAGCGCCGCGTTGAGGCTCTCGTAGGCTTCGTTGCCCTCTGGGGTTATCTCAAGCAGGCCTTTTACGGTTTCGACGGCCGTGTCGCGCCGCTTGGTGACCTCGAGCTCCTTGAAGTACTCATCCATATAGGCGGTGTTGCCCGTTACGACGAAGGAGCGCACGTTTTCGGTAAGCCAGTCCGAGCCCATCTCCATGTCTGACGTTGCGCGCTGTGCCGCAATGTAGCGCTCGCTTGCCTCCTCGTTGCGCGCGTATCCCCCAAAAAGCATGAACTCGCTAACGAGCAGCGCCACCGCAACAAGGAGTGCCGCGCCCATGAACCAAATGCGTGAGTCACGGAGCGAGACGGCTGGGAATCTTTCCCACCAACTGCGCGTCTCGCCCTCCTTCTTTTGCGTCTTGGGTCCCGTGCCGATCTTTTGCTCGGCGTTGCGAGCGGCAATCTGAGCCTCTTCCGCAGCCAGCTTGCCCTCTTCCAAAAACCGCTCGAACTTGTTTGGGGGAACTGGCTCCGAGAAGTAATAGCCCTGAACGGTATCGCATCCCAAGTCTCGGAGTGCGTTAAGCTGCTCTTCCGTCTCGACGCCCTCGGCTATTACGGGAACGGAAAGGTGGAACGCGATGTCAATAACAACCTTGAGCATGTGGGTGTCGCTGTCGCCTTCCTGCGCGAAGGCCGTGCGCACGAATCGCATATCGAGCTTGAGCGCATCGATGGGCAAGGTGGCCAGCATGTTGAGCGAGGAATAGCCCGTACCAAAGTCGTCCATCTCGATGCAGAAACCGAGCGACCGAAGTCGCTTGACCATTTCGATGATTTGCTTCGAGTCCTCCGCATAGGCCGATTCGGTGACTTCGAGATGCAGGTCAGCCGGGACAAGGTCGTACTTTTGCAGAATGCCCTGAAGCGTGTCGACAATTCCCGTGTCATACATGTCCACGCGCGAGACGTTAACGGATACCGGCACGCTCCAGCCAAGCTCGTCTTTCCATGCCCGAATCTGCCGTGCGGCCTCTTCCCAAACGTAGTGGTCGAGCGCCTGAATGAGGCCGTTGTCCTCAAACAGGGGGATGAACACGCCGGGGCTTATCATGCCCAAATCGGGGTGCTTCCAGCGGATGAGCGCCTCGGCGCTGCTGAGCATGGGCTTGTTTGACTGGATGTCGAACTTGGGCTGGTAGTACACCACGAACTGTCGCTCGCTCACCGCGCGCGGGAAGTCGTCCATCAACCGTTGGGAATACAGCTCAGACTTGAGCAACGCGTCATCGTATACGCCAATACTGCGCGTATAACTGTCGCGTACTGTGCCTGCCGCCATCTTTGCCCGATCGAACCGTCGCTCGACGCCCAGGGACTTGTCGACGTTCGAGTACACGCCCATGCGCAGGCGAATGGGGCGATTGGCGTTCTGCTCGTCCACGAGGCTCGCGGTGATTCCGTCTAACACTGCCTTGTAGTCCTCGCGGTGTGGGCAGTAAACTTGGAACACGTCCCCGCCGCTCCTGCTTACGATGCCGCCGTCGTCGTGCACGAGCGACCGTACCTGATTACCCACCTTGCGCAATACCTCGTCGGCGTACGCTCGTCCAAATCGTTCGTTGACCATGGAAAAGTGGTTGATATCAATTACGATGGCGTCGGTTGGAACGTCTGTGTGATGGAGATCGTACTGATCGGCATAGCTATAGAAGAACTCGAGGTTGTACAAGCCCGTTAGGGGGTCGCGCTCGGCAGACTGGATGATCTGGCGGTCCTCGCTTAGCTCGATGGTGCGCCGAACGCGGGCACGTACCACGCCGGGACTTGGGTACGGCTTTTGGATGAAGTCGCTCGCACCTGCGTCGAGGCACACGATCTCCTGCGAAAAGTCCGCAGTCACCACAATTACGGGGATGTCGCGTAGCTCGGGAGCCTCCTTTATGCGACGAAGGACCTCTTGGCCGGGCATGTTCGGCATAATGAGGTCGAGTAGCACGATGGAGAGGGTCTGTTTGTGCGCCCACACTTGCTGCATGGCCTGCTCGCCGTCCTCGGCAAACAGAACCTCGTATTCTTCGTCCAGCATGGTGGCAAGGATCTCGCGGTTTATCGCCTCGTCGTCGACGACAAGGACGCGTCGCTTGCCGTTTACGGTAAGGAAGGTTGCGTTGTCGCTGGGCATAGGAACCCCTTAGGTGATGCGATTAGATGATGTTAGAACACTATACTACGATTGGCTAACGCAGCATTAGATCTTTGGGCTCTGAGCATCCGATACGCCTAGCCTGAGCTCACGCGCCCGCGACGCGGCCCGCAGGCGGCGACTCACGAAGTGAGCGAGCGAAGCGAGCGCGGAGCCGCATGCGGGCCGCGTCGCGGGCGCGACTGACGCTAAAGCTGGGCCAAATCCGAGAGGGGCGCTGGAAAGCAAGCCATGCGAGTTCGCGAAACGCACGCGTGGCCGAACTGCCATCGAACTGAATTCAAAATTTAAACCGTATTCAACATCGCCGCGCGTCGTTGAGTAAGAGACCGTCGGTCGATGAGTGAGAAGCGCATAATGGCGAAGGCATGGCGTTAGGGTGTACCATCCTTGCAATTGCTAACGGTTTTATTAATGGGGGAGCTGCATGAGCATAGACATGCGCTCAATCTACATTTCCAACGGTGTGGGAATCGTTATCCTGCTCATTTTGCAATACGTCTCGCGCGCAAAGGTCCTCAGCCGTCGCGTAGAGGACAAGGTCTACACCTTCATGGTTGCGGGAGTTATGTTTGGCTGCTTTATGGAGGCACTTTCCTACGCGCTTGACGGTCACCTGTTCTTTGGGTCGCGGTTTCTTAACTACGTGGCCAACACGTATTTGTATACGGTTAACCTATTGCTGCCGTTTTGCGTTCTTGTGTATGTTGACCTTGAGTTATATGGCGACCTTAAGCGGATTCGGCGGCGTTATAAACCTCAGATTGCCATTGGTGTGGCTATGCTTGCGGCAACAGTCGTCAACCTCATCGTTCCCATAACCTTCTACATATCAAATGAAAACGTCTACGAGCGAAGGCCGTTTAGCTATGCCTACTTTGTCGTTATCTTTTACTACTGCATAACCGCCCTGGTCCTCACGCGTCGCTACGAAAAGGAAAACGGCGCAAAGGCGTTCCTAAACATTGGGCTGTTCCTCCTGCCAATATTCGTTGGCACGGCACTGCAGTTCATGTTCTATGGGCTGTCTCTGGCGTGGCTTGCCTCCGCAATAGGCCTAACCGGCCTCTTTATGATGCAGCAGAACGAGATGGCCTATGTTGACTCTCTGGCCGATGTGTACAATAGGCAGTACTTCAATCGCGTGCTCTCTGCATGGGCGATCAGAGAGGGCGGGGTAACCGGAGCCATGTTCGATATCGATCACTTTAAGAGCATTAACGACACCTTTGGACATTCGGAAGGTGATCGTGCCCTGCAAACCGTAACGGGCATTCTAAAGGATGCGCGTCGTGACGACGAATGGGTGTTTCGCTATGCGGGCGACGAGTTCGTGGTGCTCAAAAGGGTTGAGGATCCCCATGGCTTGGACGCGTACCTAAATCGCGTGCACAAGAGCTTGGAGGAGTTCAACGGCTCGGAGCATCCCTATAGCCTTTCCCTGTCGTATGGCATTAGCGTCCTGGAAGGGGAGGATGTGGATGCCTTTATGGGTGCCATGGACAGCAACATGTATAAGATGAAAGCGCAGCATCATAGGGCGCTCGAACAGTCTGCTTAGGCAGGGGTTGAGTGCAGGGGGATGCGGTGGACGGCTCGAAAAAACGAGGATCGGAGGAATTCATGGCAAAACGGATTGCGCTTGTTGTGTCGCTCATGGTGGCGTTTGTTCTGACTTTACTGGTGTTGCCCACAGGCGTGCTTGCAGAGAGCAACAACGGCTCGTCCTCCCCATCATCCTCGTCGGATGCCAAGGAGCAGTCGATGGACGTTCTTCCCGATCCGTTTGCAGACGGGCTCTTCTCCATGGGCAACGATAGCCTGTGGGCTGGCAGGAGCTTGGAGCTGGGCGGCCGTGGGTTTAAGAACGATCTTCTTGCAGCCGGACAAACAATATCTATTACGGACTGCACCGCCAAGGGAAGCATTCGCGCTGCGGCGCAAAACGTTACCATTGCGGACTCGTCCGTAGACGAAAGCATTACCATTGCCGGACAGAACGTGTTGGTGCGCAACTCAAAAGGCGGCTCCATTGCGATGACGGGCAGCACGGCATCGTTTAGCGGCTCTTGCAAGGAGCTCTGGGTCAGTGCCAGTGAGGTGCGTATTGACGGGACCGTAGACGGCGACGTGCATGTGGGCGCCAGTAAGGTGGAGATAGGAGCTAACGCAAGGATAAAGGGAACCCTCCATGTGTCTGCTTCATCCGAGCCCGTAATGCAGGACGGCGCCAAGGTGGGTGACGTTGACTTTAAGAAGTCGGAGGACTCTTCCGCCGAGACCGCGGGCGCCTTGGTGGGATTTGGCGCGGCAATGCTTGTTATAGGAGCCATCGTTACCGTCTTTGGGACCATAGTCGTTGCGGTGCTGTCTGAGTGGCTGTTCAAGCGTCACACCTATGCTGCCGCAACAATAATGCGCGGCCGCACGGGCGCGACCATAGGCACGGGCATAATCGGAGCCATTGTAATGCCCATTGGCACCATCCTTTTGTTCCTCTTCGTAATAACGGCGCCCGTGGCGATTGCGCTCATTTGCGCGCTGATAGCAATAGGGGCTGTGAGCGGGGGCTTTATGGGCGCGTCGCTGTTCAAGCTCGCGTTTCCCAAGCTCGGACGCTACAAGTGTGCGCTTGCGGGAGGAGCGATTGTGGGCGTGGCCAGCGCCGTACCGCTTCTTGGCATCCTTGTGCATTTGGTCGCATTCGTGTACATGCTGGGCTACGTCCTGCAGTCCATCTATTTGGGGATGCGTGAACCCGTATCGGCTATCGGAGATGGGGAGACGGCAAGGTAGCACTACATATCGACCGTTCGCATTCTTTTGTGCGCAAAGGGGACAGTCCCCTTTGCGCAGCTTACGACGTATAAATGGAGACAAACGCTATTGGCAACAAAAGGCGGACTCTTATCCTAAAGCTCGTGGGCTGGACCACAGACGGTGAGGAGGCGCGCTTCGTCAATGCCTATACCGTTACGGTAAACGACACGCAAAACGGCACCGTGGAGTCCAGCAAGTCAAAGGCCCGCGCGGGAGACACCGTCTCTCTTACCATAACGCCTGACGAAGGGTACGCGCTTTCGTCTCTTTTGGTAACGGATGCCAACAAGGAGGCCGTGGAGGTTGTGGACAACGCGTTTACCATGTCACAGAGCGACGTTACCGTGGATGCGACCTTTGCGGCCACGCACTGCACCATTTCGTTCGATGCCAACGGCGGCACCGGCATCATGGACGACCAGGTTGTGGCGAAAGGGGAGACGACCGCCTTGAACGAGAACGAGTTCAGTCGCAGCGGCTATGCCTTCACTGGTTGGAATACGGCGAAGAATGGCAGCGGAGCGAGCTTCAAGGACAAGGAAGAGGTAAGCGTCACCAGCAACATGAAGCTTTATGCCCAGTGGAAGGCCAGCCCCTCAGGCTCATCCAATGCCGGCTCTGCCACTGGTTCCACAACGGAGTCTCGTACCTCGCTTGCAAGTACGGCTGACTCTTCCAGTTGTGCGGGTACCGTTGCCTGCGTCCTGCTGGGCGTGACCGCGGTAACCGCTGGTCTTAGGAAGACGGCGTTCCGCAAGAGATAGGCCAATACTTACGGCGTGCGCTCTTGCGGCAATCGGCAGTTGCGAGGGCGCGCTTGCTGGCTTTGCGCGCCGTGAGGATTGAGTTGCTAGCTTTTGTCGCCGTGAGGGCGCGCGAGCCTCACCGCGGCGATTCTCAGCAAAGAGTTGCCGAGAATGGCCGCCGTGAGGGAGACAGTGCCTCATTGCGACCAATCGCAGCAACCCCGCCCTTACAGCGACGCATCCCGGCAACCTCACCCGTCAGCTGGACGGGCCATGGGCTGGCGGCCATTGTCTATTTCTTCAAATGGTGACATGCGGCCTCCACGAGGCCCGTCTTCTGGAGGACGGGCTCCTTTTGCGCGCAGAGCTCCGTTGCAAACGGGCATCTTGTGCGGAAGCAGCATCCCGTGGGGGGATCGACGGGACTCGGCGGCTCTCCCTTCAGCAGCCTCTTTTCCTCTCCCCGGCGATGCGGATCGGGAGGGAGAACCGAATCCAGAAGGAATTGCGTGTAGGGGTGACGCGCCTCGTGGAAGACCTCCTCGGTGGGCCCGATCTCCATCACCTTGCCCAAGAACATTACGCAGATGCGATTGGAAATATGGCGTACGACCGAAAGGTCGTGGCTGATAAACACGTACGTGAGGCCTCGTTCGTCCTGCAACTCGTTCAGGAGGTTGAGGATTTGGTTCTGAACCGAGACGTCAAGTGCCGAAACTGGCTCGTCGCAAACTATGAGGGCGGGGTCGAGCGCTATGGCGCGCGCGATTCCGATGCGCTGCCGTTGGCCTCCCGAGAATTGGTGCGGGTAGCGATTGAGGTAGTCCTCGGGTATGCCTACCGCCTTCATGAGGTCGAGCACGCGCTGCGTTACCTCATCCTTGTTCGCACACACCTTGTGGGTAACAAGCGGCTCGGCAATGAGGTCTCTGACCTTCATGCGAGGGTCGAGTGACGCATAGGGGTCCTGGAAGATCAGTTGGAGCTGGCGACGATAGGGCGAGAAGTCCCGTTCCTTGAGGCCCGTGATCGTCTGTCCCCTAAAGCGAACCTCGCCCGATGTTGGAGGGAGGGCGCCAATGAGCATTCGCCCCAAGGTGGACTTGCCACACCCCGACTCGCCCACGATGGCAAGGGTCTCGCCTGCGCTAACGGCAAGCGTTACGCCGCCAACGGCGTGTACGAACCGTTTGCGGCTCAGGGGGAATTCCTTTACGAGGTCTTGCGCCTCAAGCAAGGCTTCGCTCACAGTTCATCAGCTCCTTCTATGAGGTGGCAACAAACCTCGTGTTCCGAATTGACGGTTATGAGCTTGGGTTGTTCGGAGCCGCACTTTGCCATGCATTCCTTGCAGCGAGGTGCGAAGCTGCATCCCGCGGGAAGGTGGGCGAGATTCGGTACGACGCCGGGAATCGTCTGCAGTACCTTGGTTTGGCTCCTCAGCGACGAGACGGCGCCGAGCAAGCCGTGCGTATAGGGGTGCGAGGGGTTGTCGAACAGCTCGAACACGCTGCCCTTCTCTACTATGCGACCTGCGTACATAACGTATACGTAGTCTGCCAGCTGCGCTATTACGCCTAGATTGTGGCTAATTATGAGTACGGACGTGCCGTCTTTTGCGAGCTGCTTGAGCAGGGCTATTATCTGCGTCTCCACCGTGGCGTCCAAAGCGGTGGTGGGCTCGTCGGCAATGAGCAGGCGCGGCCGCATGACCATGGCCATGGCGATCATTACGCGCTGCCGCAGTCCGCCAGAGAGCTCGTGGGGATAGGCGCTATAGCGCGCCTCCACCTCGGGTATGCCTACGGCCGAGAGCATCTCGAGCGTACGACGACGTGCCTCTTCCTTGGGCAGACTCTCGTGGATGGCAATGACCTCCTGTACCTGCTTTCCCACACGCATGGTTGGATTGAGGCTGGTCATGGGCTCTTGGAAGACCATGGAAACGTCTCTGCCGCGAACTTTGCAGAGCTCCTTCTCGCTGAGCGAGGTGAGCTCCTTCCCCTCGAGCGTAATGCTCCCGCTTACGATCTTTCCCGGCTTCTTTACAAGCCCCATAACGGAGCGCGCGATCATGGACTTGCCGCATCCCGACTCGCCCACGATACCTACCACCTGGCCCTTGCCAACGCTAATGCTTACGTCTTGTACGGCCTTCACTTCGCCGCGTTCAGTAAAGAAGCTGGTGTTGAGGTGCGACACCTCAAGTGTGCGTTGTGCCATCATGCCCCCCTTACTGACTCTGCAGATGCGGATCAAGAACGTCGCGCAGTCCGTCACCCAAATAGTTGAAGGCGAGTACGATGACCATGATTGCCAAACACGGCGCAAAGCATAGCCAGGGAGCGTGATACAAAAACGCCCGTCCCGCGTTGACCATGAGTCCCCATGAGGCGCTGGGCGGCTGCACGCCCATGCCAAGAAAACTCAGACTGCTCTCGGTAAGGATGGCCGCCGGAATGTCTAGCGTAAAGAGGACGATGATCGTGGGTAGGCAGTTGGGAAGTATGTGGCGCACAATAATGCGGAACCGCCTTACCCCCATGATACGCGCCGCCTCAACGTATTCGCTTTCCTTGAGCTTGAGCGTCTCGGAACGTACGACACGCGCGACGCCCGCCCAGCCTACGAGGGCCATGGTTAGGAACACGTTAAAGGTGCCGCCGCCGAGCGTGTACACAACCACCATGGCCAGGAGCATGCTGGGAAACGACATAACGATGTCGGCTATGCGCATGATGATGGTGTCTACCTTGCCGCCAAAGTATCCCGCGATCATCCCAACAAACGTGCCGATTGCCATGGAGAGCATCGTGGGTATGATGCCAATGAGTAGCGACATGCGCGAGCCATAGAACATGCGCGTGAGTACGTCGCGTCCAACCTCGTCGGTGCCAAAGAGGTGCGCGGGCGACGGCGGCATGAGGCGTTCCGAAAGGCTGACGGCGTCATACTCGTAGGGCGTCAGCAGAGGGGCAAATATGGCTCCCAAAACAAAAAGGAGGATGACGACTATGGACACGATGGATATCTTGTGATCCCTCGCGAGGCGATGCCACACGCTTGCGGGTTCCTCGTAAGTGACGGAGGGGGAGGAAAGTCCCAGCTCGCCCTCTGCCATGGAGGTGACGTCAAAGTTGCCGGATGGATCCATTGCCTACGCCTCCTTCCGCACACGCGGGTCGCAGACGTTGTACAGAAGATCGGCGACAAGGTTTCCCATGACTATTACGAAGGTGCACAAAAGCGTGGTTGCCTGCAGCAGCGGAATGTCGCGCCCCGTGATCGCCTGTACGGCAAGCCTGCCGATGCCGTTGATCGAGAAGATCGTCTCGGTAATGAAGGCACCCGAGAGAAGACCCGAAAACTGCATGGCCATAAGCGTTATTACAGGCAACATGGCGTTTCTGAGCGCGTGGAGCACAAGAATTTGCGTGCTGGTGCGCCCCTTGGCGCGCGCCGTGTCGATGTAGTCTTGCTGCAGCACCTCGATTACCGACGAGCGCACGAGCCGTGCGATACTGCCGGCCGAGCCCCATCCCAGGGCAATGGCCGGAAGAATATATCCCGTCCAGTCGGTTACGCCAGCCACGGGAAGCCAGTGCAAATAACGCGCGAAAACGTATTGCAGCAACATGGCAACCATGAATACCGGCAGCGACACGCCCAGCAGCGAGAAGCCCATGAACAGGCGGTCGATGATGGTGCTCTTGTGTATTGCGGCGGCGAGCCCGCACGCGATGCCCACGACCCACGAGACGAGCGCCGCCGCGAGGGCGAGCCAGAGCGTGTTTACGAACGCCGGGCCAATGAGTTCGGCTACGGGCTTGCCGAGCGTGAGGCTCACGCCAAAGTCACCGCGCAGGGCGCCCAAAAGATAGTCTGCAAACTGCACGGGCAGGGGCTTGTCCAAGCCGAGCGAGGACGAGATGCGCTCTACCGTTTCCTTGTCTGCGTGTTCGCCCAAAAGGGTTGCCACGGGATTGCCTGGCACCATGCGAAGCAGAACGAATACCAGCGTCGCGACGCCCACGATTGCAATGAGCGCGTACAAAAGGCGTCGCAAGAGATTGCTTGCCTTGCTTCCTTTCATGCCCGTGCCTCCTTTTTTAGCACGACGTCCTTTACGCAGAAGTCTTCGTAACCCGCCCAAAACGGGGTAAAGCTCTCTACGCGGTCTCCTGTGCAAAACAGACGCGTCCCTTCGTAGAGGGGAATCCACGCGCGATCCTCAATTACAATCTTACGCTCAAGGTCCTGGTACTCCTTCTTGCGCCTCTCGTCGTCAACAATATGCTTGGCCGCAGAGACGCGTTGCATAATATCGACATTGGGATAGCATATGCTGCGGCCCTTACTCCTTTCGGGACTGCCAAAGAACACGGCCATTATGTTGGCTGGGTCGTTGTAGTCCATAAACCACGTCCCAATAAAGGACTCGACCTCACCCGCCAGGCGCTTTTCCATAAAGGCGGCCTTGTCGTAAACCTTTATGTTTGCTTTTACGCCTATCTTTGAGAGCTGATTGCTCACCGTTTCGTACAAAAGCTGCGGTCCGTTGCTGGAGAGTGCGAGCTCAAAGCTAACGTCGCCGTCGTGGTAGCCTGCCTCGGCCAAAAGCGCGCGAGCTCCGTCCGGGTCGAAGGGGGGACCCTCAAGCTTGTCGTTGTGACCCCAAATGCCTGTGGGGATAATGCCGTTTTGCCTCATGCCGTCGTCGCACATGAGGTTGTGCACGATGTCGTTCACGTCAATTGCCATGCAGATGGCCTTGCGCACGCGAACGTCCTTCAGAAACCTGTTGGTCTCGTTGAGGGCAACGAAGGTCATGCCGATTTGCTGGTTGTGCACGATTTGGCTTGCACGTTCGGTCTTGTATGAGCGTTGCACAATAAGGGAGTCGATCTCCGACAGGCTAATGATGTCCATCTCGCCATTTTGGAACATAAGGTCTTGCGTGCTTGCGTCGGGAATGATGCGTCGAACCGCCTCCTTGACGGTGGGCTCCTCCCCCCAGTAGTGTTCGTTGTACCTCAAGGTAAAGTGATCATTTGGAACCCACTCTGCCGCATAGTAGGGGCCAGACCCAATGGTCTCGGTTGGCTCCTTTCCAAAGTTCTTGGCTGTGCGCGTAACGCGCTCGTTGACGATGGACATGGCGGGAGAGGAAAGCTCGGCAATAAAGCCACCGTTGGGAGCCTCAAGAACAATGGAGAAGTGCGTGTTGTCCTTGATTCTGAATCCCTCGAGCCTATCCGCCTCCTTCTTCATGAGCGCCTCGCCACCCTTTATCTGGAGCGGGATTTCGGTGTTTGCTGCCGCCTCGGTGAGCAACCTGCTAAAGCTGTAGCATACGTCCGACGAGGTAAGAGGGTCGCCGTTAGAGAAAAGCACGCCTTCGCGAAGGGTAAAGTCGTAGGTGAGGCCGTCCTCGCTCCTGCGGTAGTCCGTGCACAGGCTGTTGACCACTGTGGCCTGGCCGTCTACCATGCGCGTCTCAAACAGGCGGTCGAATATGTTGAGCTGCGCCCAATACACCGAGTCGTTGTGGGCCATGTCCATGGTGGACATCTCGGTTGCGGAAGCCGTAACCACGCTGCCACGTTTGGCGCGATCCGCTTGCGAGGCACAGCCTTGCGCAAGGAGTCCGCATAACGGCGCCACAAGCATGGACTTAACGAATGTTCTCCTTTTCATGTGGCTCGCTTTCTGTTGGGGAGTGGAGAAGCGTACGCACGTAAACGTACGCCCATGCTACTAGATTGGGGGAGCTTTGGTCCCAAGAATTGCCGAGTCAGAGAGACGATG
This sequence comes from uncultured Coriobacteriaceae bacterium, assembly GCA_902803315.1. Taxonomy (GTDB): domain Bacteria; phylum Actinomycetota; class Coriobacteriia; order Coriobacteriales; family Atopobiaceae; genus RUG440. The sequence goes on from CADCPM010000121.1 coordinate 14,356, forward strand.
CCAGGGCCAACCTGTAGAACGGCTCATGTCCCTGCGCCTGTGGCACGGACCGAAAGCGGCGATTCACGAAGTGAGCGAGCGAAGCGAGCGCGGAGCCGCATACGGGCCGTTCCGCAGGCGCAGGGACATGAGCCGTCGCCTCCCGAACTTGACGATTCTGCTGAAGGACAAAGAGCCCCTCCCGTACCGAAGCCGATACGGGAGGGGCTCTTTACAACTTTAGCCTTTGTCTGCCACTGCAAGGGGACAACAGAGGCGTTGAGGTGTTGCTCGTCCTACGCGGTTGCCGTAATGAGGAAGATGCCGCCCGCGATGAGGCTGATGCCGATCTCTAGTCCCAGGGCAATTGCGACGATGACGGGGTTGGCCACGCAGAAGATTCCGAGCAGTACTTGAAGGATGCCCAGAACGAGCGCCAAGCCCCAGTTCGTTCCTATCTGTGCATCAATAGTGTTGCGGGCATTCCTCATCTGGAACGAACGCACGATGCGAATGACGCCGGTAATGAGGAGCCACCAGGCAACGACGTAGGCAATGAAGACGTCCACGGCAAAGCGCAGCGCCAGGCTGCCCAGGAGCACGATGCCAAGGATAATGGAAATGATGCCGCCAATGAGCGCGAAGGTGTCGCTTACGCCGATCTTCCTGTAGTCGTTCCACACCAAAATGCCGCTTATACCCTCAGCCACGAGTGCAAGCGCAATAAGCCAGCTAATGACCCCATACGTCTCGATGGGTGTCATGATGCACCATATGCCCAGAATGACAATGAGGACTCCGAAGATGATTCCTAAAACTCTACTCAAAACAATGCCTCCCTATAAAGTGACCTTACAACACGGGGCAATGCCCCTGCGACCCTCTATGCACCATAGTCTAATGTATGCTTTAACATGGATCGCAGGTGACGCTCTCCAGTGTTATACGTGTCGCGATGTGTAAGTATACCTATTTTGTTGGTAATGGCTACCACGACGGCCCTTTTTGTTGCGGATGGCCAAGCTCAGAGCTTTCAAGCAAAAATTTGAGTTCCGCAATGGGCGCAACTTTTCCGCAGGCAAGAAAAAACGGTGCTTGGACCTGCGGATGTGCAGGTTTCGTGGTATAGATACGCCCGGGTGGGTGTAAGGCGTTGACAAGTTGCTATAAGCGTCGTACTATCCTTTTGCTTGACGGAGAACGAAGGCCGACAAGTGCTTGAAAACGGAAAAATGGGGATGTGGCACAGCGGCAACTGCGGCGGACTGTAAATCCGCTCCCTCTGGGTTCCCTGGTTCGAGTCCAGGCATCCCCAC
>CADCPM010000122.1 GCA_902803315.1 uncultured Coriobacteriaceae bacterium
CCGCGAGGGCGTGCGGCTCCGCGAGACCAATCTCGGTGACTTCATCGCCGAGGCCTTTCGCTGGACGGCGTCGCAGGAGCTGAAGCGCGAGATCGACGTTGGGCTTATCAACGGGGGCGGCATTAGGGAGTCGATTGTTGCGGGCGATATAACGCTTGGGTCGATTAAGGCGGTCCTGCCCTTCTCGAGTGACTTATACGTTATTAACGTAACGGGCGTGCAGCTGCACGAGGCTTTGGAGGCGGCGTGCCAGGCTATTGGCAAAAAGAAGGGGATAGCAGCATTTCCCCAGGTATCGGGCATAACCTTTACGGTAGACGCCTCGGTGCCCTACAAGGAGGGGCCTCTGTATCCCGATTCCACGTACCCCTCGCCAGCAGAGGTGGGCGCGCGGGTGAGGATTTCCGATGTCGGTGGGCGCGACTTCGACGCGAACGCCACGTATTCGGTGGCCACCACCGGCTTTTTGTGCGGCGGGGGAGATACGTACCACGTGTTCAAGCAGGCCACGGAGTCGCAGTCTCCCATCTCCTTTGCGTTTGACTACGACGCGTTCACGAGCTACCTGGTCGCGGCATGCGACCACACCGTCCCCAACCAGTACGCCGAACCGCAAGGTCGCATTACCGTAACCGGCCTCGCGTAATGTCAATGAGGGCTAAACCCCTTTTGACATTACGCGCGGGGAAGCGGGCCGAGCGACGCGACCCGAATGAGCTGATACCAGCGCGCGGGGGCAAGCCGCCCGTTCTTCCACTTCAGCTTGACGCAATCGGGCTGGCATGTGGCGCCGAGGCCGCACGTCGCGGATTGCCCAACCTGAAGACCACACCCGATGCGCTGCCCGCGCTTATCGATTCGGCAAACGTCGCGTTGTTCGAAAAGTATGGCGTGCTCAACGAGGCGGAACTGCACGCACGCTATGTTGCCAAGGCGGAGCAATACGCCAAGCTCATCAACATCGAAGCAAACGTCATGTGCGATATGGCCCGTCGTCTGTACGTGCCTGCCATCATGGCATACGCAGGCGACATCGCCTCTGACTTGGCTGCCAAGGACAAGATCGGCATCACGTCGATCATGGAGGAGGAGCTTTGCCAGAAGTTGAACAAGGGTGCCGATACGGTGTGGAAACTTACCGATGCGCTTGAAAAGAAGAATGCGGCGGTGCGTGGTATAGAAGACCCCGCGGCTTTGGACGAGGCGTATCGTGACGAGGTGTTGCCGGCGATGGAAGAGCTTCGCGCGGCAGTTGACGACATGGAGGTAATCTGCAGCAAGAATCGCTGGCCCGTCCCGTCCTATAACGACATGTTGTTCTACGTGTAAGTAACATATGGGTAATGTAGACCCCAAGTGAGGGAAAGGCCCCAAGTTGCGGTTTTTCAAAACGGCAACTTGGGGCCTTTCCCTCACTTGGGGCGCCGCGTTCTTTATTTGGACGAGGCTGGCGACTTTTGAGCCTGGCGCTTTTCCAGTGCCATTATGACGAAGAACGTGGCAGCGCTCACGAGCGCGCCCATGCTGACGTCAGACAAGAAGTGAGCACCCAAAATCATGCGACAGACCATTACGGTAAGAGCGAAGGCAATCTCGACCACAAGCGCGATGCCCAGCTTTTGCCGCAGGCTAGGGTATACGAGGCTCAGGCCGTAGAATGCAGCGAGGAAGGCGGCTGCCTGCAAAGAGTGACCGCTGGGGAAGGACTTAAAGGCATCCTTTTCTATGCCATGAGTCGCCATTAAATCCCCAGCATTCGAGAATTTGCGGTACCAAGGGCAGAAATCGATGCCCTCGTATCCTGCAAACAGCAGGCGCGGACGAGGCCGCAGCATAAAGGACTTCACGAGTTCGACCGCCAAGAACGAGACGGCCAACGCCACGACCACAATGATTACCTGGCGCGCAAGATCCTTGGCGTCGTTAGCCTTGCCCGCTTTGAAGCCCAGCGCACATAGTCCAGCACCAATAATGGCACCGATGCCCATGCCAACGAGTCTGGGAGGCTCGAATCCAACTATCCCGCCGAAGCCCTCGAGTTTCGAGAGGACCGCCCTCGTAATCAAGGCGCCGAAGAGCAAAGCGAGTGCTACGCATACAATGGCTCCTACGACGCGCAATGCCTGCGGTTTCTGACTGGCAAGAGAACGTTGCGCAAGCACGCCCAAAAGGATGCAGGCAGGATAGGCCATTGGGAAGAGCCCCAAGGTCGAGACGAAAATGACAAGAGGATTGCTGGGCGCATAGATTGCCTGAGCAACCTGATAGTCTGCAAACGTCCCAACAGCCAGCAACACAACCAGTGCTGCGGCAAATGCCCCCATACCGCGCATAAGGAGGGAGCGCTGTTCCTTACTCAATGCAATCACCAATCCTTAATGATGATAGGGATGCGTCGCTTCCCTTACTTGCGAATGTGTTGGGCAATGCTAATGCTAAAGCCGGAGGGCGAGACGAGCATCGTGGCCTTGGAGGTCCCGGTGTCGGTGGGCTTGCCGTTATTGACGTCCTTGAAGCCCTTGGAAATGAGGAAGTCATGGGCCTCGTCGAAGTCGCGCACGTTCATGCGAATCGTCGTCATGTCCTGCGGCACGCTATCGACCTGCGTGACGTCCACACGGAAGTCCTCGCCGTACTTGAGGTCGTAGCTAGTTATGTCCCCGGGGATGCCGGTTTTGGAGTGGGCTTGCTCAAAGCCGAGCTCCTCAAACAAGGCAACGATTTCTGCGGCGTGGGACGTTATGAGGAGGGGGTTGAATGCGGTGATCTTCATGTGGTTCCTTTCTATGGTTGCAAATAGCTACTCGTATCGTTTAGCCCGCACACATGCCTAGTGCTTGATGTGCTCCACCAGGCTAAACGAAAATCCCGTTGGCGAGAACATTCCAATGGACTTAGAGGATGAGTCGGTGGCGTTTCCTTGCGGGGAAGCCGTAAAGCCATGGCTCTCCAGCAACTCCTTTGCTGCATCGAAATCATCTACGTTCATGCGAATCGTAACCATGTCTTGCTTGACGCCCGGCGCCTCGACGATGTCCACATAGAAACCATTTGCGTCTTTCATGCGTATGCTGGTCGTATCCTCGCGACCGTCCAAGCTGCCTTTCCTATGGCGTCGAACGAAGCCTAGCTCCTCAAACAGCTTGATGGTGTTCTTTGGGTCAGCCGATACGATAAGCGGATTGAATGACGTGATCTTCACAGATAGTCCTCCTCATATAGGGCGTCAATTACTCTTTCTATTGTAGGGCCAGTTGCCTGGCGAATGCTTAGGATTTCTTGAATGCCTGATTCTATCGGCATCCCGACGTTGCAGTTCACACCTCGTGCCAACGCCCGCCCGCAAGTGGCGACTCACGAAGTGAGCGAGCCTGATGGACATGCGTATGCCCGAGATGGACTGCTTGGAGGCGACGAGAACCATACGCGCCACAAGTCAGGCAGACGCCAAAACCATACCCATTATCGCGTTCACTGCTAACGCATTCGATGAAGACGTACAGCGCAGCATGCAAGCCGGGTTGAACGCCCATCTGTCAAAGCCGGTCGAGCCCGATCTGCTGTTCGAAACCCTAGAGGAGCTATTGGCAGAGTGAGGTATGCCATCACGTTTGCTATAGGGTCACGCAACCAGCCACTTGTATTTCTCTACGCTGTAAAGAGGGACAAGCGGAATCATGATGGGTGTCGTTGATACGTAACGTCGATATTCCGGATCTTTGCCGTACGACCTGTTCTGGCGGATTTCCAGCCTGCGTGCCCCTCCGAACATGACGTAGATGATGCCGATGTAGCCGATAAGGGCTACGATCCACTGTATGGGACCTGCATAAATCGAAATGCCACCGACGAACACGCCCGTCCAAAACAGCATCTCGCCAAAGTAGTTTGGGCAGCGAACGATGCGGAACAGCCCCGTGTCGACAAAACGCTTGGGATTGGCCTTCTTCGCAGCGTTTTTCTGCAGGTCGGCCACGGTTTCCACGGTAAGGCCAACGGCGCTGATTACAAGGCCGGCCACCAACAGGGCATCGGATCCGGAACCGTTGGCGAATCTGAAGATAACAGGGGAGGTCTCGCAGACGTACAGGAGGGCGGCGCTGATCCAGATGGCGCACTTGGCTACCATGCTCATACCCTCGCCACTTTTGATCTCGGCCTTCATCTTGGAGTTATAGCTTGATGAGCGTAGCTCCCTAAACGCGAGGTATCCTCCGAGCCTGAGGCCGTAGGCGATAAAGAGGGCGCAGGCACATATCGTGCCCGCAGTCAGTTGCTCGCGTCCGGCGATAAGCAGCGCGACGCCAATTGCCGCGACCGAGAAGCCATAACCGATTGAGATAAACCAGACGTATTTCTTGAACCCGATGCTGCTGAACACGAGCGCGACGAGGAACATTGCTAAGAACAAGAGCATTTCAAACCCCCAGATATGGCTTCGCTATTTCGATAACCGAGTTCCGTACATGTGTTGCAGGACGAGTCGCTTTGCCGTTTGCTTGCCGAAGAGCTTGGTGACCTGATTGACCGCCGGCCCGCCTTCCTCGAACAGCTTCTCGGCGAAGGCCTGGACCTTTGCCGCCTTTTCCGTCGAGTCGCAAGATGGGGCAGACGCAAGCAGTTCGACGTAGACCGCTAGGTAATCCTGTGCGGCGCTTGACATGCGCTCCGTAAGTCCCCTGCCTTTCTTATGGAACGAGCAGGGGTAGAGGATGTCGTCGTACCAATGGGGATCCTTGGCGGGAGCGTCAGGAAGGTCTGCGTATTGAGTGCAGACGAATTCGAATGCGTCGTGGCATTCGTCCGGCCAAGGTATAAGTTGCGTGTCGTATAGTTCTGCGATTTGGGTTTCGGCTCCGAAGGCGTTTACCCAATCCAGATTGAAGAGCGGGAAATCGACGTCCGTTGGGGCTATGATGGCGGTCTCCATGCGCATCAGCCCAAAGAATGCGTTCATCTGCATGACGCAGAGGTGTCCTACCTCTGGGATCTTCCAGCTCTCCGTTTCGAACGTCATGCCCTTTGCGGAAAGGCGTGCGTCGTCTCCCAGGTCCTCCTGTTGCAACGCATAGGTACGTCCCAGCGTAGCGAGCACGCTGTTGTGAAGCGTCGTCCGTTTTGCCATAACACCACCCTGTTTCCGCGATCGTCCGTCTGCACAGTTTTGTTGACCGCATAAACAATTGTACCAGCCACTGAATAAAACTCACAAGGAGAAGGGCTATTGCATGTCCCCCTCGATTGGGAAATCGTTACTGTTCAGACCCCCGCGCTTTTGTCTGGACCGCAAGCGGCGACTCACGAAGTGAGCGAGCGAAGCGAGCATGGAGCTGCATGCGGGACCGGCGAAGTCGTGGGGGTCTGAACAGCAACGGGAAACCAAATTCATACTTCAATGGCGGTAGTGTACAATTACATGCCATGAGTATTTAGGTATGCAACACAAGGCGCTTGTTGCGACAATAGTCGCATACCCTCGAGAGATGGGAATCGACCAATGCTCTTTTCTGAGATGCTGAATCGTGGACAAAACGGTGCCACGGCTATCGTTGACTCACAGGGGTCCGTTACGTATGGCGAGTTTCGCGCTGCTGTGGCTGGATTTGCGGCGCAACTGCACAAGATGGGTCTTGCAAAGGGCGACCGCGTGGCGCTTTGGGGATACAACTCGGCGAACTGGCTCGTAGCCTTCTTTGCCATCGTGCGTGCAGGTGGAGTGGCGTTGCTGGTTAATTACAGCACGGGGATTGACGATGCGGCCGAGTTGTTGCAGAGGGCGAATGCGCGCTTTCTCGTCTGTGGCGACAATGGCCAGACCAAACGTCGCGATGACGCGATGGAGGCGCTTGCCAACGAGGTTGGCATTGATCCTTCCCACTGCGTGGACGCAAGGAATGACGTCTGTAACCTTGCGAGTGCCTTTGCGGGAGAGGAAGGGCTCGCCGAGCAACGTCAGCCTAACGAAGAGGCTGATACCGCTTTTATTATCTTTACGAGTGGCACCACGTCGATCCCCAAGGCCGTGTGCGTCTCTCAGCGAGCGCTGACTACCGACGCGCGAGCCCTTATGGAGGGCTTGGAGGGAACGATGGGTGGCTCCATTTGCGTTGCAGTGCCGCTCTTCCATATCCTCGGCCTGCTTACCAGCTATGTTTACCTCATACTGGGCTCCGTGGTGTGTCTGCCTGCCAGCTATCGAGCCGACGCGCTCGTTGCAATGGTGGGCAAAAACCAGGTGAGCGACATGGCTGCGGTGGGAGCCGTTTACCAAGGCCTTGTTGGTGCCGATGGCTTTGGCAAGATGGTCGTACCTCATCTGCACACATGCCTCATCGCAGGCGGCATGTCCACACCTGTGCAGATGATGCGTCTTGAGCTGGATTTCGCGAACGCCACCTTCATCAACATGTACGGGCAAAGCGAAGGAGCGCCGCTTACTATGGTCAGGCCCTCCGACCTCGTTGAGCTGCGAGCGGGTACGGTTGGACGTGCCGTGGATGGCGTTGAGCTGCGCATCGCGGACTTGGATGGTTCGACTTTGCCAACGGGAGAGGTGGGCGAGGTTCTGGCCCGCGGCCTCTGCCTCATGAACGGCTACGAGGGACTGTCCACAGACGACCAGGCAATCGATGCGGACGGGTGGCTGCACACGGGAGACCTGGGCTTCTTGGACCCCGAGGGATACCTGCGCCTTGCTGGACGCATCAAGGACGTTATCATTCGTGGCGGCGAGAACATCTCTCCGTCCGAAATCGAGGCGGAGCTCACCTCCATCGAGAACGTGGCGGATGCCAAGGTCATGGGTGCGCCGCATCCCATCTTCGGCGAGAGCGTTGAGGCCTGCGTGATCACCCATGGTGCAGTACCGTTTGACGAGGGGCGCGTGCTCGAGGCCCTGAGAGCTCGCATGCCTCGCTACAAGGTGCCCACGCACGTCTTCTCCTTTAGTGAGTTCCCCCTCAACGTCAACGGAAAGCTCGACCAGCGTGCGTTGTATATGAGCATGTTGGGGAAGTTGCACGAGCTTGAGGTGGGCGAGGAGCTCGCGGGCGGCATAACGGTGTTCGAGATCACCGTGAAGAACTCCAGCTATGCGATTGGTCCGGTGGCGGCTCTTGTTAATAACTTGGTCAGCAACATTGGATACGAACGCCTTCGGGCTGGCAAGATCCAGCTTGCAGTCGAGGAAATGCTCATCGAGCGCATCATGTACGCCTACTCGGGCGCGGGCGACATCCGCGTGCGCATCTCGCTCATGCCGGAGTGGCTGCGCGTGTCCTTTAGCGACAATGGCGCCGAGTACGTCATCGACAAACGCAGGGACACCTCCACGAGCGCACGCATTATTCTGAACTCAGTCGACAACTTCCACACCGAGAGGTACGACGGTAAGCCCGAGTACTGCATGGACTTCCTCTACGACAGCGATTTGGATGTGAAGGGCTTCCTATTGGAAGAAAGGGAGGCCACTGAGGAGTGGGAAGACTTCGACGAGGTGCTAAAGCATCTGCCATAGAGACTCATAACGCAGGGACTCTCGACGCCGACCTCCTGCTGTTAAGCGATTTGAATTGGCCTATCGATGAAACCCTGACTAAGGGACAGGCCCCAAGTTGAGAATTTGCAAACTCAACTTGGGGCCTGTCCCTAATTAAGGCTTTAGCGTTGCTACGCTTGCTTAATTAGCCATTCGTCTTTTGCGGACCAAAACTAAGGAACGAGCTTAACCACTCGTTGATTGCTTCCATGGACGACTTTTGCATTTCAAGCTGCCGTCCCCAGAACTCATCCATCTTGGACTTGAAGTCTTCCAGCTGCTCCATGCCGTTGCCGTTCATTCCGGGGAATGCCCATCCATTCTCGCCTGACATGGGCATGAAAGGCATGCAGGGCATCTGAGACATATCGGGCATCTGAGGCATCTGAGGCATGGGAGGCATGAAGGGCATCTGAGACATGAAGGGCATCTCGGGCATGGGGGGCATAGGAGGCATCTCGGGCATCGGAGGCATAGGAGGCATCGGAGGCATCGAGTCCGAAATCTCAGCCATCTTCTCGAGCATTTCCTCTAGGTCTACCATGGGCAATTTCACGGGCGCGCTGTCCTTGATGTCGGCGGCTATTCCACCAATGACCATTTCGACGACGTCCGACGAGCTGTCTTCCTCGAAAGATGCCAAGGTGAAGTCCGTCAGCTGGTCTGCTTCGCGGACTGGCTCCACAATGTATATGTCGCCAGAGACCTTGCCTTGGTTGAGAGAATACAGGTCTATCTTGCCGTTGGTGTTTCTGGGGAGCTTCTCCACCAGCATCACACGGGAAGGAATGTTTTCCTCAGACAGCGTCTTCTCCTCGACGAATACCTTGCAAAGGGCATTATGGACGACGTCTAGCGGCTCACCGGAACCCTCAACGGTCTCGACGCATAGCATAGGAATAGTATCGTGCTCTATCTTGTAGTACACCGGCACGATGGCGCAGCCATTGATCTCTTCCAAGCGGGAAAACTCTGTCTCCACCCTGCCGGACTCGTACTTTCTGTTCTCGTCGCGCATGAAGAAGCGATTGGCACGACCAAGGTAGATAATCCGTCCGTCTGGCTCCATGCGCACCAGGTCGTTGGTGCACACATAGGGCTTCTTGTCGATCATCTCGACCTTGATGACTTCCTCGCCGTCCAGCTCGTAACCAGCCATGGCCGCAGAGGTTAGGTAAAGCACGCCTTCGCCACCCTTTCCGCGGGGCGAGAAGTAGTTGCCGTTCTGCTCGTCGTAAAGGCGGATGATGATTCCAGGCAGCGCGTAGCCGATGGACTCGTCGTCCAGCGCCGGCGAGGAGAGGCAGCAGGCGCCACCCAGCTCCGACAGGCCATAGCCGTTAAGAATCGCCACGTCTTTGCCGCCGTGAGCCTCAATGAACTCGTTATAGCGCTTCTTTTCCGCTGCCGATACCGCCGTTCCTCCAAGCGCAACGAACTTCATGCTGGAGAAGTCGAAGTCGGTATCCTCGGGCATCTTCATCCAGCGATCGAACATGTAGCTAGCGCTGAACAGGAACGAGATGCGATAGGCCGAGATGGCCTTGTAGAACCATGGATTCAGGAAGCCGAGCGGAACGGTAACCAACGTTGCGCCCATTGAAAAGGGCAGGTGAACTTGGTCGATGATTCCGTAGGAGTTGCTGAGATCCAGCATGGTTGCCGTTACCAGGTGGTCGAAGGGCAGAGATATGTTCTTTATCTTCATAAAGCCCTGCACTGCCGCGTTCAGCGCGTTGTCCGACATGGGCACGGGCTTTCCGGTTCCGCTGGTGGTGCCGGTGGTGTGCATGATAAGGGCGTTTTCGTCCGTCTCCTGCTGAGCATAGTGCACCGGACCGTTGCCATAGCGTGCCAGCAGCGTCTCCATGCAGTACGGCCAGTAGAGCATCTTCATGGAGATGTTCTTCATGTCCTGAGACGCTGTCATTACTGGCATAGCAGTGGCGCCAGCCATGGTTACGTGCATAACGATCACATGGTTGAGCCCCAGCTCCTTCTGCTTGCGCAGAAGCTCGCCAACCAGGTCCGGTTGAGCCAGGTCGTCCGTGACGATGAAGTCCGTCAGCTTCTCCTGACGGATGGTCTCCTCGATCTGGGTAGCGTTAAAGGCTTTCCAAGATGCCACTATGGAAGTCTGTGCGCCTACCATATTGAGACCGTAGAACGCAAAGATGACCTCTGCACAGGTGGAACCCAGTACTCCTACACGGGCATGTTGCTCTTCTGTCATGTTCAGCGCGCTAAACACTGCGGCGTAGCGCTCCCATTCCCGGAACATGCGCTTATAGGTGTACTTCCTGTTTCCGTCGATGACAGCGACCTTTTCCAAATCTTCGGCGTTCAGGTTGCTCAGATCCTGGATGTACTTCCAGGCCTTTTGCTCTTTCTCAACTTTACGCTTGGCGGCTGACGCATCGTAGATACTTACAGTTTTCATAGGACCTCTCTTGCTTTTTTGCTTGTAAATTGCAAGTCGTATCAACCCGTTGGGCGCTACATTGTTTACAAATCTCTAACGCAGTGCCAAACGAATAGATATTATAACAGTTTTGAGGTGTAGCGATAGCCGCTTGTTGGAGTGTTAACAATGGTGGAAAAGCCACTTTAAAGGCAAAGGGGGAGTACCCCCCATTGCCTGGACAACGCTACGATGGAGGTACTCAAGAGCGGCCAAGTTTCCTAGCACGCAATATCCTCAGCGGAACGCCCTTTTTGACTGGCTAAGAGACCGGCCAGTGCGGAATCGGTCATGAACGGGCGGATAAGCATAGACAGCGCGGTCATCATTCTTTGGAAGAGACCGACGGGGATGGCAGAAAAGGCGCAGCCCCGCCCGAGCGAGCATGTCCAAGCACGCTCCGTCGCGTCTTCACTGCTCATGCCCGCCCTTGTGGCCTTCATCGATGGCGCGCTTGGTTGGCGCACCCAGGGCGAGCAGTTGCGGGCGCAGAACCAAGGGGCGAGCGACCTGCAAAACCGCGGGGGCTTTACTCCTGAGGTTTTCAGTGAGCCTCTTGCTACAGAAGACGCGGAAGCAGCGGCTAAAAAGGTCTTCCACGCGATGCTTAACCTGGGAATCCGGACGCCGAACGGACGGATGGCGTGGGGATATGTGGATGCCTACGGAAAGACTTTCAGGGTGGGTGCCCCCCGATCTGTTTGACGGTTTCACGGGTCTGGCGGTCTTCGCGTCCGCCTGCGCGAGCGTGTGGCCAGACAGTCGGTTTCGTGATGGCAGCGAAGTCCTCGTGCACGAGACGACCGAGGAGCTGCGCGGGCTGTGCGAGTCCATCGAGATGTACGAGGACATCCCCGACGCACAGGTCTACCTGGGGGAAAGCGGTGGCCTTGCCAGCATCCTGACGGGCATCGCACTCATATCGCGCTACACGCAGGTCGAGGAGATGGACGCTATTCGCACGAGGCTTCTGGCGTTCCTCGAACGAACGAGCTATTCGAACCACAGTCCGACTGGACGAACCTGAGCGAGATCGGAGTTTCGACTGATGGTTTGGCTCTGCAATGAGCAGGGCTAGTTATCCTCATCAGCATGTCCGCTGAGTTGCCCTCTGGACGTGTCCCGCATTTTGGAAAATGCTTGTTGTTCACGCGCGCCACTCGCTTTCGTCACGACGTGACCGGCACCATGTTACGATGCCCATCTGATCGTTGGCACAGTAGCGGCACATAGGGTGCGCCGATCGGCGGAACGACTCTATGTCGTCAATCGACGCAATGGACGACAATGGCAGCTCGTCGGCGGGCTCGCTTGCCATCTTCCATCCGAAAGCTTCGTCGAGCGTGGCGTGGTGGGCTGCGACTTGGCAGTTCCAGATGCTGCCGTTGGCCAGTTGCATAAAGCTCCCACCGAAGAAGCAGGAGTTGAAGGAGCGGAGCGGGTCCTGCCGGCCTTCGGGGTCGATGGCAAGCTTGAGGAAGGCTTGCTTTGCAGCGTCGCGCCCGGTGAGGTCCATGGCAAAGTCCACGTTGGCGCCGCGATCCCTTGCCATCTTGGCGAGGCTGTCGTAGTCCATGTTGATAGGGTAGGACGAGAGATGCAACTCGACGTCGCAGCTAACGAGCGCGTCCCAGAACTCGTCACCCATGCGCCTGAGGAGGATGCCGTTTGTGGCGAGCACGATGCGGATGTGCGGAAGCAGCCGACGTGTGAGGGTAATCACGTCGGTGGCGCGCGGGTGCAGGAGCGGTTCCCCTCCCATGAGGAAGAGGCCGCGGAAATAACTCTCTATTCTGGGAACAGCCCCAATCGCACACAGGTCCGCCTCGTAGGCGTCAAGGTCGAGGAAGCGCTTTTGGGCGAGCGGAGCAAAGTGCACGCAGCCCTTGCAACGCAGGTTGCAGTGGTCGGCAACGTGCACGTCCAGAGCGGGTGCCAGCGCGAGGGTGCGCATGCGCTCGGAGAAGTCCATGCAAAACGTCTTGGACCCTGAGTCGCTTCTCCCTATGTTATCGTGCATATTGGCTTAGCAGGTATAGTTACCGCACCTGTAGGGATCGTTCCATCCAAGCTTTTTTCTCCACCGTTTATCTCATCAAGTTCCTCGTCGCTGAGGTCGTATCCCTCGGCCTTTGCAAGCTCAAGAAGATCGTCGGGGGTCTTGCATGCCAGAACCTTGGCCTTCTGCTCCTCGGTCAAATCGTCGAATTTCATCTTGGACTCTCCTCGCAAATGCGGCACACTATCGTGTGCTTACGGGCGTTGGAATAATATTATAGGGATAAATGCTGCGCTCGTAACGCTGCGGACGTATTGCTCACCCGTTAGGTCTAATCGTAGCCACGTTAACCGACGCGGTTCCGCAGTCTATGTAAGGTATGCCATTGTCTCGAAGTTCCTCCAGCAGCGCCTCATAGTAGAGCCGTTCAGAGAATGGCTGGAGGACTGAGGCGCAGATGTTTCCATTCACAGCCGCAAGCTCGATCAGCGGGAACGAATGGCTTGGCGTTTCCAACCAAAACTCCCTTATGTGCTTGCCGAGCTGCGGGTATCTCCATTTCCCAACATAGCTGACCATATAAGTGGCGGCGTCGTATGTGCCTTCCATCGCCTGCCGTGCGAACGCCGCCTTCGTCGAGAAGTCCGGCATATCCAGAATCATCTGTGCCATGGATCCCGCGATCGTCATCCCCTGCACAATCGTGTCCTCATCCGCCTGCACAAATGTTTTCCCTCTATAGATAGTGCACTGCTTCTCCAAGGAAGCCTGACGGACCCTGTCGTCGTAGTGGAATACGACCCTGTTCGTGCAATTGTGGAAGGTGTCGTCTGCCTTTAGCATGGGGCGTGCGTTAACAACGTAATTGCTGATGAGCGACAACTCGTGATGCGGGTGGATGCGTTCGATCGCTCGCGCGATCAACACCGACAGCAATATGCCAGGCGTACCGTCGTGCGACTTGGCGAACCGAAGGAAGGGCTCTTCTGGAATCATGAGCTTAAGAATCAGTCCCTTGCCGCCCGCATGCTCAAGACCGGATTCCTGCATAAGCTGCAGCGCCTTTGGTGAGGGCGGGAGATTGAGTGTGCTGAGGTCAATCGGGGGCAGGTCGTCCACCGGATCGCGTGTCTCGGCCTCCGAGACTGGCGTATCCAGCGTTTTTATGCCAGGGACATCGTTCTCGCCAAAATAGTAGTACAGCAGCGTGGCGATCAGGGAGTACACGCCCGTTCCGTCGGAACGCCCGTGGAAGAAGTCAATATACAGATTGTCCTCGTCGTAGCACACGGCCCAAACGTGGCCGTTCGTTTCCGAGGTGCCAAGCGCTACCGCTTCCTTCGTGTGGAGCAACGCGATCGGACTGCTGTTTTCCTCGTAGTAATACTCACGTTCGCTACGTTTGAGGGAGACGCAGAAATATGGGTACCTTTGCGCAGTCTTATCCAATGCGGCTCTCATCGTTTGTCCATCGATCCTGTGATCGAGCCGCAGATGAAATCGGATCGTATAGTCTCCGTGGCTCGTTGCATAGAGCATCGTCGCGTCTCCACGCGTCACCTTCAAAGCGAAATTGTCCGTAAGCGTCAAAACATAGGCATCTAGCAATTCCAGGTTTGCAAACCGATAATCCTCTCATCGTCAGAACGATCGATGGGAGGATTGGCGCATGGAGAGGATGAGCAGGGACGAGAGGCTCGCCCAGGCCGAGAAGTGCCTGGCAAGCGGCATGACGGTCAAGGACTGGTGCGCGGCCAACGGGGTCCCGGCGGCAACGATGTACGTCTGGGTGAGGAGGCTCCGCGAGGAGCGGGTGTGCGCGCTCGCGCCGGCGTTCGTCGAGCTGGGGAACGATCGCGACGTGCGGGACGCCGCGCCCGCGGCCGGCGCGCCGGTCGTCGTGCGCGTGGGCGGCGTGGAGATACTCGTCCCGGCAGGCGCCTGCGAGCGAGAGGTGTCGATGGTCATGAGGGCGGCGGCCTCGCTGTGAACCCGTTCTCCAACCCGTCCAGGATCATGGTGCAGACGCGCCCGCAGGACATGCGGGCCGGCATACAGAGGCTGGCGACGGTGGTCGAGGCCGAGCTCGGGCAGA